>CAZGUS010000195.1:0-3967 GCA_964529245.1 uncultured Anaerolineaceae bacterium
GCGATCGACCGGATGAAGACGAGGTTTTCGAACTGGATCGCCGTCATCGCCACGCGGCGCCTGCCGGACGCGCGCCATCCCATGGCCGGCACGGACGGGCCGTGGCCGCGCCCGAACCTTACCCCGGCGCCGCGCCGGTCTGCCGCGCCTCGCCAGTCTCCGGCGCCTCGCCACGCGCGCCCCGATGCGCCACAATCCGATCCGCAGACGAAACCCACCTAGCGAGGGATCGATGTCCTCCCCAAACAGGCTCAGCGCCGCCGCGGCTCGCCTTCGAGCGCTCCGTGAGCCGCCGGCGAGCCCGCACGAGACGCGCGGTGCGAGCATCGTGCGGCCCGTGGTCTTCGGTGCGACCGACGGCCTGGTCTGCAACCTGTCGCTGATCATGGGTGTGGCCGGAGCCGCCGGCGCCGCCGGCCAGGACCCGCATGCGATCGTCATCGCCGGCGTCGCCGGGCTGCTGGCGGGTGGCTTCTCGATGGCCGTGGGCGAGTACGTGTCGGTGAGGTCGCAGCGCGAGCTGCTCGAGTACCAGATCGACCTGCAGCGCCATCAGCTCCATCACACCCCGGAACAGGAAACGGACATCCTGTGCGAGATCTACGAAGCCAAGGGCCTGTCGCGGCCCGAGGCCGAGATGATCGTGAAGCGGATCATGAACGACCCGGAGCGTGCCATCGACACCTTCGTCCGTGAAGAGATCGGGCTTTCGGCCGAGACGATGGGCTCCCCCGTCGCCGCCGGACTGGGATCGCTGTGCGCGTTCGCGCTCGGCGCCTTCGTGCCCCTCCTGCCCTTCCTCGTGCTCGGCGGCGGGACGGCGGCCTTCGTGCTGAGCATCGCCGCCTCCGGTCTGGCGCTGTTCGCCATCGGTCTGGGGGTCAGCCGCCTGACTCATCGCCACGCCGTCTGGACCGGTGTCCGCCAGGCCGCCCTGGGCGGGATTGCCGCGGCCGTCACCTTCGGCATCGGATCGCTGCTGGGGACCGCGGTTCACTAGTTTCCAACAGCCGCGCCGGCGGCCGAATTCCGGGCGGGATTACTGACTTTCACGTACTCAGTCTGGGGCCGGCCGACCGATACCCGAACCGAGGCGATCCTGCCGACGTCCGCCTCCGTGCGCGCACAATCAGGTGCGGGCCGCCCTGGCCGATTCTGGGTCATGTGCCGATGAGACTCTCCGTTCGGGCGAAGCTCCTTGCGACTTCGGGAGCCCTGCTGCTCGCCGCACTCCTGATCACCGTCTTCTGCGTGATCAGCCTGGGCAGTGTCAACGATCAGGCCGACCTGTCCTATACGAAGGGCACGACCGCCGTCAAGGCGCTGGGGACGATAGACACCGACCTGGCCGAGAAGCAGGCGGCCCTCAACGAGAGCGTCTACGTCGGCAACCAGCCTTCGGCCCAGGCCGACATCGACGCGACCATCGCGTCCGACGACCAGGAGATCGCAGCCTCCGAAGCCGTCTACGCGGGGCTTCCGCACAGCGCCCAGGAGAACCTCGACTTCGCCGCCCTGCGTGCCGCGCAGGCCAAATATCAGGCCGCCTTCGCCACGGCTCTCGCCGACGCCAAGCTCGGAGCGAGCCCGGCCGCGGCGGCGACGGAGGCCGGCGCCGCCGCAGCAGTCCTCGATGACGCCGTCGGCTCCCTGGACAAGCTCGAGGATGGGGCCGCCGCCGACTCGCTTGGCATCAACGGCCAGACCGAGTCGACCTTCGAGCAGGCGCGGCTGGTCGCGATCGTCGTCTTCCTGATCGCGGCGGCAGCGGGCCTGTTCCTGTCCCTGCGGGTGGCCGGGTCGATTCGCAAAGGCGTCCATGACGTCCAGGCCACCCTGACGTCCATGACCGACAACTGTGCCACCTACCTCGAGACCGGCCTGGGGGCGCTGGCCGCCAACGACCTGACGGTCGCCGTTCGCCCGGTCACTGCGCCCATCGAGAAGTACGGCGGCGACGAGATCGGCGAGACCGCGGCCGTCACCAACAGGATGCTTGCCAAGCTCAGATCCACGATCGAGAGCTACGAGACCGCGCGCCGCGGCCTGGCCGACACCGTGGGCGAGGTGAAGGTCGCCGCCGAGGCGATGTCGAGCGCGTCGGACCAGCTCAACTCCACCGCCGCGCAGTCGGGCAACGCCTCGCAGCAGATCGCCCAGACAATCGGCCAGGTGGCCGCCGGCGCCGGCGAGCAAGCCCGCTCCGCCTCGCAGACGAGCAGCGCCAGCCGGGATCTGAGCCACATCATCGAGCGAGTCGGACAGGGCGCGGCCGGCACTCAGATGCGCGTTCAGGATGCTTCCCGCGCCCTGGGCGCCACGACTCAGGCGGTCAACAGGGCGATGAAGGCATCGCACGACATTGCGCCCCTGAACGACCGCGTGACGGCCGCGCTGTCAGCCGGCCAGGAGGCGGTGGACGAGACGGCGGGCGGCATGAATCGCATCAAGACCGCCGTCGACTCGACCGCCGCCGCCGTGACCGACCTCGGTGCCAAGTCAGATCAGATCGGGGCCATCGTCGAGACCATCGACGACATCGCCGAGCAGACCAACCTCCTCGCCCTCAACGCCGCCATCGAGGCGGCCCGAGCCGGCGAGCAGGGCAAAGGCTTCGCCGTCGTGGCCGACGAGGTTCGCAAGCTCGCCGAGCGCAGCAGCCGCGCCACAAAGGAGATCGCGGCCCTGATCGCCCAGGTCCAGCAGGGCACCGAGGAAGCGGTCAAGGCCATGTCGGCCGGCGCGGCCGAAGTCGCCTCCGGCGCCGAGTTGGCCGACCAGGCCTCCGCGTCGTTCAAGGAGATCAACGGCCTGGCGGAAGCCCGCAACGCCGTCCTGACCGACATGATGGCGGCCGTCGTGGAGATCAGGAGCCTCAGCTCCGAAGTCGTCTCGGCGACCGACGGGATAGCCTCGATCGCCGCCGAAACCAACCAGTCGGCCGCCCTGATGTCGTCCGCGGCCGATGTCGTGAGCCAATCGGTGGCGTCCATCGCCGCCATCAGCCAGGAGAACTCGGCATCCGCCGAGGAGGTCTCGGCCGCGACCGAGGAGATGTCGGCCCAGGCCGAGGAGGTCGTAGCGTCGGCAGCGACACTTGCCGAGATGGCTCAACAACTCGACGAATTGGTGGCAAGATTCCGTCTCGGGTCCGGCGACGCCGCCGTCCCGGTCAACGTCATCCCACGGCGTCGGGCCAGCGACTGGCAGGTGCCGACGGACGCCCGGCGGGTAGAATCCGCCTGACGTCGCATCATGGCAGGGCCGCTTTCCCCCCAAGCGACCCTGCCAACCTTTCTCCCCCGCACCGGCCCGAGCGCCGCGCACCGGCCGAGCGCCGCGCACCGGGCCGCGGATCCGCCCGCGATCCCGTCCGGCCCACTGGCTGTATCCTCCGTGGCATGTCAGACCGAGCCGCCAGATCTCTGCCGCTCATCGTCATCACCGTCGGCGACCCGGCGCTCTCCCACGACCCGGGCCTGGCCGCCCGCAAGAACGGGCTGTATGAGGCCGGGATCGCGGGCCACGGCGGCACTCCGGCACTGCTCCACACAGGGACCCCGGCGCTGGAGCGCGACCACCTCCTGGCTGCGATGGACGGACTGCTGCTGGCCGGCGGCGCCGACATCGACCCGGCCATGTACGGCGAGAAAGTGGCCGGCGCCGCCGAGATCGACGCTGCCCGCGACCATCTCGAGCTGGCCGCATGGCGCGAGGCCGAGCGCCGTTCGCTGCCCGTCTTCGGGATCTGCCGCGGCCTGCAGGCGATCAACGTCTTCGCCGGCGGGAAGCTGCTCCAGGACGTGCCCGACCACGTGGGGACGGCATACGGCAGCGGGCCCGCGCACACGCACGATCTGGAGATCGACCCCAACAGCCGCCTCGGGCGGGCGGTCGCGGCTGCCGCGCCGGACGGCCTGGCCGCAGGAGACGAGGAAGACGCCGCGCTGCAGCTCCAGGTCAACAC
>CAZGUS010000196.1:0-3965 GCA_964529245.1 uncultured Anaerolineaceae bacterium
TTCGCGGAGAGGTCGCCTAGTGGCCTAGGGCGCCGCACTGGAAATGCGGTATGGGGCAACCCATCGAGGGTTCAAATCCCTCCCTCTCCGCCACTTCCTCTGCGCCAGCCGGACGCCGGTTTTGTGCCCCGGTTCGCGGCGCGCGGGGCGTCCGCCGTGGCGGCGCGGCGGAGGATGGACTCGAGAACCGCGCGTTCGCGCATCGCCGCGAGCCGCTCCTCGGTCGCGCCGTCCCGGGCTGCTATGATTCCCCGGCCGTGCTAGGCGGGGAACTAGCGGTGCCCTGTACCTGCAATCCGCTCCAGCAGGGCTGAATTCCCTCCCGAGGTCCCCGTTCTCGAAGGCCGCCTCTTGTGGTGACGTTGAGGGCCGGGTCCCGCGCAGCGGCGGCTCGCGAAGCGTGTCAGGTCCGGAAGGAAGCAGCACTAAGCGATGATCGTCGGGTGCCGCGGAATGGCCTGGTCTGAGCTGCCACCTGCGGTGGGCACGGGAACGACGGTTCGACGGAGGGTGCACGGCATTCGAACCGGCGGCCGGCGTACGGCGCCGCCCGCGACGGCACCCGCCGTCCTCGCTCTCGCAGGAGCGTCGTGAGCACGACCGGACAGCATCAAGCCATCTACCGCCGCTGGCGCGCCCAGACATTCGGTCAGATCGTGGGTCAGCAGGCGGTCGTCGAGACGCTTCGGAACGCCGTGCGTTCGGGCCGAACCGCCCATGCCTATCTGTTCGTCGGTCCGCGCGGGACCGGCAAGACATCGATGGCGCGCATCCTGGCGAAGGCGCTCAACTGCTCCAACCTGCGCGACGGCGAGCCGTGCGACGAGTGTCCGGCCTGCGTCGCGATTCGTGAAGGCCGCGCCCTGGACGTCAGCGAAATGGACGCCGCCTCGAACAACCGCGTCGACGACATGCGCGACCTCCTGCCCAGGATCTACACCGGCGCCTCGGATCTGACCGTCAAGGTCTTCATCGTGGACGAGGTTCAGCGCATCCGAGAGGGCTGGGATGTCCTGCTCAAGACTCTCGAGGAGCCGCCCGACCATGTCGTGTTCGTCTTCTGCACGACCGACAGCACCCAGATCAGGCCGGCCGTCGTGTCGCGCGTCCAGCGCTTCGATTTCCGGCGGCTGACCGTCGCCGAGATCGGCGGCAAGCTGCGGACGATCCTTGCCGCCGACGATCGAACGGCCGAACCGGAGGCGATCGACCTGATTGCCCGCCTGGCGGCGGGCGGCATGCGCGACGCCGAGTCGATGCTCGATCAGCTGCTCGGCACGGACACCGGCGTGCTGACGGCCGATCACGTCCGCGACGTCCTGGGCCTAGTCGAGGAGGAGACGGTCGAGGCGTTCCTCGACGCCATGGTCAACGGCCGGGCCATCGCCGGCATCGAGCTCCTCGACGGCCTGGAGGAACGCGGCCGTGACCTGCGCGCATTCACCGAGCAGGCGATCGAAGTGCTGCGCCTGGCCCTGCTCTCGTCCCTAGGTCGCGCGACGCCGTCTGGCCTCGCCTCCGCCGGCCCCGTCGCCCTGGCGGCGATCGCCCGCCGCCTGGCTTCGCTGGACATGGCGCACCCGGGCGCCGGCGGCATCCGATTGCAGCTAGAACTGGCCCTGCTGACACCCGCCGCAGCAGCCGCGGCCGCGACCGTGAGCGTGAGCGTGTTCGCGCCTGCCGCAGTGCCCGCCGCCGCACCGGCCCCGGCGGAAGGGCCGGAGATTCGGAAAGCGGCTGCCGCGTCGGGCCCGGAGCTTTCGAAGCCGCCCGCCCCCGATAGGCCGGCCGCGGAACCGGCCCGGCCGTCGGCTCCGGCTCCGGCTCCCGCCCCACGCCCGGCGCCGCCCCAGCGGGCGACTCCGGCCGCCGGACCGACTTCGAGCGAGCGTTCGACCGAGACCGGGCCGGGCGCCCGCCCCGGCCCGACCCTGGCGCTGCTGCTGGAGCGTTGGGCGGAGATCGTCGAGGTCATCAGCAAGAGCCCGCCGACCAGACCCCTCATCGTCGCCTGCCGCCCGGTAGGCGTCGACGGCAACGTCGTGACCCTCGGCTTCCCGGAGACGCAGAGCTTCTTCAAGGACGTTGCGGACCGCCGCCGCCCGATCCTGGAAGACGGCGTGAGTCGGGTTCTGGGCATGCCGGTCTCGGTGCGGTGCGTGGCGGCGAACGTGGAAGTCGCACCGCTGCCCGACGGTCCGGACAGCGCCCGCCTGCTGACGGAGTTCAAACGCATCTACGGCGACGACGCGGCCGACGTCGGCGACGTCGATTGAGTCCGACCGTGCAGGCGGTTGCGGTTTCGGCCAGACTTCGGAGCAAGCGGCAGGCGCAGCCGGTGAGCCGCAGCGGACCCCAGGAGGACACGAAATGGGCATGGCCAACCTGCAGCGGATGGCAATGCAGATGCAGCAAGACATGGCGCGCGTCCAGCAGGAGCTGGCCGAGACGCACGTCGAGGGAACAGCCGGCGGCGGCGTCGTAACGGCCGTAGCCAACGGCAAGCAGGAGCTTGTCAGCGTCGCCATCGATCCGTCGGCAGTCGATCCCGCCGACGTCGAGATGCTTCAGGACCTGATCGTTGCCGCCGTCACCGACGCGCAGCGCGCGGCCCGGGAACTGGCCGAAGCCAAGATGGCGGCAGTCACCGGCGGTCTCCGGCTGCCGGGGATGTAGGGCGTCGTGCCGGCGCTGCTGATCGAGCCGGTCGCGCGGCTCATCGAATCCTTCGCCCGCCTGCCGGGGATCGGCCCCAAGACCGCCCAGCGGCTGACGTACCACTTGCTGCGCGCGCCCGAGACGGAAGCCCGAACTCTGGCGGCCGCCCTCATCGCCGTGCGCGAGCAGGTCGTGTTCTGCGAGCGCTGCTTCAACATCAGCGATCGGCCGGTGTGCGCGATCTGCTCGGACCCGGGCCGCGACCTCGCTCGACTGTGCGTCGTGGAGGAGCCCCTGGACGTGCTCGCGCTGGAGCGCACCGGCGAGTTCAAGGGTCTGTACCACGTGCTTCACGGCGCCATCTCGCCGATCGACGGCGTCGGCCCCGAGCGGCTCAAGGTTCGTCAGCTATTCGAGCGGGCGGACGAAGCCAACCGGGCGGGCGCCCGATTCGAGGAGGTCGTGATCGCCACGAACCCGACTCTCGAGGGAGAGGCCACGGCCATGTACCTGGCCGAGCGCCTCGAGCCACTGGTCGGCAGCGTCACCCGAATCGCGCGTGGATTGCCCGTGGGCGGGGACCTCGAATACGCCGACGAGGTCACGCTCATCCGGGCGCTTCAAGGCCGGCGCGCCATCTGATGCTCGCCGTAGCTCGATCTTCCGTCTCCCACGGCCGGGCCCCGACCCCGGTCGCCTCCGCGATGTCCAGGGGTGCCTGATGAGCCAGCTGATCAACGAGATCCTGCTTCGCCTCGCCAAGATCGGCGCAGGTGCCGTCGTCGGCGCCATCCTCTATTTCATCGCCGTGGGGCCACTGAGCGTGACGCCGTCCTTCGAACTCGCCGCCCTATGCTGGATCTCCGCCGCCGTGGGCCTGCTGCTCGTCGAGAGCAGCCCGCTCTAGGGACGAAACGGCCCGCGGACGGCTCGTCCGCCCGCGCGCGGGCTCGCGCACGGCCCATCCCCCGGCGCCCGAGCCGGGCGAGTGGAGCGGTTTGACAGGCGGGACGGAGGCCGATAGTATTCCGCGGCGCCCTGGTCCCGACGACCTTCTGGGCCGTCGGCGAACGGGCCGGTCCCCCGGTGCGTCGCTTGACAGTGGTGAGCTCGACCCTCATCATGAGAGTGTTGCGCCTGGCGCGGTTTCGCGCCTTCAACGTGGGCACCTTAACAATTGAAGAGTGGCAGGAAATCCGGTAAGGATCGAGCGGGAAGCAACCCTCGGACGTATTCAGCCGCAAGGCTGAGGTTTTGTCGGAGAGTTTGATCCTGGCTCAGGATAAACGCTGGCGGCGTGCATGAGA
>CAZGUS010000197.1:0-3933 GCA_964529245.1 uncultured Anaerolineaceae bacterium
GTGGGTCGACCCGATATCTACCCCGATGAGCGTCGCCATGCCTCAATCATGGCGCGACGACGCCCATCGGGCGAGCCTTCGGTCAGTTCGCCTTCTTCGAAGCCTCGCCGGTCGAAGCGGGAGTGCCGAGGTCGACCTTGACCGTCAGCTCTTCGACGCCGCGAACCAGGCCGATGTCGAGATTGCCGGAGCCGGCCTTCGCCAGGGCTTCGTGCAGAGCGTCCGGATCCTCGATCGGGGCGCCGCCGGCGGAGACGATCAGGTCGCCTTCGCGGATGCCCGCCGCGTCGGCCGGGCCGTCTTCCTCGACCCCACGAACCAGCACGCCCTCTCGATCCGGCAGGCCGACCGCCCGGCGCAGGTGCCGGGCGACGTGTCCGGGCGCGACGGCGATGCCGAGGCGCGGCCGAACGGTCGACTCGCCTCGACCCAGCGCGTCGATTCGAGCGCGCAGGCCTTCGTCGGCCGGAAGCGCGAGGTAGAACCCCTCGCCGATCCGCTGGGTGTTGATCCCGAGCAGGCGCCCTTCACCGTCGAGAACCGGGCTTCCGGACGAGCCCGACGCCAGAGGCGCCGTGTGCTCGATGCTGCCGCCGATCAGCCGGCCGCCCGGGCCGCGGAAGGATCGCTCAACTCCGGAGACCATCCCGACCGTCGTGCGCACGCCACCGGCCGCCGCGCTGGCCACGGCAAAGACGATCGAACCGACCGCCGGCGCCGCCTTCGCGTTCGCCCACGGCAGTGCCGCCGCACCGGCCGTGTCGACTTCGAGAACGGCCAGATCGCCGTCCATGTCCTCGCCCAGCAACTTGCCGCGAGCTCGCCGGCCGTCGGCAAACACGCAAGTGGCTTCGTCGCCGTGGACGTTGTGGGCGTTCGTCAGCACCCGATTCTCCGCCACGATCACGCCCGATCCGCGGCGCCATCGCCCGCCGATCCCGACCACGCTCGGTCCCGCCGACCCGGCCACCTTCGCCACCGCCGCCGAGATCTCGTCCAGTGCGCCCATTTCGATGCTCCTCGAGTGCCGCGCCTTTCGGCCGGCGCCCACCTGTGTCGATTGCCGTAGTTACTAGCGAGTTGCAAGTTACAATGCCCACCCGGATCGCGCAAGCCCCGAACTCGCTACGATGACGACGTGACCGAAGAAGCCGCTCCCTCCCCGCTCCAAGCCGCCCTCGATCGCGTCGGCGATCGTTGGAGCCTGCTCGTCGTCGAGGCTCTGCTCGACGGGCCGCGCCGTTTCAACGACCTCCAGGCGGCGCTGTCCGGCATCGCGCCCAACATCCTCTCGGACCGGCTCAAGCGCCTCGAACGGGAGCGCGTGCTGCTGACCCGGCCGTATTCCGAGCGGCCGCTGCGCCTGAGTTACGAGCTGACGGCCGACGGCCTCGAGCTTGCCGGCGCGCTTCGTCTCCTGGCCGACTGGGGCTCGCGCGCCGACTCGTCGGACGCCCTCCGGCACCAGGCCTGCGGCACGCCGCTCGAGGCGCGCTGGTATTGCCCGACGTGCGCCCGAAGCGTCGACACCGGCGAAGCCACAGAGCTGCGGCTGCTCTGATCCTGGTCGGGGCCGCTCCCGCCTGTCGCGACCGGACTGCCCGCGTGCCGCGCGCGAGGCGCCCCGGTCCTAGTGTTCTGCGGGAGGTCGAAATGGCCACGCAAGACCCGGGCAACGACGCGCGAACGCTGGCGCAGATGCGATTGGAGCGCCATCACCACTCGGACGACGATCTCGACGGGGTGGTCGCCCACCACGCCGCCGGCACGTCGCTCGAGCTCGACGACGAACGAGCCCGTCTTCGGCGGGCGGCGATCTCCCCCGACGATTGGGCCCGCTATGAAGCGAACGTGGCCGAAATCCTCGGGGCGATGGGGCTCGACACTACCAGTCCGGGAACGGCCGACACGCCGCGCCGGTTCGTTCGGGCGCTGTTCGATTCGACCGAGGGCTACGAAGGCGACCCCAAGCTCGTCACCGTCTTCCCGACCGAGTGCTACGGCGGCGCGAGCTGCGAGCTGTCGCAGGTCGTCGAGGGCCCGATTCCGTTCACGGCGCTGTGCGAGCACCATGCCCTGCCGTTCCTGGGCCGTGCCTTCGTCGGGTACATCGCCCACGAACACATCATCGGCATAAGCAAGCTGACGAGGCTGGTTCGCATCGCCACGCGCCGTTTCGGCGTCCAGGAACGGATGACCCATCAGATCGCCGAGGCCCTGGTTGAACTGACCGAACCGCACGGCGTCGCGGTCTACATGGAAGCGCACCACCTGTGCACGCAGATGCGCGGCGTCCGCGAGGTGCATCCGATGACTCGCACCACGGCCTTCCGCGGGGCGTACGAAACAAGCGCGCCACTGCGCTCCGAGTTCTACGATCTGGCAGGGCTGCAGCGCGGCGTCCGCGACTGAGCGGTGCACGGCGGCGGCGCGCGCCGCCGAATCGGCATACCGGCCTGAAGGGAGGCCACTTGGAACGTAGAAGCGAGGGATTGGCGCTCGAGCCGCTCTGGCACGCGCCGGAGACCGCGCCAGTCGACGGCGCGGCCGTTCGAGGCGGATGGCTGCCGCCTGCCCTGGCCGCGCGTTTCGCGGGCGAGCTCGCGATGCCGCTCCTTTCCGAGCGCCCCACGATCGTCGCCAACTTCGTATCGACCGTGGACGGGGTGGTCGCGCTCGGCCCGAGTGAGCCGGCCGCCGGCGGGGGCGAGATCAGCGGCTTCTCCGACGCGGACCGATTCATGATGGCCCTGCTGCGCGGCCTCGCGGACGTGGTCGTCGTCGGCGCCGGGACCTTGCGAGTCGGGACGCGCCATCGCTGGACGGCTCCGTATCTGTTCCCGGCCCTCGCCGCCGACTTCGCCGCGTGGCGAGCGGACCTGGGGCTGGCCCTACAGCCGACCCTGATCGTTGTCAGCGCGAGCGGCAACGTCGATCCGAATCATCCCGGGCTGAGCGCCCCGGACGTTCCGGCGATCGTGGCCACGACCCCCGCCGGAGCGGCCCGCCTCGACGCCCGACCGCTCCCCGCGAACCTGAGCGTGGCGGCTGTCGGAGTGGATGGGCGGGTCCCGGCCGGAGCGATCCTGGAGCTGGTCCGAGGGACCGGCGCGCGCCTGGCGCTTTGCGAGGGCGGCCCGCATCTCTTTGGCGAGCTGCTGCGCGCGCATCTCATCGACGAGCTGTTCCTGACGGTCGCGCCCCAGATCGTCGGCCGCGACGCCGCGGCGCAGCGCCTGGCGCTGGTGGAGGGCACCGCCTTCGGTGGCGGGCAAGGCCGCTGGTCGAAGCTGGTCGCCGTCCGCCGCGCCGGCGACGACCTCTTCCTGCGGTATCGCCTCGAACGGTAGGCGAGGCGCGCCGCTACTCCGGTCGCCTAAAATGAGCAGGCAAATCGAACGGGCCCATCGCAGCCGGCATCGGCTGCTCCTGAACGTCACGGCCGCTGCTTCGGCCGCGGCCCTCATCCACGGAAGGCACGCATGACTCGAACTCCGCGCATCGGCATCCTCACCGGAGGCGGCGACGTCCCCGGCCTGAACGCCGTCATCAAGAGCGTCGTCTATCGGGCAACCGAGCTTGGCTACGAGGTCTACGGCATTCGGCGCGGCTGGGAAGGCCTGACTCACATGAAGCCGGGGCCCGGCCTGGACCCGGACTACATCATCCCGCTCGATCGGAACAACACCCGCTCGATCGACCGCACCGGCGGCACCTGGCTTCACACCTCCCGAACCAACGCCCGCAAGATGAAGGCCGGCAAGACCCCGGCGCACATCGGGCCGGAACGCCTCAAGCAGCTCGAGGTCAAGGAGGGCGTCTACAACTTCACGCCCGTGGTGCTCGAGAACATCGAGAAGCTCGGTCTGGACTATCTGATCCCGATCGGCGGCGACGACACCCTGAGCTTCAGCCAGGTCCTGGCCGACAAGG
>CAZGUS010000198.1:0-3923 GCA_964529245.1 uncultured Anaerolineaceae bacterium
ACTCCCGCCGTCGGCACCATCTCCCCCGGGCATCTTCGCCTGGCTGGTGGCTGTATCTAGCAGGTGGTGCCTCCCGCGGCCCCGCTCGGGGCGGACGTGGACGCGGCGTTGAGCCCCTGGGCCTCCAGCTGCCTGACTTGATTGATCACGTTCTGGTCGATCATCGGGTAACCGCCCGACGCCCAGTTGGTGATGTTCAGGTTCCCGCCGTTGTTGCCCAGTTTCGGCGTGAGGACAAGTTTCTGGACGCCGTCACCGCCGACTCGCGATGCCAGGCTGGCCCATTGCTTGACATCCTGGATGTTGTTGATGGGCAGGTCCGTGTTGAACGCGTATGGAACGTCGGCCAGCGCCGAGAGCCAGCCGCCTGCATTGCCAACGATGTCGCAGGGATTGACGCTCTGGCGCAACGCCTTGAGGACTTCCTGCTGGCGGCCCTGCCGGTCGAACTCGGTGTAGTAGATGCGCGACCGAGCGTAGGCCAGGGCCCAATCGCCATCCATGTGTTGCTCACCGGGCTTGATGGTGAACTGGACGTCGGCCGGACCGACGGCGCTTACCTTTTGCTTCCCGCCGGAGCTGGCCGAGTCCGCGATCATCCTGGCGATCGCGGCCTGGGCCTGAGCCGCCCCCAATGCCTTCTCGGGGATCTCGTAACCGTAGTGGACCTTGTTGGGGCTCCCGACCGCGCAGTTGGGGCACAGGTCGCAGACGCGCCACTTGGCCTGCGGCGTGCCGGCAGGTCCGCACGGATAGTCGGTGACCGTCGACTTGACGTTGATGGTCACTCCACCCATGTCGTCGATGAGCTTGATCAGGCCGACCGGGTTCATGGTCACGGAGCCGTCCATCTGCCAGCCCACCAGCATGCCGATCGCGGTCTCCTCGACTTCGGTGGCCCGCAGGTACTTGTTCGGGTCGGGCGACTGTCCGCACGTGCTCGTGAGGATCGGGAAGTTCTGGCAGTGGGCGAGAGCGTCGTTCTCGAGGTTCCAGAGCTGGCTCGGATAGCTGTGCGCCGGACATCCGTTCGAGGCCGGGTTGGCGAAGTGCGACCACGAGGCGGGCAACGGAACGCAGGTATAGGTTCGACCGACGCTGACCATGATCGTGCGACCGGTCCCCAGCTCGATATGGATCGCCATCACCGTGTCGGGTCCCACCTGGGAAGGGTTGTTTTCCACCCCGACGCCGATGAGCACGACGTTCAACTGCCCATCCTGCGCCCAGTTCTCGGCATCGGTTCTCGGCTGGTACGTTGGGAAGTCGCTCGGGTTGAAGCTGGCCAGCGGTCCTTCCGAGCCCGTGGGAAGTGGCACCGGGGATCCGGTGTCCACTTCTTGTTGCTGCCCGGGGTCGGTGGCCTGGGCCGTGTCGGACGGCCCTGGGTTATCGATCACCCAGCAGGGCGTGGCGGCCGTCAGACAATACAGGTCGTGCTGCCAGCCCATGTCCACCTCGGCGAAGGCGCCGTGAGCCCCGACCGCACCCGCCATGACGAGCGCGACACCGAGGACCGGCGCCCATTTCGTGCCTGCCCCCTTGACCCTGCGCTTCTCGGGCTGGCCCTTGCGGGCAAGCAGGTAGGAGTCCACGATGGCCCACCCGTGATAGATGAACGCCACAAGGTCGAGGAGCAGAAGGCTCGTCAGCCATCCCTGGTTCAGCGTCAGGCCGAACAGCGAGTCGCGGGCGAAGAGGAGCAACAGCCCGAAGGCAGCCAGGATCGCCAGAATCGGGATGGCCACGATCAGGCCGCGACGCCGGTCTCCCGCGGCTACCTGGCCCAAGCCCGGGAACAGGAGCGAGAGCAAAGCCGCGACTATTGGCGATCCCATCAGAGAGCGGTTGCCCATTGCGCCCGATTCCCGCGGCCCCGGCTGAGGCCTTCGACTCGACGCTGGTTGTCGTCCGGTCATTGGATAGCAATCCCCGATTCGAGCTTGGTGGCGGTGGCCGCTGAGACGCGCACTGGTTCCCACCTGTTTCGAAAACCGCTGACGTACGACCGGCTTTTCGTCGCTGCCGGCCGGCTCCCGGCACGCCTGGAGGGTCGGCGAGGCGGAAGGACGGTCGCGCGCATTGTAGCCGGGAGTCGAACCTGAAGGCGGCCTGGGGCGGAGCCGCGCTCGTCGGCGGCCGGCGGCGCCGTTAGAACCAGACCACCCCGCTGGCGGTGGCCAGGGCCACGACGACGGCCACGAACAGCCAGACGACGATCACCACGGCGCCGAAGGCGTAACGGCGTCGGCCCGCCAGCAGGCGGCGCAGGAGGCCGCCACTTTGCGCGGCGGGGTCGCTGTGGGGAGTCGTCATGCCCGGCCCCCGACGGAGAGCTCCAGGCGGACGAGGCCCTCGCCCAGACGACGCTGGACCTCCGAGAGAAGCTCGGCGTCGTAGGCCACGCCGCTGCGGATCTCCAGCGGCAGGGTTCCTCCGGCCGGGCCGGGGATGTGGAAGACCACCCGCGTGGATCCGGGACGTACTTTGAGCATGGCCCGCAGCTCCTCCATCGCCCACACGATGCGGTCGGTGTCCGCACCTCGTGTGAAGCGTACCTGGAGAACCCCCGAATCCGGCGCTTCGAGGGGCGGCGTGGGTGCCGCGGATGCACGGGCCGCAACGGCTCGCGCCTCATCGGGGAGCGGCGGCTCCTCACGGTCGGGTGCGAGCGCGGCGAAGTCGTCGGGGGCGGGTGCGGACGACATGGGCTCGGCGGGGCCGGCCGGAGCGGGCGAGTCACCAGCCACCAGTGTCACTCCCCCACCCCGTAGAGGCGAGACGCGCATCCGGGGCGCTGCGGGCGTTGCAGGGACGGCGGGGGCGGGCGCGGGGCCCGCGGGGCCCTGGGCCGCGGCCGGTCCCGCGGCGGGCGCGGGCGCGGCCTTCGGATACCCGGCGCCGTTGCCACTTCCGTTGCCGTTGCCACTCCCGATGCCGTTGCCGGGAGACCAGCGCCGGCCGCCGCCTCTGCCGCGCTCCCCGGCCGCGACTTCCTGCGCAATCGCCGCGGGTCCGCGGGCGGCGGCATCCTCCCAGACCCAGACCGCGTCGGCGAGCAGCGACGTCTCCTCGCCGCGATGGTCGACACGACCGGCCACCAGCAGGATCGTCCCCTCCGCAAAAGTGCCGCCGGACGTCCCGTACATCCTCGGGAAGACGACCACCTCCAGCGTGCCCTGCAGGTCCTCGAGCGTGGCGACCGCCATCGTCTCCTTGGCCCTGGTGACGACCGTCCGAATTGCCGTGACGATGCCGCCCATCACGACGCGCTGGCCGTCGAGCGACTCGTCCTTGAGATCCCCGGAGTACGCGCTCACGTATTGCGCGATCTGCTCCGCCAGCGCGCCGAGTGGGTGCTCCGAGAGATACAGCCCCAGAAGCTCCTTCTCCCAGCGCAGCCGCTCCCTCGAGAGGGCCTCGGGGACCTGCGGCAGCGGCTGCTCCAGCGCCTCCGGCGCCGAGCCCATGTCGAACAGCGCGGTCTGGCCGGTGGTCCGGTCGCGCTGAGCGGCCTGGCCCGCGGCAAGGGCGTCGTCAAGCGCCGCCAGGAGTTGCGCCGCGTGGCCGAAACGGCTCATAGCCCCGACCTTCACGAGCGACTCGAGAACCCGCCGATTGGCCAGCCGCAGATCGACGCGGGCGCAGAAGTCGGCCAGCGAGCGGAAGTCGCCGTCGGCCTCTCGGGCGTCGATGATCGACTGGATCGCGCTCTCGCCGACGTTCTTGACCGCGAGGAGGCCGAAGCGGATGGCGTCTTCCTCGACGGTGAATTCGACGAAGGAGCGGTGGACGTCGGGCGGCCGGACGTCGATGCCGAGGCGCCTGCATTCGGCCACCGCCGCGGCCACCTTCTCTTCGTTGTCGCGGAAGGCCGTCAGGACGCTGGTCATGTAATCGACGGTGTAGTTCGCCTTCAGGTA
>CAZGUS010000199.1:0-3900 GCA_964529245.1 uncultured Anaerolineaceae bacterium
GCGCACGCGCCTCTTCCTTCGGACCACCGAGTTCCTCTGGCAGGAGGCCCACACCTTCCACGCCTCGCGGGAGGAGGCCGAGGCGGAGGTCGCGACCGGTCTCGACTGCTACGACAAGGTGTCCGAGGAGTGGCTTGCGATCCCGGTCATCAAGGGCCGCAAGACCGACAGCGAGAAGTTCCCCGGCGCGGAATTCACGTGGTGCATCGAAGCCATGATGCGCGACAAGAAGGCTCTCCAGGCCGGCACGAGCCACATGCTCGGCCAGAACTTCGCCAGAGCCGCCGGCATCGAATTCCTCGACCGCGACAACGTGCGCAAGCATCCCTTCGGGACTTCCTGGGGCTTCTCGACCCGGATGGTCGGCGCAACGATCATGGCCCACGGCGACGATTCCGGGCTGGTTCTGCCGCCCAACGTCGCGCCCGTTCAGGTCGTCATCGTGCCGATCTTCCGCAAGGACGAGGAGCGGGCCGTCGTGGCCGCGGCGATCGATCGGTTCCAGGCTGCGCTCGCGGCAACGCCGGAGGGCAAGGCCGTCCGGGTGAAGGTGGACTGGCGCGAAGACTCGCCCGGGTTCAAGTACAACCACTGGGAGCTGCGCGGCGTTCCGTTCCGACTGGAGATCGGCCCGCGGGACGTGGCGGCCGACCAGGCGATGGTCGTGAAGCGTGTCGATCGGTCCAAGGAGGCCGTGCCGCTCGAGCGCCTCGCGGCCGAGATGCCGGCCCGGCTGCGCGCCTATCAAGCCGAGCTGCTGGCGCGCGCAGTCGCCTTCCGCGATTCGAACACCCACGCCGTCGACACCTACCAGCCGCTCAAGGACGGGCTCGACGGCGAGGGCGGCTTCTTCATGGCGCCGTGGTGCGGCGACGCGAAATGCGAGAAGCAGGTCAACGAGGAGACCGGCGCCACGATTCGGTGTATCCCGTTCGACTCGCCCGAAGAGCGTGGCAAGTGCATCGTGTGCGGTGCGGCTTCGCCGCGACGGGTGCTCTTCGCCAGGGCGTACTAACCCGGCGTTCTGATCTTGACGCCGCACTTCGGCGCGGCGAGACTCGTGGCGCGTTCCGGAATGCCCGCCGTCGGGGTTTGGTCAGCACGCCGGGAGGGGCCCCATGTCTTCGCTTCAGGATCCGAACCAGCCACCGCAGGCGCCGTCCCCCTGGGACGTCCCGCCCGCCGCGGCTCCGCAACCGCCCGAGACGCCGCCCGCGACTCCCGGCGGGGGTCCTCCGCGCGATCCCAATCAGGCCGGATGGGCGGCGCCGTCGCAGCCCGCACCAACCGCCTGGGGCCCGCCCCCGGCCTATCCCCAGCAGCCCGGTTGGACACCGCCCCCGGGCTATCCTCAACAGCCCGGTTGGACACCGCCCCCTGGGTGGGCTCCGCCGCCGGGGTGGCCGCCCCAGGGTCAGCCGCCGCGCAAAGGACACGGCTGTCTCATCTCGTTCATCGTCGTGCTGGTGCTGGTCGCGCTGGGGGTCGGCGGTTGTGCCGTGGTGTTCGGTCCGTATGTACTGACAGAGATCAAGCTGTACCAGGACCTGGGGACGGGCAGCGTGTCGAGCATCTCGTTTGACGACGTCAACGGCCAGACCACTTGGGTGATTCACGTCAGACCGGGCCACGAGTCGGAGGCGACGCACATGGCCTGCGACATCATTCGACGGGACCTGGCGGGCACCCAATTCGCCAACGACGACTTCCTGGTGGAGGACCAGTACAACCAGCCGCTGGCGGGGAACTACACGACCTGCCCTTGATCGCAGACGCCGCGCGGCGCCGGCGCAACGTGGTCAAGACCGGGCGGCCGGCTCGCGCCGGCCCCCGGTCCTGGTCGCGGGGCCGTCCGCCTGACGTGCCCTTCCCACAGGCCGCTTGGATGCCCCAAGGGTGCCGTGTATACTCACGGCAATCTACCGGCCGCTCGTGACGTGGGTGACCCCCACGTCTTTTGTTGAGTGGCCGGGGGGCCGGGCGACGGGCCGGCGGCCGAATTACGAAACGGGAGGCGCGAAATGGGTCGAGATTTCGTGGGCGCCCTCCTGCAGCTCAACGCTGAGAATGGGGTCTCACGCGAGCAGCTGATTCGGACCGTCGAGGAGGCGATTCAGTCCGCCTACCGCCGGACTCCGGGGGACGAGGACATCCACGTTCGCATCGACGCCGAGTCGGGCAAGGTGCGCGTCTTCCGGGCGCGCGTGGTCGCGGAAGAGATAGAAGATCCCACCACCCAGATCGGCGTGACGGAAGCCCAGGCCTTCCAGGCGGGCGCGGAGCCCGGCGATCTGGTCGAGACCGAGCAGCTCGATCAGGAAGCGTTCGGGCGGATCCACGCCCAGACTGCCAAGCAGGTCGTCCTCCAGCGGCTCCACGAAGCGGAACGCAACGTCGTCTTCGATCACTTTGCCAGCAGCGAAGGCGACCTGATGACCGGCACGGTCTCCCGCGTCGAGCCGCGCGCGATCATCCTCGACGTGGGCAAAGCGGAGGCGATCCTCGCTACGACGGAGCAGTCGCCGCTGGAGCACTACCGCATCGGCCAGAACGTCAAGGCCTTCGTGCTCGAGGTCCGCCGCAGCGCCAAGGGCCCGCAGATCTACGTGAGCCGCACGCACAAGGGTTTCCTGCGCCGTCTCTTCGAGCTGGAAGTGCCTGAGATCCACGGCGGCACGGTCGAGATCAAAGCCATCGCCCGCGAGGCCGGCAGCCGCTCCAAGGTGGCCGTGGCATCCCGTCAGCAGGGTCTCGATCCTGTCGGCGCGACCGTCGGCCAGCGCGGCGCGAGAGTCCAGGCCGTCGTGGCGGAGCTCGGCGGCGAGAAGATCGACGTCATCGAATGGTCCGAGGACGCCTCGACGTTCGTGGCCAAGGCGCTGAGCCCGGCCCAGGTCATCGAGGTTCGCATAGACGAAGAGCACCGCATCGCCAACGTCGTGGTGCCGGAGCGGATGCTTTCGCTGGCGATCGGCCGCGAGGGCCAGAACGCGCGCCTGGCGGCCAAGCTGACCGGCTGGCGCATCGACATCCGGAGCGACGTCTCGGTCGCGGAAGCGGCCAAGGTCGAGGCCGCCCAGGCGGCCGAATTCGACGCCGCAGTCGCCGCGGCCGCGGTCGCGGTCGCCGAGATGCCGGCCGACGCTGCGCCCGCGGACGAGCTTGTCGAGGTCAAGCCAAAGCGTCGCAAGGCCGCCGCCGCGGTCGCGGAGGCGCCAACTGAAGCAGCGTCCGCCGCGGGCGATGCGGTGGAGGCTGCGCCCGCGGACGAGCCTGTCGAAGCGAAGCCCAAGCGTCGGAAGGCGGCCGTGAAGAGCGCCACCATCGAGACCGCCGTCGAACCGGCGGCAACCGAGGAGGTGCCGTCGTAGCCCGAGGCGCGCCACCACGGCGCTATCCGACCCGGTCGTGCGTGGTCTGCCGCCAGCCCCGGCAGAAGCGCGAGCTGACGCGCGTGGTTCGGACGCCCGATGGCCGGGTCGTCGTGGACGCGTCGGGCAAGATGCCCGGTCGCGGCGCCTATGTGTGTGAATCGGCGGAGTGCCGCGCCACGGCACTCGACAAAGGATCGCTCCAGCGCGCGCTGGAAGTGCCCATCCCGGTAGAGCTCCGGGTCGAGCTGACAGGGGAGGCGAGCAGGATCGAAGCAGGAGGTAGTCGTGGCAAAGAGTAGGAGCGGCACGCGGGGCCGTCGTGGTCCGCGCAAGCCGATGCGCCGCGACGGCATGGGCCAGGGCGCGGCGGCGGTTCTCGATCCCCGAGAGCGGGCCGCCATCGAGCTGCCCTCGAGCATCACTGTCAAGGACCTGGCGGACCTTCTCGGCGTCAACCCCGCGGACGTGATCCGCGAGCTGATCAAGAGCGGCATCTTCGCCAACATCAACCAGGGCATCGACCGCG
>CAZGUS010000200.1:0-3895 GCA_964529245.1 uncultured Anaerolineaceae bacterium
TGTAGCGGCCGACGCGACCGAGGTCGTAGCGGCGGAAGTTGAAGAAGAGGCTCTCCACGAGCTGGCGGGCGTTGTCGCCGGTCGGCGGGTCGCCGGGGCGCAGCTTCTTGTAGACCTCGATCAACGCTTCCTGCTGGGTCTTGGTCAGGTCCTTGTCCAGCGTGGAGGCGATGTACTGATGCTCGGGATCCGTGTCGACGGTGGCGAACAGGGCGCCGATCTCGTCGTTGGTCTCGTACCCGACGGCCCGCAGGAGCGTGGTCGCAGCGATCTTGCGCTTGCGATCGACCTTGACCGAGAGGAGGTCCTTGTTGCTGGTCTCGAACTCGAGCCAGGCGCCGCGGTTCGGGATGACCTTGGCCGAGTAGAGAGTGCGCCCGCTCGTGAGATCGTCCGTGGCGCTGTAGTAAACGCCCGGCGAGCGGACCAGCTGGCTGACGACGACGCGCTCGGCGCCGTTGATGATGAACGTCCCCTGTTCCGTCATGAACGGGAAGTCGCCCATGTAGACGCGCTGGCGCTGGATCTCGCCGGTCTCCTTGATCAGGAGCTCGACGTTGACGTAGAGCGGCTGGCTGTAGGTCAGGTCCTTGGCCCGGCACTCGAGCTCGGTGTACTTCGGGATCCCGAACTCGTAGTCGAGGAACTGGAGCTCCATCACCTTGCCGGTGAAGTCCTTGATCGGGCTGATCTCGTCGAACAGCTCCCGGAGGCCGTTCCCTACGAACCAGTCGAATGACTTCAGCTGAAGCTCGATCAGGTTCGGGATTTCGAGTACTTCGGGGATCCGCGCGTAACGAACTCGCAGCGAGTTCGCGGAGGCGCGAGAGGACTCAGCGACAGACAGCATGAACCGCTCCTTGACGGAGGAGAAAGGGAAGGGCCGCGCTCACAGAAGGAGTAGGATACCGCGATTCGGCCCGGTGTCAAATGGGGCGCGCCGTAAGAGCCCCATCTGCCGGCCCGGCCAGCGCAACGATACCGCGAATCCGGCCTGGTGGGGCGGTCTTGCGCCCCACCACCCGGATACAGACTACTTGATCTCGACCTTGGCGCCCTGCTCCTCGAGCGCCGCCTTGATCTTGGCGGCCTCGTCCTTGTTCACGCCTTCCTTGACCGGCTTGGGGAAGCCGTCGACCAGGTCCTTGGCCTCCTTGAGGCCGAGGCCGGTCAACTCGCGGACGACCTTGATGACCGGGATCTTGTTCGGGCCGATCTCCGTGAGGACGGCGGTGAACTCGGTCTGCTCCTCGACCTCGGCGGCTGCCGCGGCCGGGGCGGCCGCAGCGACCGCGCCGGCGGCAACGGGGGCGGCAGCGACGACGCCGAACTTGTCCTCGAACGCCTTCTTGAAGTCGGCGAGCTCGAGAACGGTCATTGAGGCGAACGCCTCGAGCAGCTGGTCTTGTGTCAGCTTTGCCATTTGTCGGTTACTCCTCGTTTGGCCTGGGGCCCGCGGGCTCCGGGCGATGATGCTTCGAATGGGCCGCGATCAGGCGCCTTGCTGATCGGCGAGGGCCTGGACCAGGCCTGCGATGTCCCGCAGCGGAGCATCGAACAGGCCGGCCATCGTGGCCATGGGCGCGGCGATCGCACCGGCGACCTGGGCCAGGAGGACGTCCCGGCTGGGCAGCTGGGCGAGTCGCACGACCCCGTCGGCGTTGATCACGCGGGTGCCGAGAACGGCGCCGGTGATCTTGACCAGGCGATACGGGCGCACGGCGTCGAGGACCGCCTTGGCGGCAGCTGCCTCGTCACCGCGGGCGAAGGCCACTGCCGTGGGACCCTCCAGGAGGAGACCAAGGGTCTCCGCCCCGGCGTCTCGGGCGGCGATCTTCATCAGGCGGTTCTTCACGACGTGATAGCTGACGTCGTGCTTGCGCAGGGATCGACGGATCTCGCCGAGCTCGGAAACCTTGAGGCCTCGGTATTCGGAGACGATCATGGTCGTGCTGCCCCGAGCTTCCTCGGTCAGCTCCGCGACGGTCTCGCGCTTGGCCTCGGTAGGCATTGCCAACCTCCTTGGACTGCTGCGCGCAGCCGGCGCGCGGCGGTGGGCTTGGTCGGGTCCGCCGCGCGGCACCGACCAAAAAGCCCCTGCGACGGCTCTTCGCCACAGGGGCGCTCCCACCCACGCGGATGGAGGCATGGTCCCTGCCTCGGCGTGCCCGCCGGCGTCTCGGCCGGCGAATTGAGTCGGGAGCCGCGACCTCGGCCGATCGCTCGGCCGGTGCCCGGCGCGCCGACGCATGCTGTCTGCGGCGGTCCGTCGTATTCAATTCGCGGCCTGGGCGCCTGCTGGCGCCTCGCCGGGCGGCGTGGTCCACGTCTCCGTGGCCGCGCCTCATATGGTGGCGGTCCCGCCTCCGCGGTCGACCGCAGGTTCGAGCCGGGCTCTACGAGGCCGCGGCGATGGCGAGAACGGCCGGGATGTCGACGTGGATGCCGGGGCCCATCGTCGGGACGATCGTGAGCGTCCGCAGGTACTGGCCCTTGGCGCCGCTCGGTCGCGCCCGGTTGATGGCGTCCAACAGCGATGCCAGATTCTCGACGAGCTGCTGGCTTTCGAAGCTTGCCTTGCCGAAGGGGACGTGAATGATGCCGCCCTTGTCGACCTTGAACTCGACGCGGCCGGCCTTGACTTCCTTGACGGCGCGCTCGAGGTCGAACGTGATCGTGCCCGACTTCGGGTTCGGCATGAGGCCCTTGCGGCCGAGGATGCGGCCCAGCTTGCCGACCATGCCCATCACGTCCGGCGCAGCCAGGGCGACGTCGAAGTCGGTCCAGCCGGCTTCGATCCTCTTCACCAGGTCGTCGGCGCCGACTTCGTCCGCCCCGGCGCGCAGCGCCTCGAGGGCCTTCTCGCCCTGCGCGAACACGACGACTCGGATCTTCTTGCCGGTGCCGTGAGGCAGGACGACGGTGCCGCGGACCATCTGGTCGGCATGGCGGGGGTCGACGCCCAGGCGGAGGTGCGCCTCGACGCTGGCGTCGAACGAGACGTAGCTGGTCTTGCGGGCGAGCTCCGCCGCCTCGGCCGGCGCGTAGAGCTTGGTCCGATCGACGAGCTTGGCCGCGTCCTGATACTTCTTGCCGTGTTCTGCCATCTCGGTCTCCTTGCGGCGGTCCCGCCCGGTGTCCCGGGTTCGACCTTCCCCTGGCGCGGGGTTGACGTCCGGCTGCGTCGCGACCGGAGCGCGTGGCTTTCGACGCCTTGTCGATCGCCGTGGGGTTGCGGCCGAAAGGCCGGCCCCTTCTGGTTGTTAGCCGACGACCTCGATGCCCATGCTTCGGGCGGTGCCTTCGACCTGGGCCATGGCGCCGTCCATGTCGGTGGCGTTGAGGTCCGGCATCTTGAGTGTCGCGATCTCGCGGATCTGGTCCTTGGTCACTTTGCCGACGACCTCGCGGCCGGCGGTGGCGGTTCCCTTGGCGATCCCGGCGGCCTTGCGGAGCATGTCCGCGGCCGGCGGGGTCTTGAGGACGAAGGTGAACGAGCGATCCTCGAAGATCGTGATCTGGGCCGGGATCACCTGACCGACCTTGTCGGCCGTCTTCTCGTTGTATGACTTGGTGAACTCGACGATGTTGATGCCGTGGGGGCCGAGGGCCGTGCCGACGGGCGGTGCCGGCGTCGCCTTGCCGGCGTTGAGCTGGAGCGTGAGGACGATTCGGATCTTCTTGGCCACGGGGCTCGAGCTACCTTTCTAGTTGCTGCAACGACGAGCGCCACACCGGCGCGTCGAGGCCAGGGCCGGAGCCGAGGACGCCGGCGAGCGCACTCACGTCCGTGAGCGAGCGCCCGGAGGCGACGGCGCCGGCATCGGCCGACTGGACGGCGCTCACAGCTTCTCGACCTGGAGGAAGTCCAGCTCGACCGGGGTTTCGCGGCCGA
>CAZGUS010000201.1:0-3869 GCA_964529245.1 uncultured Anaerolineaceae bacterium
GCGCCCCAGGTCCGGCTCTGGCAGGAGCTCGAGATCGAGTCCGGCGGCGACATGCCGAGCCTCTTCGCCGAAGTCAAGGCCGCCGGCCACGGAGTCCTCGACGAGCGCGCCCAGGCCCGCCTGGACAATGCCGTCGAGAAGGCTTCGAAGGCGGTGGTCGCCTACGTCGACGCCCTGAAGGCGAAGATGGGCTCGACCGTCGATGACTGGGCGCTCGGCTCAGAGAAGTACGACCGGCTCGTCGGCCTGCGCGCCTTCGACGGCCTCGACGCGTCCCAGATTCTCGAGATCGGCGAGCAGCAGCTGGCCCTCAACAAGGCTGCCCGCGTCGAGGACGCCCGGCGCATCGACCCCAGCGTGGACGAACGCACCGTGGTCGACCGCGTCAAGTCCAACCACCCCGCCACATTCGACGAGGCGCTCGCGGCCTACAAGGACGCAATGATGCGTGCCCGGGCCCACATCGTTGAGCACGGCATCGCCACGATGCCCCCCGGCGAGCAGATCTCCGTCATCCCGACCCCCGAGTACCTGCGCACCGTCATCCCGTTTGCCGCGTACTTCGAGCCGCCCAAGTTCGACAAGCACCCGTCGGGCATCTACATCGTGACGCCCTCCGTCCGGGACGATCCCAACGGCATGCGCGAGCACTACTACGCCTCGATCAGCAATACCAGCGTCCACGAGGCCTACCCGGGCCACCATCTACAGCTGTCGGCCGCCGTGGCCCACCCGTCGATAGTGCGGCTCCTCGTCGACGCGCCCGAGTTCGTCGAGGGCTGGGGCATGTACAGCGAACAGATGATGCGCGAGCAGGGCTTCGACGACGGGCCGGACTTCCTGCTGGCGATGCACACCGACGCCATCTGGCGAGCCTGCCGGATCATCCTCGACGTGCGCATGCATCGCGGCGAGCTGAGCGTCGAGCAGGCCACGGCGATGCTCATCGAGCACACCGGCTTCGAGCACGCCAACGCCCAGGCCGAAGTCTTCCGATACACCTACACGCCCACCTACCAGCTCAGCTACCTGCTCGGCAAGGTGCTGCTTCTGCAGCTCCGCGCCGACGAGCAGAAGCGCCTGGGCGATCGGTTCAGCCTGAAGCACTTCCACGACACCCTCCTCAACAACGGCAGCCTGCCGATCAGCTTCCATCGGCGGCTGCTGGCGGCCGAGGCAAACGGCGGCGTCCGCGCCGCGGCGAACGGGTAGACCGCGTGCTCGTCGTCCCGTCGATAGACATCGAGAACGGCCGCTCGCGCATCGTCCACTGGCCCGGCGTCGCCACCGGCGCCGGAACTCCGAGCGACAGACCCGATCGGATCGCCGAACGGTTCGCCGCCGCGGGCGCGACGCTGATCCATCTCGTGGACCTGGACGGGGCGCGGGCCGGGCGGCCCGTGAATCTGGAGGCGATCGGGCGCGTCGCCGGACGCCTGGCCGTGCCGCTCCAGCTGGCCGGCGGCATGGAGGGAGCGGACAATATTCGCCTGGCGTTTGCCGCCGGGGCGACTCGAGTCGTCGTCTCGATGACCATGGCGGACCGGCCGGACGCGCTGCGCGAGTGCCTGGCGGTGGCCGGCGACTGGCTGGCTGTCGGACTCGACCCACGCCCCGATCGCATTGCCGCGTATCCTTGGCACCGACCCGCGTCGCCGAGTCTTATGGACCTGGCCGGCGAGCTGGTGGACCTGGGGGTCCGAAGGCTCGTTCTGTCGCATGGCGGAGCGCGTCCGGACCTGGCCTTGCTCGCCGAGATGGCGCGGACGATCCGCGCCGAGCTCTACGTGGCGGGCGGGTCCGTGGATCTGGATTTCATCAGGAGCCTGCGCGATGCATCGATCGCAGGCATCATCCTCGGAGAGCCGTTACTGTCCGGAGCCGTAGACTTCGCCAAAGCCCTGGAGGCCGCCGCATGATCCCCGCTTCTCTCCTGTCGTCGCCGCGCCGGCTCGCGACCGTCGGCCTCGTTGCGCTGCTGGTGGCGGCGTGCGCCGTGCCGGTCAGCCCGCCGACGCCTTCGCCCACGGCCGAGCCGACGATCCCGCCCGCGGCACCGGCCTACACCCTGGGCCCGACGCCCGGCGTCTGCCCGACGACCCCGCCGCCGGCGATGGCCGCGGGCACGACCGCGACCGTCACGATGACCACCAATTACGGCACCATCGTCATCAAGGTCGATGCCGCGCTCGGGCCCAACGGCGCGGGCGCATTCACCGCCCTCGCGAGCTGCGGCTACTACAACAACGTCCTGTTCCACCGCGTCGTGCCGGGATTCGTCATCCAGGCCGGCGACGGCGAGTACGGCCGACTGCCCAACAACAACCCCGACAAAGTCGGCCAGGGCGGTCCCAACTGGGCGATCCCGGACGATCCGGTAACGACCGCCTACAAGCGCGGCACCGTGGCCATTGCCAATAGCGGCACCGCCAACACCGGCAGCTCGCAGTTCTTCATCGTTCTCAGCGACACGGCCTGGACGAGCTCCACGCCGACGACCTACGCGATCATCGGCAACGTGACGTCAGGCATGGACGTGGCCGACAAGATCGCGCTCGTGCCGCTCGGAGGCGATCCGTCCAGCGCGAGCAACCCGCAGGACATGCCGCTCGTCCCGGTCGTGATCACCGGTACGACGGTCACGACCCCCTGATCGAAATCCCAAGCCTGCCGGCGCCGGCCCAGCCGGCGCCGCCGACGGAGGAAGAACCCATGACCAAGGCCACGATCGAGACCGACAAGGGCGCCATCGAGATCGAGATCAACGACAAGGGCGCCCCCAAAGCGGCGGCCAACTTCATCGAGCTGGCGCGCAAAGGCTTCTACGACGGCGTCATCTTCCACAGGCTGGTCCCGGGCTTCGTCATCCAGGGCGGCGACGGGCAGTACGGCAAGATCGACAAGCTGAACAACGGCAGCGTCGGCACCGGCGGCCCCGGCTACAAGTTCGCCGACGAGCCCTTCGAAGGCGACTACATCCGCGGCGCAGTCGCGATGGCCAACGCCGGCCCGAACACGAACGGCAGCCAGTTCTTCATCTGTCTCGCCGACCTCTCCGGCGGCAGGCTGCCCAAGCAGTACACCCTGTTCGGCCAGGTCACGAGCGGCATGGACGTCGTCGATGCCATCGGAGCGTCGAAGCGAGACAGCCGAGATCGCCCCATCGAGCCGACCGCCATGCGAACGGTGAAGATCGAGGGCTGATCGAGCGTCGCCGGGAGCCCCGCGCTGGACTCGCAGTCGTGTTCCGCGCCGACGCCGGCCCATCCGGATGGGCCGAACCGGGCCTGTCGTCGGAGGGCTTTGTGACGGGTTCGGACGAGTGTTCCACAGGATGCAACGAACACGTAACGTTACCCTCACAAAGTTGCGGGATATTAACCCGTTCGCACGCCAAAACCCTTGGTTTGTAGGCTGAATGGGCTGTAGACTTTAGAAGCTGCCAGTCAGCCTGCTGCCCCAGTTACAAGGTCATGGGTAGGTCGGGTTAGGGTAGTCGGTGCAGCCGACGTGATAGATGCCTTTGTAGCGTGGCAGAAGACGGTCCGCTTCGGCGGGTCGACCCTTCACCGGGACAGCAACGAAGCGGCTCCTTCGGGAGCCGCTTCGGATTCTGGGACCAAATCCGACGGGTTCGATCGCGACCTGAGCGAGCGATTTCCGGGCCTGAGGCGACGACGCCCGAACCCGAGGCGACACTCTCCCGTCCGATCGGCGGCAGCTCCTGGACCGTGATGCTCCTTCCGGCATCGCGGCGCCGCTGCTATCCTTGCCTCCCGCGCAGCAGGTCCGGTACCGGATGGCCGCCGCGGAACGCGCGCCTGTAGCTCAGTGGATAGAGCGTCGGCCTCCGGAGCCGAAGGTCGCAG
>CAZGUS010000202.1:0-3817 GCA_964529245.1 uncultured Anaerolineaceae bacterium
AGCTCGAGTCCAAGGTCCAGAACGTCTTCGTCGGCCACCTGCGAGCCATCGCCGGGTCCATGACCGTCGAGGAGATGATCAGCGACCAGGACAAGTTCGCCCAGCAGGTCCGCGACCGCTGCACGAGCGAGATGGAGTCGTTCGGCCTGGTCATCGACAGCTTCCAGATCCAGGCCATTACCAGCCCCAGCAACTACATCGAAAACCTGGCCGTGCCGCACCAGGCCGAAGTCGAGCAGAACGCCCGTATCGCCCGCGCCCAGGCCGATCAGACGGCCGTGGCGCAGGAGCAGACAGCTCAGGCGCAGATCGCAGAATCGATCCGGGGCACCGAAATCAAGAAGGCCGGCTTCCAGGCCGAGATCGACAAGGCCCAGAGGATGGCCTCGCAGCAGGGTCCGCTCGCCGAAGCCCAGGCTCGCCAGGCCGTCGTCGAGCAGGAAACGCGCGTCGCCGAGCTGCAGGCGCAGCAGAAGGAGCAGCAGCTCCAGGTAGACGTGCGCAAGCCGGCCGACGCCGAGGCCTATCGCCAGGTCACGCTGGCCGCGGCAGGACGCGACGTCCGCATCCGCCAGGCGGAAGCCGCGGCGCAGGAAGTCCGTCTCGCCGCCGAGGCACAGGCCGGCGCGGTGAAGGTCCAGGCCGAAGCCCAGGCCAACGCCACTCGCGTCAACGGCGTTGCCGACGGCGACGCCATCAAGGCCCGCGGTCTGGCCGAGGCGGACGCGATCCGCGCCCGCACCCAGGCCGAGGCCGCCGGCATCGAGAGCCGAGCGGCGGCCCTCAGCCAGAACCAGGAAGCGGTCATCGCCCAGCAGATCGCCCAGACGATGCCGGACATCGTTCGCGCGGCGGCATCGCCGTTCGAGCACGTCGGCCAGTTCACCGTCCTCAACGGCGCTCAGGGCGTGACGAGCGCTCTGGCGGAGATCATCCAGTCGGCCGGGGCGCTGACCGCAGTCGCCCGCAGGACGCTGGCCCCGGCGATCACGGCCGCCGGCGAGCAGGACAACAACGGCAGCGCCAAGCCGGCTGCCGCGAGGCCCGCTCCCGCAAAGGCTCCTGCCCCCGCCGCCACGAAGCCCGCTCCGGCCCCCAAGCAGGCAGCGGCCCCGGCCGTTCCCGCTGCGGACGCCGGGCCCGCCGACGCGGCGAAGTAGAGGCCGGAAGGCGCACTCGGCGCGCCGATGGGCGAAGCAGTGAACCACTCGGACCCGGCGCACCCCGCCGGGTCCGATGAATCCTGGGCGATAGATCCGGCCCGCGCGGAGCAATTCGAGCGGACCGTAGCCGACTACGTGGGCAGGGTCGCTTCGCTCGATCCGGGCGGCAAGAGCTTCCTGCGCACCGTGGCCTCCGTCGATCGGCTGGGCCAGCGCGAGTTCAGCATGGCCGCGGCGATGAGCGACCGCATGCTGGAGCGGCGTCTCGACTCGGCGCGCGACATGCTGGCGGCCAAAGCGCCGCTGGCGCACCAGCTCGCCGAACTGCGCAAGATCGTCGACGAGCTCGATCCCTCGAGGCTGGGGGCGGGGCAGCGGCGATCCAGGGGGCGCTTCGGGCGCGGCTCGCGTGACGGCGACGACATGGCCGGCTACTTCGAGCGCTTCGCCCACGCGGAGGAGCGTATCGAGGCCATCCTGCGGAATCTCGCCGAGGGTCGTCTCGCTCTCGAGAGGGACAACGCACTGTTGAACCAGGAACAGGTCTCGCTGGCGACTGTGATGGCCGCGCTCCGCGAGCATGCCTACTTCGCGGGCCGGCTGGACGAGGCCCTGACGGCCCAGGTCGATGTCGTGGCTCGGACGGATCCCGAGCGCGCCGACCACCTGCGCGCCGACCTGCTCTACGCCGTCCGCCGCCGCCTCCAGGAGATCCTCACTCAGCTCGCCGTCACGACCCAGGCCTACGGCTCACTCCGAATCGTCGAGGAAGGCAACGACGGCATGGCGCGGGCCCTGGCGACCGCCACGACGACCACGGCCGCGGCGCTGCGCACGGCGGTCATGGTCGCCCAGGCCGTCGCCGGCCAGCGCATCGCGGCAAAGCAGATCGAGGCCGCGTCCGCCGCCGCCTCGGACATGGCCGAGGAAGTCGGGGAGTTGCTGGGCCGACAATCGGCCGCCGTCAGGGGCGGGCTCGAGCGCGCCGGAGCCCGCGAGGCGATGCTCCGACGCGCCTGGGACGAGGTATTCGCGGCGCTCGATCGGGTCGATGACGAGAAGGAACGGGCGCTGCGGGCGATCTCCTCGGTGAGCCTTCCCGACGATCCGGCAAAGCCCCCGGCCGAGGGCTGAGCTGTTCGAGGTTCGCGCTACTGCGCCAGCCGGGGATAGAGCCGCGCCGCGATCGCGATCAAAATCACCGTCGAGCCGATCAAGACCGCGAAGTCGAGCGCCAATGGGAAAGTCTCCGGCGCGCCCTGGACCATCAGCTCACGTAGCGCGTCCACCTGGTAGGTGAGCGGGTTGACGTGAGCGACCACCTTGAGCCAGTCCGGCATGTTGTCGATCGGGTAGATCGCGCTGCTGGCGAAGAAGAGCGGCATGGTCAGGATCTGGCCGATCCCCATGAAGCGCTCTCGCGTGCGAACCAGGCAGGCGATCACCAGGGAGAAGGTCGCGAACGCGGCTGAGCCGATCACGACGACCAGGACCACTCCAATGAGCGACAGCGGATCGAAGCGAAGATGAACGCCGATCGCGAGCGCAACGACGTAGACCATCGCCGCCTGGACGAGCGCACGCAGGCCTCCCGCCAGCGCCTTGCCCGTCACGAGCGCGCTTCGCGAGGCCGGACTCACCAGGTACTTGTGCAGAACCCCCAGGTCCCGCTCCCAGATGACGGCGATGCCGAAGAAGATCGCTGAGAAGAGGGCGCTCTGGGCCAGGATGCTAGGCGCGAGGAAGTCCTCGTAGGGCAGGTTGCCGGTCGGGATCGCCCGCGTCTGTGCCATCACCTGGCCGAAGACGAGCAGCCACAGCAACGGCTGCACGGCCCGGGTGAACAGCTCCGTCGGGTCGTGGCGAAGCTTGCGCAGCTCGCCCTCGGCGATGGTCCACGCATCCAGGAAGAACCGGACTGCGGCCGGCGGCTCAGCCCAGACGGCGGGCCGTTCGGCGCGTTCGAGCGACGTCACGGAATTGGCCTCCTTGCTCGCCGGTCTCGCTCAGTCCCGAGCCGGTGAAATAGGTGAACGCGTCGTCCAGGTCCTTGCCGGCGCCCGCTTCTGCGGCGAGCTCCGCGGGCGTCCCGAGCGCGACCAGTTCGCCCAGATGCATGAACCCGACCCGCCCGCACAGCTCGGCGGCCTCGTCCATGTAATGAGTGGTCAGCAGGATGGTCGTGCCCTCAGCCTCGCGCAGTCCCCGGATGTGCTCCCACACGGCCTTCCTGGCCGTGGGATCGAGTCCCACCGTCGGCTCGTCCAGGAACAGGATTTCGGGCCGGTGAAGCATGGCCTGGGCGATCTCGAGGCGACGGACCATGCCGCCGGAGAAGGTTCGAACCAGCCGGTCGGCCGAGGACTCGAGGCCCATGAACTCAAGAGCCTCGTCGATTCGAGCCTGTCGGTCCGCCGCCGGAAGGTGGTAGAGCCGTGCCATCGTCATCAGGTTCTCGCGGGCCGACAGGGCCCCGTCCGACGAGAGCAGCTGCGGCACGTAGCCGATCGAGCGTCGAACCAGTCGCTGGTCGCGAAGGATGTCGTGGCCGGCCACGCTGGCCGTGCCGCTCGTCGGCGGCAGGAGCGTGATCAGCATCTTTCGTCTACGACGCGAGCGCGGCGAGCGCGGTCGCCGTGTCCTCATCCGGCGAC
>CAZGUS010000203.1:0-3807 GCA_964529245.1 uncultured Anaerolineaceae bacterium
AGATGGACGGCTTCGACACCAACACCAACGTGATCGTCGTCGCCGCCACCAACCGGCCGGACGTCCTCGACCCGGCCCTTCTTCGCCCCGGACGCTTCGACCGCCAGGTCATCCTGGATCGGCCGGACCTTCGCGGCCGAATGGCCATCCTCAAGGTCCACACCAAGGGCAAGCCGCTCGACAAGACCGTCGACCCGGAGAACCTGGCCCGCCAGTCGCCCGGCTTCTCGGGCGCGGATCTGGCCAACCTCGTGAACGAGGCCGCCATTCTTGCCGCCCGGCGCAATCGCAAGTCCATCGGCATGCCGGAGTTCAACGAAGCTCTGGAGAGGATCGTGGCCGGTCCGGAGCGCAAGAGCCGCATCATCTCCGACGCGGAGAAGCGGATCATTGCGATCCACGAAGGCGGGCACGCCGTCGTCCAGCGGGTCCTGCCCAAGTGCGACCCGGTGAACAAGGTCACGATCATCAGCCGTGGCATGGCCCTGGGCTACACCATGGCCCTGCCGGTCGAGGACCGCTATCTCCAGTCCAAGACCGAGTTCGAGGACAAGATCGCGGGCCTGCTCGGTGGCAATGCGGCCGAGCGGCTCGTCTTCGGCGACACCACGACCGGCGCCAGCAACGACATCGAGAAGGCGACCGACCTGGCTCGCCGCATGGTCACCGAATGGGGCATGAGCGACAAGCTCGGTCCGCTGGCCTTCGGCAAGCGCGACGAGATGATCTTCCTGGGCCGTGAGATCGGCGAGCAGCGCAACTACTCCGACGACGTTGCGAAGCTCATCGACGAAGAGGTCCGGGCGCTCATCGAGAACGGCTACGTTCGAGCCACACAGGTCCTGACGGAGAACAAGGTGAGGCTGCTGGCACTGGCCGACAAGCTCATCGCCGAGGAGACCGTCGAATCCGAGGCCTTCGAGGCGTTGTTCGCCGACCTGCCGCCAAAGGAGAACCTGCACGGCATCAGCTTGCTCCCGACGCCGGGACAGACGACCTTCAGCAATCCCACGCCGAGCGGAGCGCCGCCGACCCCGACCCCGACACCAAGCCCAAGCCCCAGCCCCTCCTGAGGCTGAGCACCACGGGATCCAAACCGGGCGGCCGCAAGGCCGCCCGGTTTTTGCTTGCCAGCGGGGAAGCGGCGGGCAACGGCTAGAATCGCTCCAACGCGACAGTTCCGGCAGATTCCGCAGCGGGAGAGCTCCAATGGCCGATGCATCCACGCATCCGATCCTTCGCGACGACGCTCTCGGTGACTACCTCGCGAAGACGGCCGAGCGGCGTCTCGAGTCGTACCGGGCGCTGCTGCGAATTCCGAGCATCTCCGGCATCCCCGCTCACGCCGCCGACTGCAGGGCGGCCGCCGAGTTCATCGCCGCCGACCTGCGCGCGATCGGCATGGAGCACGTTGAAGTGTGCGAGACCGGCGGCCACCCGGTCGTCTACGCCGACTGGCTGCACGCTGCCGGCAAGCCCACGGTCCTTGTGTATGCCCACTACGACGTCCAGCCGGTAGATCCGGTCGAGTTGTGGGACTCGCCGCCGTTCGTTCCCGTCGTCAAGGAAGGCCGGATGCTGGCCCGCGGCGCCTCCGATTGCAAGTGCCACATCTCGATGCACGCCCGTGCCGTGGAGGCGCTCCTGGCGTCGCGCAAGGCGCTGCCGGTCAACCTGAAGTTCGCGATCGAGGGCGAGGAGGAGTCGAGCTCCGTCCATCTCGACGCCTGGCTCGAGGCGAACAAAGGGCGCCTCGAGGCCGACTTCGCCGTCATCTCGGACACGAGCTTCTTCGAAGGCAACCTGCCGGCGATCACCGTCGCGCTGCGCGGCCTGGTGTACTTCCAGCTCGACGTGACGGGCAGCAGGCTGGACCTGCACTCCGGCGTGTACGGGGGCGCGGTCGACAATCCGGTCAATGCCCTGTGCGCGATCGTGGCCGCCCTCAAAGGCCCCGACGGCCGCATCAAGGTGCCCGGCTTCTACGACGACGTCGTCGAGCTCACCGAAGTCGATCGGGCGGCGTTCGCCGCGCTGCCGCTGGATCAGGAGGCCTTTCGCGAGGGCATCGGCGTGCCCGCCTTCTTCGGCGAGCCCGGCTTCACCATCCTCGAGCAGCTCGGCGCGCGCCCGACACTGGACGTCAACGGCATCTGGGGTGGCTTCGAAGGCGAGGGCGCCAAGACGATCATCCCGGCTCACGCTCACGCCAAGATCAGCTGCAGACTGGTGTCCAATCAGGACCCGGAGCGGATCTTCGAATTGATCTCGGCCTACGTTGCCGAGGTCGCCCCCAGGTCGATCCGCTATTCATTCCAGCGGCTCGGTGACGGGCGCCCGAGCCTGACACCGATAGACCACCCGGCGACGCAGGCGGCAGCGCGGGCCATCGAGTCGACCTTCGGCGTGTCTCCGCTCTACATCCGCGAAGGCGGCTCCGTGCCGGTGTGCGCCAGCTTCGAGTCGATTCTCGGCCTCGACACCGTGCTCCTGGGCTTCGCCCCGGCCGATGGGCAGTTTCACGCTCCCAATGAATGGATGTGGATGTCCAACTTCGAGACCGGTATCAGGACCATTGCGCGATATTGGGACGAGGTTGCCGCCCTCAAACTCCGCTAGAAACGTGGCGACCGGCGGTCGGCGCGGCCTCGAGAGGCGGTTCCCAGCCTGGATGGGTACTTACGCGGCCTGGACGCTGGTAGGATGATTCGGCTGCCAATCCAACCAACAGCTTGCGGGAGGCAATCGTGACGGCGACGGATCGCCCGGAAAAGACGGACTCACCTCCCCAGCGCACCTGGCGGCTCGATACCGACAACGGCAGCCTGGTCCCGCGCTCGGCTCTCGATGTCCTCGTCGATCTGAACGACAACCTGGCCAGCGGGCGATTCGGCGAGTATCAGCCGGTCCCCCTCGGCTTCGGCCTGCTCGACAAGACCATCGGCGGCGGGCTTCGGGCCGGCGAGCTGATGCTGATCGGCGGCGCCCAGGGCACCGGCAAGACCACGATGGCCCTCCAGATGGCGCGCAACGTCGCCTCCAGCGGTCAGGCCAACGTCCTGTACGTCTGCTTCGAGCACGAGGAGCAGTACCTCCTCAACCGGCTCGTCGCGCTCGAGTCGGCCCTGGCCCACCTTCCCCAGAAGACGGGCGCCATCAAGATCCAGGACGTGCGCAAGGAAATCATGGCTTCGTGGATGGCCGAAGGCGCCGGTGGAGCGGGCCTGACCGCGAACCAGAAGCTTCGCCCCAGCCTCGACCGCATCGCCAGGTACGGCCAGAGCCTCTTCCTGATGCGCGGCAGCCAGACCGCCAGCACGATCGACAACCTGCGCAAGCTCATACAGCAGCACCGCGCCCTGTCTGGCGACCGCCGCCTGCTGGTCGTGATCGACTACATGCAGAAGGTTCCGATGTACCCGGAACCCAACACCGAGGCCGAGAAGGTCACCTACATCGTCAACGGCCTCAAGGACATCGCCCTGTCCGAGCAGGTGGCGATGATCTCGATCGTGGCCGCGGACAAGGAAGGCCTGAAGGCCCAGAGGCTGCGCAACCACAACTTGCGAGGCTCGTCCGCGATCAACTACGAAGCCGACATCATCCTGATCATCAACGAGAAGTACCACATCGTCGCCAAGGTCAACATCGAGTTCAACCCGTACCAGGCCCAGCGTTTCCGCGACTGGGTCATCGTGTCGGTCGAGAAGAACCGTGGCGGCCAGGACAACGTGGACCTCGAGTTCGAGAAGCACTTCGAGTACTCGTGCTTCGACCCGAACGGCCGGACGGTCCAGGAGAAGCTCA
>CAZGUS010000204.1:0-3764 GCA_964529245.1 uncultured Anaerolineaceae bacterium
GTGGCCGATCCGGTTGAGCCCCTGGACCAGCCCGATGTTGGTGGTCGTCTTGCCCTCGCCCAGCGGAGTCGGCGTGATGGCGGTGACGACGACGTACTTGCCGCGCTTGCCCGTCGCGGCCGCCTGTGCCTCGAGGCGTTTGATGCCGGCCAGGCTGATCTTGGCCTTGTATGGCCCGTACAGCTCGACTTCGTCGTCGTGGAGTCCGAGCTCGCGGGCCAGCTCCATGATCGGCCGCGGTGTGACCGAGCGGGCGATTTCGAGGCTGTTGGGCATGGGCGAGGTGGTCATCGCGTCCTGCCTTTCGCGGCGGGGGCGCCGGTCGCGAGTGCCGCCGGCTCCGAGCCGGTCGAGCCGCCCGCGCCGCGTTCCGCCTGGTCCGTGGCCGCCCGCAAGAGATGGGTCATGAGCAGCGCATTGGTCAGCGGGCCGACGCCACCCGGAACTGGCGTGATGGCCGACACGACGTCCCTGGCCGATTCGAAGTCCACGTCGCCGACGAGCCGCACCCCGCCCTGCCCGTCGGGCACGACGTTGATGCCCACGTCCACGACCACGACCCCGGGGGAGAGCATGTCGCCGGTGATCAGTCCGGGTTTGCCCGCGGCCACGACCAGGATCTCCGCGTCGCGGGTGTAGCGGCCGAGATCGCGCGTCCGCGAGTGGAGGATGCTCACCGTGCCGTGCTCGCGCAGGAGCAGGAGCGCGGCGGGCTTGCCGACCACGTTCGATCGGCCGACGACGACCACGCGCTTGCCGGCGATCTCGATCCCCGAGCGCTTCAGGATCTCGACCGCGGATTGGGCCGTCGCGGGCAGGAAGCCGTCGTAGCCGAGCGAGAGCAACCCCGCATTGCGGGGATGGATGCCGTCGATGTCCTTGGCGGGATCGATCGAGTCGATGACGGTCCGCAGCGGGATATGGGCCGGCAGCGGCATCTGGACGATGATCCCCGCCACGGCCGGATCGGCGTTCAGACGCTCGATCTCGCGACAGACCGCGTCTTGGGTGACGTCCGAGCCGATTTCGACCAGTCGTCCCTCGACGCCGACCTTCTCGCAGCTCCGGAGAATCTGCTGCAGGTACACGGCCGAAGGCGCGTCGGCGCCGACCAGCACGATGGCGAGCGTCGGCGCGTAACCCCAGCTCTCCCTGAACGCGGCGAAGTCCACGGCGAGGCCCGCTCGAATCTCGGCCGCGATGGGGCTTCCGGCCAGAAGGCGCGGGCCCGACGTCGAACCATTCGGCACGGTCGCGGCGAGTCCGGGCGCGGCACTCGTTCCGTGTGCGCGGTCGCTCACTCCTCCTCCGGTTCCATGGCCCGTCCCGACAACACGATCTCCCGGGTTCGAGACGCCAGCGCCGAGATGTCGTGGAGCGCTTCGTCGACCTGGCTGCCCATCATCCGCGAGTATTCTTCGTCACCGGTGGAAGGCAGGTTGATGCGCACGTTCTCAGCCGCGCCACGCGCACCGGCTTCCGCGAGCAGCGCCGCGACCAGAACGTCGCTCGCGGCGTTGACGTTGCTGCGGCCGGCGAGAGCTTCGGCAGCTTCGGCCAACCGCCGGCACGCACGAAGGCAGTCCCACGGCGCATCGGACGCGAGCCGCGCCGCCGCCTGAATCGCCGCCAGCCGCGACTCGACGTGCTGCTCCGTATCGCGGGGCAGCTTCAGCGCGGCGGAATAGCCCGCGTACGCCGCCGCGTCTCGATCGGCCAGGGCCAGCAGCTCAGAGGCGAGCTCTTTGCCCGTGGCAGCGGCTCGGACCAGTGTCGCTTCGTATGCCGCGTACCTGGGCCGACCCATCGAGAGGCCGGCAACCATCGAAACAAGACCCGCGCCCAGCGCCGCGGCCAGGGCGGAAGCCGCTCCTCCTCCGGGAACGGGTTCGGCCGAGGAAAGGCGCTCGACAAATTGGCCGACGGTCAGATCTGCGAACGAGACGGTTTTCTGCGACTTCTCCATCGGCTGATTGTACGGACTGGCGCGCCGACGGGATTCGCTTCGCTCGTTTTGACCGCTGTGGCGACACGCGCGCCCAGATTGCGACACTTGGGCGCCGTTCCCCGCCACCGGGCAGAACGGACGATGATCGCGCCGACGATTGCCCACCGCATAGCGTCTGGAGTCGACGATGGACCTCGTGACAGACCAGGTGAAGACGGTCATGGCCGATCTTCATGCCCGCGATGGCGCCGATCGCAACGACGGCACGCCCCAAGCGGCCCGGCTGCGGGCGATCGCTCCAGAGGTGGGCCAGCTCCTCCTCACGCTGGCCGTCGCCGTGCGCGCGGTCACCATCGTCGAGGTGGGCACGAGCGGCGGGTACTCGACCTTATGGTTGGCCATGGCGGCGCGGAAGACCGGTGGACATGTGACGACTTTCGAGGTCGACCAGGCCAAACTGGCGATGGCTCGCCGCAGTTTCGCGGCCGCCGGCGTCGAGACTCTTGTCGATCTTCGTGACGGTGACGGCGGCCAGGGCCTGACTCATTTCGCCGGCCGTGCGGATCTCGTCTTCATCGACGCCGAGAAGGACGACTACGTACGGTTCCTCGACATCGCGATCGATGCGCTGCGTCCGGGCGGGCTCCTGGTCGCCGACAACCTCATCTCGCACGCCGACGCGCTCGTCGCATTTCGCGCCCGTGCCCTGGCCGACCCGCGGCTGTCAGGATTGATCGTCCCGATCGGAGGCGGTGAGCTGATAGCCGTACGAATCTGACGCCGGGCTATGCCGGGCCGACCTCATCGTCGACGCCGTTCACTGTCCAGCGGCGCGAGCGATGCGTGTAGCAGAGCGCCAGCTTGACACCCGGTGTCTCGACCTCGAAGTAGGTCCGCGGTCCGACTGCGGCCCGAAACGCCGAGGTTTCACTGCGCACCGCGGTGAGGCGGGTCACCGGCAGCCGAACCTCGCCCCAGGTGATCTCGCGCGGGCTGCCGTCGAGCCAGCCGGCTCGGACGTGGACGTTGACAGGTTCCATGCGGACGATGGCCATCGCGGGGCTCCTCTTTTCGCTCTGGCGGCCGTCGTTCGCTCGCGGGCACTTGAGCGGAAGAACGGACGTTCTATTGCTTCGCCGGCAGGCTAGTCGAACAGACGTTCTGTGTCAAGCCCGGTACGGCGGAAGCTCATCGATGTCGCCATCGTGCCGGCCGCTTGTGACAGCTAGCGTGTCACGCCAAAGCGGACACCTGTTCGAGTCGGAGATCGCGACCGGGCCGCTGCTACTCGACGTCGTCCCGGATCTTCGGGATCCCGACGCGACCTTCCACGGCTGACGCCGGATCGCGCTCGAACGGCGACGGCAGCCCGCCGTGGAGCAGGCTCGCCCGCGTGACCGCCCTGTCGCCGAAGCGTTTGCGGACAGCGTCCGTGGCGTTCACGACGCGCCGCTGCTTGCTGTCTACCAGCTCGAACATGGTCGTCTGCTCCGGCGCCCCGAGGCCCGTCGCGGCTACGCCTAGAAGCCGGATCTTCTTGCCCGGAACCTCGGGCCGGGCCAGCTCCAGCGCCGCCCGCCAGATGGTGTCCGTGAGATCGCTCGGCTCGGGCAGCGACTTCTGGCGCGTGATCGTTCGGAACTGCGAGTCTCGAATCTTGACCGCCACCGTCCCGGCCCGAAGCCCGGCCGATCGAAGTCGGGCGGACACGCCTTCGGTCAGGGCCAGCAGCGTCCGTTCGATTTCGGCCGGATCGGTCACGTCGACCGCGAAAGTCGTCTCGTGGCTGACCGACTTGGCCGCCTCGCCGCCGCCC
>CAZGUS010000205.1:0-3742 GCA_964529245.1 uncultured Anaerolineaceae bacterium
ACTTACACAGCACCCCACGGCATACCCGATCTCGACTTTTTACTGGTGTTCAGTCGGGTGCTCTTCCGATCTGCCTCGCCGCCGCGTCGAGCCGGCGCCGGCGGCGGCCCCGCAGCCCGACGAGCCCGCGCCGTGGCCCCCAATGGGGGCGAGCTGGCCGGCTCAGACGACCTCGGCGGCGCCGTGGCCCATGCCTGGGGCAGATGTCCCCGCCTCCGTCGTGGCGGCGTCCAGAGCCGAGCAAACCGAAGCGCCGGAGTCGCCGCTGGTGACGGCCTTGTGGGCGGAGTCCACGCAGCAGGTGCTGGACCGCGGCAGCGTTCGCGTCTGCCATCACTGCGCCCTGCCGGTCTCGACGCAGGCGCGCTTCTGCCGCCGCTGCGGCACCCGCCAGGGCTGACACAGCCGCGGCGATCGGCCGCGATCAGTCGTCGAGGTCTTCGAACAGCCCGGGCTGCAGATCCTCGCCGTGGATGGGGCCGCGAGGTCGCAGCAGCGATCGGACCTGGGCCCTTCTCACGAAGCGCCGATTGCCCAGCTTGATGCTCTGCAGCTGACCCGTCCGGGCCCAGCGGCCGATCGTGTCGGACGTGAAGCGCACGTTCGACGCCGCGAGCAAGCCAGCCGCTTCCGAAAGGGAGATCCAATCGGTCGGTGGCTTGGGCATCGTCAGTCCGAGTCCTTCTGGGCAGAGGCGACGGAAGCCTCGCCGGTCGTCGCGGCGGAGGGCTCTCCGGCCTTCGGCCCGGTCGACTGCTCGGCGGAGCCTCCGGAATCGGAATCAGGCTTGCCGCTCGCGCCGGAACCCTTCGGCTCGGCCTTCGGAGGCCTGCCCCCCGAACTCTCCTTGCGGGCCCATCCGCTGCCCTTGAAATGGACGGTCGGCAGGGCGATGGCTTTCTTCATAGGCGAGCCGCACAGGGGGCACGCATCGGGGCCCTTGCCGTGGATGGAGTGAATGACCTCGATAACGTGGCCGCAGCTCGTGCAGGCGTAGTCGTAGGTGGGCACCTTCTCTTCAGGCTCCCTAGCTGCGCGTCATGCGCATGCCGCACTTGGGGCAGTAGAAGGCCCGGACGTGCCCCGAGTTGAAACCGCAATGGGCGCAGACCAGACCGTCGGACTTGGTGCCCATGACCGGCCGCTCGACCGACACGACACCGAGGGCATGGTGGTCGCCGGCGATGTTGCCGAAGAGTCCGGCCAGGAGCCGCGACGCGTTCCGATCGGTGTCGCCGCGCACGCCCTTGCCGCCCCAGCCGACGACCGCGCGAACGATCATGTCGCCGTTCATCTCGTCCCAGTGCGACGCGACGCCGCCGACGATGGCGTTGTACTCGGGGTAGCCCGAGGTATCCAACTCACCTTCCAGGAGGCCGCCGATGAACGTGTCAAAGGCCAGATCGATCGCGTCGACCGCTTCGAGAACGACGAGAGCGTGGCGCGTGACGGGCAGCCGCTTGCGATGGTAGGTCAGCCACTCCGCGGCGTCGGGCATGCGAACGATGAACGGAGCCGCGCGACCAAGCTCTACGGGGTACGGCTCGACGAGCTCCGGCTCCCCTTTCAGGTAACCGTCGAGCATGCGAGCCAGGCGGGCCACCGCGTTCGGCCCGGTCTTGATGCGGACGCTCTCGCTGCTCTTGGCCGAGTACGAGATCTTGAGCGTGAAGTCCTGGGCGGGGACGTCTTCTACCGAGGGCGGCGTGTTGACCTGAGCTGGCTTGTTGGACTTCCCGAAGAGCGGCAAGGTCGTGCCTCGCAGATGGTGTGAACGTGTACGTATCGTATCGTGCGCCGCGACGCTCTGCGAGCGTAGCCGTCGCCGGCCCCAAAAGCGCCGAGGGCTCGTCCCTGATCGCCGCGCTCGTCCGCCGCCCGGCTACGTTCTGCGGCCGCCGCGATCCGAGAGTCTGGCCACCAGTTCCTCCAGCTCCACGGCGCGCGCCTTCGCGGCGTCGACCACGGCGGCCGGCGCCCTGGAGATGAACGCCTCATTTGCGAGCCGAGCGCGAGCTGCCGCCAGCAGCCCCTCCGCCTCGGCCAGCTCGCGGTCCAGCCGGGCGCGGTCGCGCTCGTCCTGGGCTTCGTCGCGGGCCGGCGGCCGGACCGTGGCCTCGATCTCGCCGGCAATGACCGAGAGCCCGCCGGCAACTCCCCGTCGAACGGACTCGGGGCTGAGTTCGCGGCTCAGCGGCCTGGCGCGAGCCAGTCGCTCGATCGCGGGACGGAGCGCCTCGAAGGTCGGGCCGAGCGATTCGGGCACGTAGACGTCGAGCGGCAGCCAGGCGGCCGGCTCGATCCGCGCCTCCGATCGCGCGTTGCGGACCGCGCGCACCAGGTCGATCAGCGCGGCCACTTCGAGTTCGGCGGCGGCGTCCGACGCGTCGGCGGCAACCGTCGGCCAGTCGGCCACGATCAGCAGGCTCGGATCGTCCGCCCGGTGCGGGAGCCGCTCCCAGATCGTCTCGGTCACGAAGGGCATGATCGGGTGCAGCAATCGAAGGTATGTGTCGAGGACCCCGACCAGCGTCCACCATGTCGCCTCCCGCTCGGCCGCGCCGAGACGCTCGTCGCCGAGGCGGATCTTGGCCAGCTCCACGGCCCAGTCGCAGTACTCGTTCCAGATGGCCTCGTAGAGGATCTGGCTGGCGTCGCCGAAGGCGTAGAGGCTCATCGCCTGGTCGACGGCCGCCACCGTGGCCGCCGCCCGCGACATGATCCAGCGATCGGCCGGGCCGATCGCCTCGCGCGCCGGCAGCCGGCGCGGCGCGCCGGCCGGGATCGAGGCGGGACGGGCGCCCAGGACGAACCGAGCGACGTTCCAGAGCTTGTTGGTGAAGTTGCGGGCGTTCTCGAGCTTCTCGGCGCCCAGGCGGGCGTCGTTGCCCGGCGCCGTGCCGTTGACGAGGGCGAACCGCAGCGCGTCCGCGCCGACCTCCTCGATCGTCTCGAGTGGATCGACCGAGTTGCCCTTGGTCTTCGACATCTTCTGGCCGTACGGGTCGCGTATCAGGCCGGACAGGTAGACGGTGTGGAATGGCGGTTCGCCGGTCAGGTGGATGCCCAGCATCATCATCCGGGCGACCCAGAAGAAGATGATGTCGTAGGCGGTCTCCATGACCGAGCCGGGGTAGAAGCGCTCGAAGTCGCGCGTCTTCTCCGGCCAGCCGAGCGTCGAGAACGGCCACAGGCCGGAGCTGAACCAGGTGTCGAAGATGTCGTCGTCCTGGCGCAGTTCGGCGGCCGGCCGGGCGCACACCTCGCATGCCTTGGGGCCGGCCGGATCGGCCGTCACCGTCGTATGGCCGTCGGGGCAGTACCAGGCCGGGATGCGGTGGCCCCACCACAGCTGGCGGCTGACGTTCCAGTCGCGCATCTCGGTCAGCCAGTGCTCCCAGACCTTGACGAAACGCTCCGGGAGGATCTGCGTCCTGCCCGAACGCGTCGCCTCCAGGGCGGCGGCGGCGAGCGGCGCCACGCGCACGAACCACTGGGTCTTGAGGCGCGGCTCCACGACGTCGTCGGAGCGCTGGCAGTGGCCGATGAGCATTTCGTGAGGCTTGATCGACTCCATGTCGCCGCGCTCCTGGAGCGCCTCCACTATCTGGCGGCGAGCCTCGTAGCGGTCCAGGCCGGCGAACCGGGCGCCGTTCTCGTTGATCCGGGCCGCGTCGTCGAGCACGGTGATCATGGCCAGGCCGTGGCGCTTGCCGGTCTCGTAGTCGTCGTTGTCGTGGGC
>CAZGUS010000206.1:0-3715 GCA_964529245.1 uncultured Anaerolineaceae bacterium
CCGCGACTACGGCTGCGATCGCCTCACGCGTCAGGTCATCGGGCGTGGGTCCGAGGCCTCCGGTCGTGACGACGAGATCGGCCACGGCCAGAGCGTTGCTCAGGGTGCCGACGACCGTCGAGAGCCGATCGGGCAACGCCACCATCCGCTCGAGGTCGACGCCGTGCTCGGCGAGCGACCGCGCAAGATCGCCGCTGTTCGTGTCGCGCGTTTCGCCCACGGTGAGTTCGCTACCCACGGCCAGCAGCACGGCGACTCGTATCTCGCGGGCGGCCGGCTCGGCCTTTCCCATGCGGGGCTTGGACAGTGACATGAAGGGAGCGTAGTCGGTTCGTGCAGGTTCGTCCTCGACGGCCGGGATCGGAGCCGCCGTCCGAACGGCTCGGGACCTGCGCACTGCCTGCGGCGCGTCGACATCCCAGTCACCTCGTTCATGGGTGGAACCTGGGCCGGCCACTCCTCAACCGGCACGCCTGCCGTTCGTGCCCACACCGCTGCTATGATCGACGCGCTGTCACGCCACATACATCAAGGAGGTCCCTTGGCCGACCGGCCCTCCTCACCCGATCCGTCACCGTCGAGCGACGGCAAAGCCCCTTCCGGCGAACACGCCGGCGCGCCGCCGAGGAGCTTCGGGGCGCAGTTCGGGCGAACCCGAAAAGCCCTGCTGGGCCTCGTTGCCGCTCACGTCAAGCTGTTCCAGGCGGAACTGTCCGAGATCATGGCCGAGCTCAAGCGCGCGGCGATCCTGGGCGGGGCGGCGCTGGCCTGCTTCTTCCTGGCCGGCATGGTCGCCTCGATCGGGGCGATCCTGTGGCTCGACGAGTGGATCTTTGGCTCGATCGGCTGGGGCGCTCTCCACGGCTCCACGTTTCTGATCGCGGCCACCGTCACGCTGGTAATGCTGATCATCCCGAACGCGGCGCCGCGCCTCGGTCAGGCGTTCCTGCTGTCGCTGGTGGTGGCTGTGGTCGCCGGCGGGATCCTGTGGCTGCAGCTCACGAGCCGGGCTCTGGGCTGGATCGCCAGCAACTCGTTCAGCGGGCTCACCTGGTTCGACGGCCACGCCGTTTCGGCCGCCGACAGGCCGATCGCGGTGGGCGTCCTCCTGCTGGCGGTGCTGTTCGGCATAGTGGGCGCGATCGTCGGGCTGGTGGCCGGATCCGGAGCGCTGTCGCGCATCGGGGCCGCCGTCGGACTTGCGATAGCGGCCGCCGTCGGCGGCGGCGTGCTCGGAGCGCTGCTCGGCGTGCCGATGAGCTGGGGCATTTCGATCGCCGTCGGCCTGGCCGTATTCCTGATCCTTTACTCGATCCTTGCCGCAATCCTCGTGCTGCGCAAGGCCGACTTCGCCGAACTCAAGAACCGGCTGCTGCCAAACCAGACAATCGAAACAACCAAGGAGACTATCGAGTGGGTGCGCGAACAGATGCCGCAAGGGCGGAAGTCGTAGCCCGCCGCCAGCTCCTGCTGGATGAGGTAATCGGGCTCGAAGCCGCCGGCCGCGCAGCGGTCGACATTCCAGCAAAGATCCGGCGGGCGCCGGGCAAGACTGTCGCGGTCGCTGCCGGTGCGGCGTTCATGGTCCTGGGCGGGCCCAAGCGGACCTACCGCGCCGTTCGGCGCGCCGTCCTCGGCCCGAAGGCGGACCTGCCCAAGTCGATGCTGCCCAAGCAGATCGACAAGGCGCTGCGCTCGCTCGGCGACGAAGGCGAACAGGTCCGTGGGCTGCTCGAGCGCGAGTTCGGCGCCTACCTCGAGAAGAGCCGACCGGAGCGCGAGGCGCGCGACCTCAAGGGCACGATCTCGGAGTTGGGCGGCAACATCCTGCGCCCGGCGACGGTCGAGGTTGGGAAGCGCCTCGTCGACGAGCTGTTCCGCCCCGATGGCGGCGGCTTCGAGGCGGCGAAAGAGCGGATTCGGGCCCGGCGCGACGCACGCAAGACCGAAGCTTCCGGCGACGATGCCGTCGAAGCGGCCGTCAGGCCCGCCCGGACGCCGACCGCGCCCTCCGCCAGCCGACCCGGCGCGCGCCACAATCGCCTGCGCCACATCTGATTCGGCTCCACGCCGCGTCGCAGTGCAGCGGCGCCCCCGCTAGACTCTTGCACCACGGGCGAGTGGCGGAATGGCAGACGCGCCAGCCTTAGGAGCTGGTGCCGCGTAAGCGGCGTGCGGGTTCGACCCCCGCCTCGCCCACCACGTCTCTGCGAACTGAGCGTGAACCGAGACGGTGCCTGTTCTGAGGGGGCGCCAGACCGTCGCGCATAGACCATATCGCCTGGGCCAGCTCCGCGAACTCTCGTTTCGCTTTCCGCCAACGCCACCACCCTGTGGCATCACGCGCGCTCCCCCGATGCGTCATCCTGCGGTGGTTCGGATGACAGAGGGAGGCAGAGCGTGAGGGCCAGTCCGGGGATTGATAGGGGCAGCCGTTCGACAGGGCGGGCGTTCGCCGCGTTGGTCCTGATCCTGGCCGTTGCAGGGTGCGGGGGAGGCCCGGCATCGCCCTCGTCGAGCCTGGGCCCGACCGCCAGCCCGAGCCCGACATTGGCGCCGACTTCCGCGCCGTCACCGACGCCCGCTCACGGGACGTTCACAGTGACGGGCTCGATGAGCGCGGACCGCACTCACGACACAGCGACTCTGCTGGGAAATGGCCGGGTCCTCATCGTCGGGGGCCTGATCCACAATGCCGCTGCTGTCGCTTCCGCCGAGTCGTATGATCCAGCGACCGGCAAGTTCGGAGCGACCATATCTATGTCGAAGCCTCGGGCTTACCAAGCTGCCGCGCTGCTTTCCAGCGGTTCCGTATTGGTCGCCGGCGGCCTCGACAACACGGCGGAGTTGTACGACCCTGCGACGGGCACCTTCAGTCCAACCGGGTCGTTGGTGAGCGGCGGCCAGACTGCCACTTTGCTCGCGGACGGCCGCGTCCTGATCGTGGGAGGGGGAGATGGCGGCAACACCGCAGAGGTGTACGACCCGGCCAGCGGCTCGTTCGGCCTCACCGGATCGATGAAGACTGGACGCTCAAACTTCACAGCTACTCGGCTGGGCGACGGTCGAGTCCTCATCGTAGGCGGCCAAGGGGCCGACGACGAGAGCCTAGCGTCGGCTGAGATCTATGACCCGGCCACCGGCAAGTTCAGCCCGACTGGATCGATGCGCACGGCACGGACGGACTTCGCCGCGACATTGTTGGCCAATGGGCAGGACTTAGTTGCCGGAGGACTCGGCGACTCCGGGACCGTCGCTTCTGGCGTGCTATACGACCCTGCCAGCGGCATGTTCAGCGCGACGGGGTCGATGCATGTCGCGCGGCAGGACTTCACCGCGACTCGGCTCGCCGATGGCCAAGTCCTGGTGGTCGGAGGAGACAACGATGACTCGGTGGCCTTGGCATCGGCCGAGTTGTATGACCCTGCCACGGGCACGTTCACACCGACGGGGTCGATGGCCACCGCCCGGCTCAATCAGACCGCCACGCTGCTCGCCGATGGACGGGTCCTCGTCGTCGGAGGGGCCCTTACGGGTTCTTCGGCCGAACTGTACTGGCCGTAGCCTGCGATGGGCCGAACTCGGGGTTCGACTCGCACGCTAACAGTGCCGATTCTGCATGGCCCGCCACGAGGGGCCGGATAGAGCATCCCCATCTTGGCCGCGTAAGCGGCGTGCGGGTTCGACCCCCGCCTCGCCCACCACGTCTCTGCGA
>CAZGUS010000207.1:0-3692 GCA_964529245.1 uncultured Anaerolineaceae bacterium
TCGGCAACCAGCAACGTGTCCAGCTGGCGGCCGCGCTGGTCTTCGGTCCGGACGTGCTGGTCCTCGACGAGCCGTTCGCCGGGCTCGACCCGGTGGCGGTCGACGTAATGAGCGCCGTGCTCCGAGAGCAGGCCGACGCGGGCCTGCCCGTCATCTTCTCCAGCCACGAGCTGGAGCTCGTCGAGCGCCTATGCGACCGGGTCGGCATCATCGATCTCGGCAAGATGGTGGCCATCGGCACGGTTGCGGAGCTGCGCGCCGGGGGTCAGGAGCGCCGCTGGATCGATGTCCCCGGGGCGCCGGACGACTGGGAAGTCGGCGTGCCGGGCGTGCGGCTTGCGCAGGCCGACGGCACCCGGCGGCTGTTCGAGCTGGATCCGGGCGTCGACGATCAGGCGCTGCTCCAGGCCGCACTGAAGACCGGACCGGTGCGCGAGTTCGAGCGCGTCGAGCCGACCTTGGGCGAGATCTTCCGGACGGTCATCGAGGGGGCTGCGGCGTGAACGCCCGATCTTTGAGTCCGGGCGGAACGCGCCGCCTGCCGACCACATTCCTCGTCGCTCGCCGCGAGGTCCGCATGCGTCTGCGCTCGCGGGTCTTCGTCGGCGGCACAATCGTGATGGCGGTCCTCGTCGTGGTCGGGATCGTTGCCGCGTCGCTGCTCGCCGGCAAGACCAACCCGGTGCGGGTCGGCTTCAGTGGCGGGTCGCAGGCGCTCGAGCGTTCGTTCACGGCGACGGCCGCTGCCCTGGGTGTGCCCGTCACGGTCAGCGACGTTGCCGACGTCACTGCCGGCAAAGCGCAGGTAACGGCGGGGACGCTCGACGTGCTCGTGACCGGGACCTCGACCGCACCGACGGCCGTGGCGAAGGATGCGATCCCCTCGACCGTCGAGTCCGCCCTTTCCCTGGCCGCGGAGGCTACCCGTCTCTCCGACGCCGGCCTCTCACCGGCGGCCGTCACCTCGGCCATGGCCCTGGTCCCGGTCCAGCTTCTGGCGCCCGCCAATCCCAAGGACAACGAGAACCTGTTCGCCAGCCTGGCCCTGGGCATCCTGCTCTGGATCGCGCTCGGCCAGTACGGGAACATGGTGGCTCAGAGCGTGGTCGAGGAGAAGGCGACGCGGATCATGGAGATCCTGCTCGCCACGATCCAGCCGAGCCGACTGCTCGCGGGCAAGGTCATGGGCATCGGCCTTGTCGGTCTCATGCAGCTCACGATCGTGGGCGCGGCCGCGCTTGTCGCGGTCCGCGTGACCAATGTCGCCGCGATTCCGGCCCTAGGGTTGGCCTCGATCCTCGGCGATATCTGCTGGTTCCTGCTCGGGTTCCTGTTCTATGCCACTGCCTATGCCGCGGTTGCCTCCCTCGTATCGCGCCAGGAGGAGGTCCAGAGCGCCGTCGCGCCGATCTCCATCTTCCAGATCACCGGGTACCTGCTCATGTACGCCGCGCTGCCGAATCCGAGTGGCCCCCTGGCCACAGTGTGCTCGCTGCTTCCGCCGTTCGCCCCGATCCTCATGGCGGTGCGGATGGCGGACAGCGACGTGCCGTTCTGGCAGGTCGGCCTGGCGGTAGCGCTAATCGTGGCATCCATCGTCGGCCTGACCTGGCTCGCCGGCCGCATCTATGCCAATGCCGCCATGCGCATCGGCGCGCGGGTGCGGTTCATGGATGCGTTCCGTGGGAAGGCTCGCAGCTAGGTCCAGTATGTTCAGGCCCCCTTGGGCCACAGAAATAGGAGGAATCAGATGCCGTCTCGCGTGAAGGCCCATCCATTCTTGACACTGATGGCGGTCGTTTCCGCGGTCCTCATCGTGGTCGGTCGGATCAACAAGGACATGTGGTGGGGCGACGGGATCTTTGTCGCCGGAATTGCGGTCCTCGTGGTTGCAGGCGCCCTCTTTCTCCTCCTGACAAAGAGGTGATCGATCTTCGCACTCTGAACCATCGGTAGAAGGAGAGCCGGCAAGCCATGAGAGCACTCGCCTTGATCGTCATCGTGGTCGGCGCCGTCCTGGTCGTGGTGACCCGCGTCCGGAGGAATACGCCCGGCGCGATCGTCGGCTACGCAGTGCTCGCCGTCGGGCTCATCCTGGGACTCCTGTCGCGCTGACTCGGCCGGCGTGACGCCGCGGCGTCTTACCCTGCGTTTACATCCGAGCCACGGGGCGGGCCGCGCCGGACGTATCCTGCCGGTATGAAGACCATCCTCGTCGTCGACGACGAGCGCAACATCGTCGAGCTGGTGCGGCTGTACCTGGAGAAGGAGGGCTTCGCCGTCGTCGCCGCCGCCGACGGCGAGCAGGCGCTCGTGCAGTACGAGCGCACCAATCCGGCGCTGGTCGTGCTCGATCTGATGCTGCCCAAGCTGGACGGCTTCGAGGTCTGCCGTGAGCTGCGCCGCCGCGGAGACGTCCCGATCCTGATGCTGACGGCCCGCTCGGAGGACGTGGACGCGATCGTCGGCCTGGAGCTGGGCGCCGACGACTACGTCACCAAGCCGTTCAATCCACGGGCGCTGGTGGCGCGGGTCAAGGCGATCCTGCGGCGCACCGACGCGACGGCCAAGGGTGGCCGCACGGTGGAAGTCGGCAACCTGCGCATCGATCCGCGCCGCCGCGAGGCCATGGTCGGAGAGCGACGCCTCGAGCTTCGGGCGCGCGAGTTCGATCTGCTCGCGGCGCTGGCTCGCGATCCGGGTGTCGTGTTGACCCGCGACGCGCTCCTCGAGGATGTCTGGGGCACGGACTTCCCCGGCGAGACCAGGACCGTTGACGTGCACGTGGCCGAAGTGCGCAAGAAGCTCGGCGACGACGGCCCGCAGGTGGAGACGATTCGCGGCCTGGGATACCGGCTCGTGCCTCCACCGCGAAGCGCGGCCGGGCCCGGTCCCTCGTCCGCTTCCGAGTAGGGATCGACTGCCGTGCTGCCGCGTGGTCTGAGAAGCAGGATCTTCCTGGCCTTCGCCGGGCTTGCGGCGGTCATGCTGCTGGCCGTCGGAGCGACGCTGTTCCTGGTGCTCGACCAGCTCCACGAAAACGAGATCAAGGACTCTCTCTCGCGCCAGATCGTGCAGGTCGTGGTGAACCTGGCTCGCGAGACGCCGGCGCAATGGGACGCCACGCTCAGTGACGCGGGCACCTCGGTCGCCGGCGACGGCGGCTTCGTCCTGGTTCAGAACCCCAACGGCGCCATCCGCGTCATCGCCGGGAGTCCGTCGTCGCTGCAGATGCCGACCGGCACGATCGGACGGATGCGAACATCGGACGGCAAGTGGTTCATCTTCGTCGAGGCGAGCAGGAACGCCACCGCCGGCCGAACCGTTCTGTTCGCCCTGCCGGACACATCGGCTCAACTCGCCATCGGCGACCTGGCCGGCGCGTTGCTGATCGTCACGCTGGTGCTGCTGATCGTCGGCATCCCGATCGCCTGGCTGCTCTCGCGCTCGTTGACGGGGCCGATGCGCCGGCTCGCCAACGCCGCCGCGGAGCTGCCGGCGGCGTCGGGCGAGACCAGGCCGCTGCCGCTGGAGGGCCCGACCGAGGTCAAGGTCCTGACCGAGCGATTCAACGCCATGGCCCACGAGCTGGCATCGACGCGCCAGGAAGAGACGCACCTCCTCGCAAACCTGCGCCACGATCTGCGGACGCCGCTGACCAGCATCGGCGGGTTCGCCGAGGCGATCGCCGA
>CAZGUS010000208.1:0-3672 GCA_964529245.1 uncultured Anaerolineaceae bacterium
TGAACCGCTACCTCTACGCCGAGGCTAACCCGGCGACTCTGGTGGATCCCGACGGACACTGTGTGAGTAGCAGCGAATACGCCTTCGAACATCATCTGGACATATGCTCGGCCGCCGCGAGCAGTTCGTCGAGCGGAACGAACGAGCCGAAGAACGAATGGTCCGGCTACGACACCGTCACCCCGAAGAACGAGTGGTCCGGTACGACGCCTCCCCCCAAGAACGAGTGGTCCGGCACGACGCCTCCCACGAACTCGAAGCTGCAAGCCCAGATCATCCACGACTTGCAAGCGCAAGCCATACAATGCGACACAGGCGACCTCCAATCGTGCGTGGACCTAACAAAGGAGGGCCTTCTACCGCGGGATAACCCGCACAACTTGGGCGTCCTGCTGGCTGTACTGGGTCTGGCAAGCTGCCTTGCCGGCTTGGTTGCTGACCCAATATGTGATGCGATCCTCCTGGGGGGGCTGACCGGCCTAGGAACGTACACTTTGTCGAAGCTGAACGTCAGCCCCGGCCCTCTCGCGGGCTGGAATCTTGAAGAGGCCGGAAATGCCGCTGCTTTGGGAGAGTTTGGAGGGGCGGTGGCCGGCGGCCTACAGGTGGGCTATGGAACTCTGCCGGCCGGGGTACAGAAGCTCATTCCGACTGGTTCCTACAAGAACCCGATCACGGCGCTGTATGGAAGTCTGGCTGCAACGGGGTTGGGATACCTCACGAACCAGGACTCAGGCATGCAACAGGACTTCTGTTCCGCAATCTTGTCGATGATCAAGGATCCCTATTCGCTAATCGGGAGCGTGTGCGGGCTTGCTCCCCACTAGGGCCTGAAACGTGCCTTCAGTGGGCAGACGCAGGAGGCCAAGGAAAGATGGCAGACGAGGTTAGGCCGGGCCCCGACGGCGACAAGCCCAGACGTGTCGACAGCGGACTCATCGCACGCCGGTCGATCTGGAGAGTGCCCTGGCGTGGCCGCATGGCGTGGCTCTCGGTGAACCGGCCGTCAGGAGGGCAGGCGTCGTCGATCGTGGTCGACGGTCAGGACGTTGCCCAGATGAACCAATCTTCAAAGGAGTCGCCTTGGGTCGAATGGCCGATTCCGGGCTCGGAGCCCGCGATTTTGGTCGTCGAGATGACGCCAGGACTCTGGCACAAGACCATCGTCTTCGTAGACGGCGTCTGTGTCGACGACGGCGTCAAGTACGAGGACTGGCGGGCGCAAGGACCGGTTCCGTTCGATCTGTTCGAGAACAGCTTTCGGGGCTGGATGTGGGGTCCGCGGGGCATCCAGGTTGTTGGCCTGATCTGTGCGAGCCCGTTGCTCATCCGCTACGTTCAGAACCGAGACCCGTCAGTCCTTGCTTTGGCGGTCGTGGGCTTCTTGGTCGTTGCCGGCTGGATGGCAGTTTCGCTCGTATTCATCAACTGGCTGCGGACTCTTTCGGACTGGGACGACCGAGAGCGCCGAGCTGGGGTCATGTTCTTCATGCTGGGCATTCCAATTCTGCTCGCCGTCGTAATTGCCAATCTCTGGCCATGGACCAGATGATCTATGCAAATCGTGTCGCTCCAGCCCGGCGACATCGTCCATATCGACCACCGTCGCTCATAACAATGTGTTCGATTGGGCTTTTGTGCTAGGGCTAGTCGGCGGGATGTTTGGCTCTTGAGAGGCTTGGGCAATGAGCAATTCTCTATTCACTTGTCCATGTTGTGGCTATGCAGGCTTGGACGAGTCTGCATGGAACAGCATCGGCTCGCCATCGGATGAGATCTGCCCATGTTGCGGTATCCAGTTTGGCTACACCGACGCGGCAGGCGGGGACCTAGCCCGCCGCCACGAGGTCTATAGGCAGTGGCGGCGGAACTGGGCTCGTCGGGGGATGCCCTGGTCGTCTCCCGGGCAGGGTCCGCCGCCTGGGTGGGATCCTGAGGTGCAGGTCGAACAGTTCCTTGGCCATCGGAATGAATAGTCGTTCATGGCTTGAACTCGCAGGAGAGGGGCGAGCCGAGGGTCACTACCGACGTTGCCCAGCGTGCAGAGTCTGGACACTTGTCGGGCTCGAACAGGGTTTGACGTGGCCGGCTCGGCGAGGGAGCGCAGCAGGCGCGTAGCGCGGTGCGACCACGCCCTCCGCCCCCTTCCCCCTCGCCCTACGGCAGCGCCGGCAGCCCCAGGGAGTCGGTCTTGATCGGTGTGGCGCCAGGCAGGCCCGGAATGGTAGGCAGGGCCGGACTGGCAAGTCCGGGGATAGTCGGCAGAGCCAGAGTAGGTGAGGGACTCGGAGAAGGGGACTCGAGCTCAGGCAGGGGGTTATCGGATCGGGTGATCGTGGCGGCCGATCGCTGGCCGCTATACCAGGCATCGAAGCCATCGAGAGCCAGACGGGCCGCGGTTCTTGCCGAGGGGACGCCGGTAGTTCGGGAGTCCACGATGGCGCAGGCTAGCTTGCCATCGAGAACGAACGGATCCGAGAGAGTTCCGAGCGGCGTATTGAAGAGCGCGGAGCGGACGTCCTCGCTCGGGGCGAACTCGGCGTCGGCCCGCCAGCCGGCATCGCGCGCGAGAGCCACATCGACAGGTGAGAAGCGAGTGGTGTAGGCCAGCGGGTCGGGCGAGGGATCGGCCCGTACCTGCTGGAGGGCGGCCTGCGAACGCTCGTCGAGGGCGCCGCCAAAGCGTGCCTCGACAAGATAGAGCTCCGGTCCGGCAGTAGTCGTTATCGGCCCCAGGATGTCCCCGCTCTTGACCTTGGGGTCGAAGGCCGCGTTACCAACCGCCGGGATCATGCCGTCCTTAGTGGCAAAGCCGATCTCCCCCGACGAGTCCGCCGTACCCGAGCCACCTGCGGCATTGGCCGCGCTCACCAGGGCACCAAAGAGCCTGGTTCGATCGGCCGGGGCCATGGCGCGCAGGCTCGCGGCCAGTGGGTCGGCCGCCAGGTTCAGGCCGGCCGGTGCGCCGACGATCGCGCTTGCCTCGAGTCCGGCCACTCGATCCAGGTCCAGACCCGAGAGCTCGACCCAGGGACCAGCCGTACCCGACGAGTCGGGCGCGTCGCCGATGACGAGCTCGCGGAAGTGGGCCAGCGTCACGCCGCCGTTCTTCCAGTGCGCGAGGAGGGCATCGGCGAGCGCTCGCCGCAGGGCCTGGCCCGCGGCCCAGTCGGCCAGGGCTCCGGTATCGAGCTTGGCGCTCGCGCCGGCTCCGGGCAGCGAGTGGACGATCGCGCCGGTCACCGCCGGTGCAAGCACTAGAGCCATGCTGACCCGGCCGTATTCGTCGGTCGCCGGACCAACCACATCGTCTGGGGCGACAGCCGCCAGGGCGGCGGCGATCTGCGGGTCGAGATCGAGCGAGGTATCGGCGGGTGCGCCGCTCGACGACACGGCGACGTTCTCCCCCGACACGTCCCAGCCCGCGTCGTTGAGTCCGGCCACGATCGTCTCGACCGGCGTACCGGCGGCGAGCTCGGTGTGCAGACGTGCGGTCGCGGGCGCGAGGTTGCCGCCAGCCGCGGCCGGCCAGGGGTTCGAGCCGCTCGGCGCCGGCGAGGCGGCCGAAGAGGCTGTGCTCGGCAGGCCGAAGCGTACGATCCGGATCTGATGTGCCAGATCGCCTGTTACATAAACGTCCGCCTCCGACCATGGATCGGGAGCCGCCGGTGT
>CAZGUS010000209.1:0-3644 GCA_964529245.1 uncultured Anaerolineaceae bacterium
CGCAGCATCGGGAGCCAGGCCGCGTACTGGAACCAGCGCAGGTACAGCTCTCGGTAGCCGAGGTCGTCGACGCCGTCGTCGAAATCGCCCGCCCAGAACCACAGTTCCGGACGCCGGGCCGCGAAGTACCCGCCCACATCCGTTGTCCAGTACGGCATTCCGGTCGCGCAGAAGTTGAGCCCGTCGGCAATCTGGCGGCGGAGCGTCTCCCAGCTCGCGCTGACGTCTCCGGACCAGGTCACCGTCGCGAAGCGCTGCTGGCCGGGGAAGGCCGACCGGGTGAGATTCATCACCCGCTTCTCCCGGCAGACGGATCGCTGGCCCTCGTACAGTCCCTGGGAGTGGACCAGCGAGTAGGCGTTGATCAGCTCCGGGTCGAGGTACCGCTTGGCCTCGTCGGTGTTGATCCGCAGACGCTCCTCGGGCTCGGGCTTGACGGCGCCCGCCCAGTCGGCCTCGAACGGCTCGGTGCAGTCCGACCACCACGCGTCGATGCCATGCGAGAAGAGGCCACGGTCCGCCTGGCACCAGAAGGTGGCCCTGGCGGCTGGGTCAAACGCGTTGTAGGTCGCCTGGTTGCCGAGCAGCTGCCCCCGGTCCACGAGCTCGCGCCAGTCGTCGCCACCAGGCCGCATGGTGGGCCAGATCGACACCATGAGCCGCACGCCGAGCGCGTGAAGCTCGCGGGTCATGCCGAGCGGGTCCGGGAAACGCACCGGGTCGAGCGACTTCTGGCCCCAGGCGTGGCCAGTCCACGACTTCCAGTCCAGCACGATGCAGTCCAGCGGCAGCCCGCGACGGCGGTACTCGCGGGCGACGGCGAGCAGGTCCCCCTGGCTTTCGTACCGCTCCTTCGACTGCACGTAGCCGAAGGCCCACCGCGGGAGCATGGGCGCAGGCCCGGTCAGCGCCCGGAACTCAGCCACGACCTGGTCGAAGCTCGGCCCGAGCATCACGTAGTAGTCCAGCTCCCTGGCGACGTCGCTCCAGAGGTACGACCCGAAGGCGTCGTCGTGGAAGGTGACCAGGGACGTGCAGTCGAGGAAGACGCCGTAACCGCGGGTCGACACGAGGACCGGCACGGCCACCTTGAGGTTCTGCTGATAGAGATACTGGTGCTGGCCGCGGAGATTGAACATGCCCTCCTCGTGCGAGCCCAGCCCGTACAGGGCCTCCCCGTCGGCAAAGCAGAACTCGAGCTTGGTGTGGAACGCGGTGCGGTCCACGACCTGCCGGATGCCATCCACGTCGATCCGCACGCCGTCGACGTTCTCGCGGCTCTCGTGCGGGGTGGCCCCGTCGAACTCCGACCGGAGGACCTGGACCGGCGTCAGCGTCTTGCCGCCGCGAGCCGGCTCCCGGGTCAGCAGGGTCCCGTCGATCGTCCGGTAGGTGAGCGCGGCCGTCTCGCGAGCCACCTCGATCGACATCGCGTCGGTGGAGATGACGATGCGGTCCCGGTCCTCGACGACGGAGAACGGGACGTTCGGCGCGTCGGCACTGACGGGGATCACGGTCAGGCTCGGCTGCTGGCTGAAGGAGTCCTCGAGCGTGAAACGGACGCGGACTGTCCGGTTCGTCCGCGGCGTCAGGGCGAGCAGCCCCGCGTCGGTATGGACCGTGAGCCCGTCGGCGCCCACCTCAAGGGAAAGGATCCTCATCGGCGGCACATCCCGTTCCGGGGGCTGGCAATTCGGGCGTCGCGCGCGGACAGGGTCATGCCGCTACCCCTTCACGGATCCTGCAGAGACGCCGGACAGGATCCATCGCTGCGCAACTGCGTAGATCAGGATCATGGGCATGATCGTCAGCACGACGTCAGCGGAGACGAGGGCCCAGTTCGACTCGTATTGGCCGAAGAAGTTGTACACGGCAAGGGTCATCGGCCAGTTGTGTGTGCTGTTCAGGAAGTAGAGCGGGATCAGGAACTCGTTCCAGAGGTTGAGGAGGTCGAGGACGCCGCACGTGACCAGCACCGGGGTCAGCATCGGGCGAATGACCGAGACGAAGGTCCGGATCGGCGAGCACCCGTCGATGAACGCTGCCTCGTCGAGCTCACGCGGAATCGTGTCGATGAACGCGTAGATCAGGAAGACGCTGAACGGGATCTGCGTGGCGGCGTAGAGAAGGATGATGCCGAGCTGCGAGTCGATCAGGCCGGTCACCTGCATCACTTTCGTCAACGTGACGAAGTTGGTGGGGATCGCGATGCCCATGATCAACAGCAGGTAGATGATCTCGTGCCGCCTGGTCCGGCGGCGCGCAAGCACGTAGGCTGCCAGCGCGGAGACCAGGACCGACAACACGGTCCCGCCGACCGAATAGAGAACGCTGTTGAAAAAGGCCTCGACCAGCTTGCCCTTGTCGATCACGGTGGCGAAGTTGGCCCACTGGGGATTCAGCGGGAACTCCATGCTCATCGTGGCCGAATCCGTCTGGTTCTTGAGCGCGTTTGCAAAGACGAGGTAGATCGGCGCAAGGGCGATCAGACCGGCGCCGGATGCCAGAAGGTTGTTGATCGTTGCCCGGAAGGTCCGGACGGCGTACACGGGTCAGGCCTCCTGTCCTGGGCGCATGACCCGAATGACCAGGAAGCTCAACACCAGCATCACGACGAAGAACAAGGTGGACAGCGCGGTCGCCGTTCCGTACCGGCCGAGCGAGAAGTCCTGGAAGATCGTCGTGTAGACCGTCTCGGTCGCGAAGCCGGGTCCGCCGTTGGTCAGGACGAAGACGATGTCGAAGACCCGCAGGCCGTACAGGAGATTGAGCACGGTCGTGACCAGCAGGACCGGCATGAGGAGCGGCAGGGTGATGTGCCAGAAGGCCTGTCGGCCCGAGGCTCCATCGATGGACGCGGACTCGTAGTACTCGCGAGGGATGGCCAGCAACCCGGCGATCAGGATGACCATGATGTACCCGACGCCACGCCAGGTGTCCACGGCAATCACGCTCCAGAGAGCGATCGAGACATCGGTCAGCCACTGCTGGGCGAGGGCGCCAAGGCCAACGAGCCGGAGTGCCGTGTTCAGCAGCCCGGTATCCGGGTTGAGCACGGACTGGAAGATCACACCGACGACGAGGATTGGGATGACGGCAGGCAGGAAGATGAGCGCCCGGTACAAGTAGGAAAGCTTCTTCACGCCGACGGTGAGCAGAATCGCCAATCCCAGCGCGATGATGGTCTTGAGGGCGATCGTTGCAACCGTGAACAGGACGGTGTTCTGGATCGCGCTCAGGTAGTTGGAAGTCGGGTCGAGGATGGCCGCGAAGTTGTCCAGGCCGACCCAGTGGATATCGGTCGAGTAGGCGCTCCAGTCGGTGAACGAAAAGACGAAGCCCAGCAGCGACGGCACCAGGACGAACGCACCGTAAAGGAGCAGAGCGCCCGCCACGAACCAGGTCGGATAGGACTTCCTGCTCATACCTGGCTCATCAGCACGGGCCATGAGATGACGCGTGAGGCTTGACTGGGGCGGCCTGCAAGAAACCCGCCCCAGTCATCATGTCCGTCTAGGATGCCCCGGCTGGTGCTAGGGCCAACTCGGGTCCTTGGACGTCTTCGCCTCTTTCGTGCGCTCGGTGTCGATGAGCTGAAGCACCTTCTGCGGCGTCGCCTTGACGGTGAACATGGACACGAAGTC
>CAZGUS010000210.1:0-3623 GCA_964529245.1 uncultured Anaerolineaceae bacterium
CTTGAGGATCTGCAGGTACAGCGCCCGATCCTCCGGCTTGACGCTGGCCGGCACCGACGTGACGGTGGCCGTTGCCGCCGGCGTCGTCATCGCCGCGACGCTGACCGCGGGTGCTGCGTGGGCGGCCGCAGGCGGCGGCGCCTTCCGGGCCGGCTGTCTGGTCGCGCCGGCCTGCGACGCGGGGTTCCTGGCGGACGTGGGTTCGATCGCTTGGACGTTCATCTCGACTGCCTCACTCTGGTAGGAGAGATATCGGCGCAAGTCGGAAAAGCAGGACCGCCGCTCTCGGGAGCGGCGGTCCTGCTTAGCGGCGGTCGTGCGAGCAGCCGGGCTGGGCGCCTTCGCCTACCCGAGATCCGCGGGTTCGAACTTCGTCTTGCGGAGGAACCAGCCGAAGATGGCCGCGCCGGTGGCGGCAAAGCCGAGCAGGCTGATGTTGAGGATCGGGTACGAAACGTCGGGATTCGAGCCGCTGACGAGGGCACCCGGGATCCAGCCCAGGTTGGCGATGGCGTTCAGCGAGTCAACCTGGTCGCCGGCCTCGACGCCGTAGACCTGCGGGATTATGTAGAGCATCGAAGCGACCACGAGCAGCACGGAGACGATGCGGAAGGTTCGCGCGTCGTCGTCCGAGTCGCCGGTCAGCTTGGCCAGAAGGGCCCAGAAGAGCACCAGCGCCGCGAGCGGGGCGGTGATCGGGACGCCCAGATCGGCGCTCATGTAGACGTTGGGGAAGAGGAAGATGACGCTCAGGGCAAGCGTCACGACGAGCAGCCCGTCCCGCATGAGGACGTAGCTGAGCCACCACACGTCGCCGCCGAACCGCAGCGTCAGAGTCTGCAGGTAGCGGATGACGTAGGGCCGGGCGAAATGCAGCGCAAGGGTGAAGGCCCACAGGATCGGCAGCACGGCTGCGACCGAGAGGAGCATCCAGTATTGCGTGCCCTGGACGAGAGCGGCTTGCTGGTCAGGCATCTCGATCTCCTAGCTCTTCGCCGCGGGCCGGTCGACCGCGACGACATCGGCCTTGCGCGGGGCGGGCCCTGCAAGGCGGAGGTTGTAGGCGACGGCCACGAGGCCCATGACCCCGACGAGGAACGCGGACAGGTAGCACAGCGCCAGGGCGATCGTCTGGTTTTGCGAACTCACGAGGATAGAGGCCAGCTAGTTGGAGATGCTGCTGTTCACCGTCGTCATCTGGGTGCCGAGCAGGTACCCGCCCAGATACAACGACGCGCCCAGCGCGATGAAGAAGGTCTGAGCGTAGAAGCTGCGGGCGTCGGCGTCGGCCCTGGTCATCAGCTTGAGCAGCAGGGCCGCGAAGGCGCACACGGCGGCCAGACCGCCGGTGATCGGCAGGTCGTTGCCCTTGACGACGTCCGGGTAGAAGAAGATGAAGCTGCCCAGGAATACCTGGAGCAGGAAGATGTCGCGCATCCCGACGTAGATCGTCCACCACAGGTCCGCGCCGAGACGCAGAGTGAACTTGCGCGTCAGGGCCAGCATGTAGGGCCGGCCCAGGTGAAGGGCCACAGCCAGTAGCCACAAGGCCACCAGGGCGGCGGCGATCGTGCCCTCTATGAACTGTTCGGCAGCGCCGAACGCCGGGGATTCCATCAGTCTCGACCTCCCGAGATGTGCGGCGGAGTGCTCGCCTGGCCCGCGAGCGTGGACTGGTTGGCTGGGGCGCCGGGTCGCGACCCATCGTCTGGGCCGTCCCTGGGGCCGCGGCCGGACTGGACGTGGACCGTCGTGCAGCGGTAGATGGCGTCGCAGCGGAAGCACCGGGTCGCCTCGGTCCTGGCCGCCGCGGCATCCAGACTCGGCTGGGTCGGTGCGAAGGAGCCGGGCGTGTACGCCGGCAACTCCATCCCGACTCGCGGACGCTCGGCGAGATCGACGGTCAGAACCGGTTCGGGGCCCTTGGGCACACGGACCGCGGCCATGATCTCGGCCTCGCCGTCGCGGCTGCCCGAGAGGTACTCGTGGATCGAGCCGGCGGCACGGCGCCCGGCTCCGACCGCGTGGATGATCGTCTTGGCGCCCGACACGACGTCGCCGCCGGCGAACACGCCCTTGCGCCCGGTCGCCTGGCCCGCGTCCGCCACGATGCCGGAGAAGCCGCTGGTCTCGATGCCGGCGCCCTCGGGCAGGATGGATGGATCGGGCTCCTCGCCCACCGCCACGAGAACCGTGGTCGCGGACTTCTCGCGCTCGCTGCCGGGGATCGGCTCGTATACGGCGCGGCCGCCGTCGAACTTGCCGGTGGGCCGCTGGCTCACGAACTTGACCGCGGAAACGCCTTTGTCCGAACCGACCACCGCGGACACGGCCGCCTCAAACTGGATGTGCACGCCTTCGTGCTCGGCGGCCTCGACCTCCTCGGCCTGGGCCGGCATTTCATCGCGGCCGCGCCGGTACAGGACGGTCACCGACGCAGCGCCCGAACGGAGCGCCGAACGGGCCGCGTCCATGGCCGTGCTGCCGCCTCCGACGACCACGACCGATCCGTTCAGGACCGGCTTCTCGCCGAGGTTGACCTGCTTGAGGAAGAAGGTCGCCGGCACGACGCCCGGCAACCCGTCGCCCGGGACGCCGAGCTTGCGGCTGCGGGACGCGCCGGTCGCGAGGAAGATAGCGTCGTACTTCGCCTCGAGATCGGCCAGGGTGAAGTCGCGGCCCATGGCGCTGTCGAGCTTGAGCTCCACGCCGAGGCCGACGATGCGGTCGATCTCCTCGCGCAGGACGGTCCGCGGCAGCCGGTATTCGGGGATGCCGATGGCCATCATGCCGCCCGGCACCGGCATCGCTTCGAGGACGGTGACTCCGTACCCGAGGCGGGCGAGGTAGTAGGCGGCCGACATGCCGGCCGGGCCGCCACCGACGATCGCCACAGTCTTGTTGCGCTTCTTCGTCGGCGCGGCGACGGGCGGCAGCTTGCCCTGCTCGGCCGCGAAGCGCTTCAGGCGCCGGATGGCGATCGGCTCATCGAGGGTTCCGCGGCGGCAGACCGCTTCGCACGGAGCGGTGCAGATCCAACCGCACACGGACGGGAAGGGGTTGACTTCGGCCGCGACGGCGTAGGCTTCGTCGTAGCGGCCCTGGGCGATGAGGCCGACGTAGCGGCCGGCGTCCGTTCCGGCGGGGCAGGCTTCCTGACATGGCGAGATCGGGTCGCGGCGGCTGTCGGTGACCATCGACCGCCACACCTGCCAGTCATTCGGGCGCTCGCTGGTTCGCCACTGGAACAGGTCGCCCCACGGCGACACGCGGGCAGGCTTGAGCGATTCGCGTGTCACTTCGCCGAGCGGCTGCCAGGCCGGAGCGGGGTCGACCGGCCGCGAAACGGGGCCCTGGCGGGCGGCCAGCGGCGTCGGGCCGGCGACGGTGTCGAGCGAGACCACGTGCGTGGGGCACTCTCGAACGCAGATGCCGCAGCCGACGCACTCGCCGACCTGGACCGGGTACTCCATCATCCAGTCGAAGGGCTTGCCGTAAACGCCGGCCCCTTCGACCCCGGGCCGCTGCGGGCGGCTCATGTCCAACGCCTGAACCGGGCAGACGTCCATGCAGACGCCGCAGTTCAGGCAGTTGCCGTTCTCGATCTGGATCCGATAGCCCAT
>CAZGUS010000211.1:0-3583 GCA_964529245.1 uncultured Anaerolineaceae bacterium
TGCGGTCAAGCTGGATCTCCTTGGGGGGCGTGGCCGCCCGGCGCCTCAGCGCCGGGCGGCCCCCAGGAGCGGGCCATCGCCGGCGAGCATCGACCCGACCTGGATCAGCCCGTAACCGAGGCGGCGGCGGAGAGAGCGGCGACGGATCTGTCTCCGGTCTACCGACCGGAGAGCAAGCCGGCGCTCGATCTCCCGCTGGCGTTCCCTGTGTAAGTCCAGGGCAAGCTGGTGCGATTGCAACGAAGTGTCCCTTTCGATAGCCGGTCGGCCGGCGCAATTGGCGTTCGGCCGCGGCCGTCAGATGTGTGGTCCTATTCGGTCGGCTCGGTTTCGCCCTCTTCGACGTCGTCGTCGAGGGAGCGGCCGGTGTACTGCATGAAGGCGCTCTCGAGCGTCGGCGGCTGGCCGTGCTCGAAGGCGACGCGGGCCTTGAGCCCTTCGGGCGTGTCCTCGGCCGTCAGTCGCCCGCCGGCCAGGATTCCGATTCGTCCGCACAGCCGATCGGCCTCGACGAGGTCGTGCGTCGTAAGCAAGATCGTGGCGTCGTGATCGGCCCTGAGCTCTTCGACGAAGGACTGGACGTCGAGCTTGGAGCGCGGATCCAGGCCGGTCGTCGGCTCGTCGAGCAGCAGCAGGGTCGGGCTCGTCAGGATCGCCCTGGCGATCGCGACCTTCTGCTGCATGCCCCGGCTCATCTGCTCGAGCGGCCTGCCCATCCGCTTCTCGCCGATCCCGAGCCGGGCCATGATCAGCGCCGCCTTTCGGCGGGCCTCACCCGAGTCGAGACCGTACAGGCGAGCCGCGAACGAGAGATTCTCGGCCGGCGAGAGCTTTTTGAAGAAGGCGGCGTCTACGCTGACCCGGTTGATCAGCCTCTTGACCGCCATCTCCTCGCGAACGAGGTCGTGGCCGAAGACCTCGACGCGACCTGCGTCGAGTGTCAGCAGCCCGCTGACCAGGCGGATGAACGTGGACTTGCCGCTCCCGTTGGCTCCGAGAAGTCCGTAGATCTCGCCGCGCTCGATGGTGATCGAGACGTCGTCCACGGCGGTGACCGGCGGCTTGCGCCGGTCGACCTTGAACCGCTTGGTGGCGTGCTCGACCAGAAGCGCGGCCGGACCGGACGGCCCGCCCGTGGCGATGGGCCGGATCGAGACCGCCGATTGAGTCATTTCCGAAACCGCGATGCTCATTGGCTCCTCCCTTGAGGGGCGCTCGCGGTGGTGATCGCCGCGAGCTGGGGTTGGAGCGGGAATGGGCTCGCGGCTCGGCCCCGAGGCGCACTCGCCTGCAACGGGGCATGAAAAAAGCCGGGGGCCCGATCTGGCCCACGGCTCAGAGTTTGGTCCTGGCGGCAATGCCGCCCGGGGCTAACTCCCGGTGGGCGCAGATCTCCCGCACACGACAGGGCTTCCGCTCGTGAGAGCGGCTCCTGCCGTCGCGTGCTTTGCGAGATTGCGCACGAACTCACCTCTTGTTGCGCCCGCCGTGCTTCGGCGGAACTGCGGGAGCTTACGGGAAACACCTGAAAACTGTCAACGCCCCGACCGCCCTGCGATTGAGTGCCGGTTTGGAGCCGGGCCCGGCCTGGGGTTGGCTGGGACGCCGTGGTCGGGCCACTGTAAGATTTCGCCCAGTACATGAGAGGGCGCGAAGGGCTGGGCACGGCCCCTTCCGGTCGAGCGCAGGATTACCTCAACCACCGCCCGTGCGCATTCGGTGATCGACAATGACGAAGCCTCGAACCAGGGAGCACCAAACGCTTCGAGTCGCCATGCTGGTCGCCCTGGTCGCAGTGGCGTCCGCGTGCGGGTCCAGCACCCCGACTCCCACTCCGGCACCGACTCCGCCGCCGCCGACGCCCACACCTCGGCCCGCTCCCACGGCCAGGGTCTACACGTACAAGGACATGGTCGTCGGGTTCATCCAGACGGGATCGGACAGCCCCTGGCGGGCCGCCAACACGGCCGACTTCACCACTACCGCGACCGCGGACGGCATAACCCTCAAGTTCGTCGATTCTCAGGACAGCTTCCAGAACCAGATCGCGGCCTTCCATCAGTTCGACACGGACCCGTCCGTGAATGTCATCGTCCTGGACCCGGTCGAGGGCACCGGGTATGACGCCGCTCTCAAGGAGGCGCGGGCCGCCGGCAAGGTGGTCGTGGTCGAGAACCTGCGCATCGATTCCGACCCGAGCCTGTACGCCAGCTACGTGGGGCCGGATTTCGTGGCCGAGGGCCAGGCGGCGGCGACGGCGATGTGCGGTCTCCTGACGGGCTTTGCGCCCGACAAGCACAACGTCGTCGAGATATCCGGAGCCGTAGGCGACTCGATCGGCATGGACCGCTCCGCGGGGTTTCGCGACGCCATGGGCAGCTGCGGCATCACGATCCCGACCGGCCTGACCCAGAACGGCAACTGGAACGTGCCGCAGTCCAAGGCGGTCATGAAGCTCTTCCTCGGCCACACGAGGAACATCCAGGGCGTCTTCGCGGCCGACGACACGGAGGCGATCGGCGCCATCCAGGCGATAAAGGCCGCCGGGCTCAAGCCCGGCAAGGACATCATGGTCGTGGCCGTGGACGCCACTGCCGACGGCTTCCAGTCGCTGATCGCCGGGGATCTCGGCGCAGATATCGAATACAACCCGCTCATGGCCTCCGCCGTATACGACATCGCCCTCAAGGGCCTGAACGGCTGGGTCGGACTGCCGAAATGGATCCGGACCAAGGACGGCCAGTTCCTGGCGTCTCAGGGCGCCGCGGCCCTGCAGGCGATCCTCGCCACACGCAACTACTGACCAGCGTTTCACGCGACGCCTTTGCGCGGCGCCATGGAACCGCCCTCCGGCGCCGGCGCGAGTACGAGGCGTCGATACCGCCGCCGCCGGTCCGACCGACCCGCCCTGAGCCGTCCGCTCGGCCGCTCGGAAGGTCCATGCGGCCCGGTGGCGGGCCCGACGCTCGCTGTACCATTCACCAGCCATCAATGGACCAGTCCCAGGCTTTGGGGCGCCTTCGGCGTCAGAGGCCGGGCATCGTCAGGAGAACAAACCCAATGCCCAAGGTTGCCGGATCCGTCAAGGAGCTCCTTGCCGCCCTCGACGGCATAGTGCGGATCGATGGGGAGAAGCTCGTCGTAGCGGACGAGGCAGCCCTCCGTACCCGCGGCATCTACGACCTCGCCTGGACCGCCACCTTCAGCGAGGACGAGGCCACCGTCGAAGCCGCGCGCTGGATCGTGTGGGAAGCCAGCCAGGCCACGGGCGCCCGCTCCGCCAGCATCCAGGAGCTCTACAACGCTCGCTCCCGGAACGAGTACCAGGGCATGACCGTGCCGGCCATCAACCTGCGGGCGCAGACGTTCGACATGGCCCGGGTCATCCTCGAGACGGCCAAGAAGAACGACTCGGCTGCCGTCATCTTCGAGCTGGCGCGATCCGAGCAGACCTACACCTTCCAGCGCGTGTTCGAGTACGCCACGAGCGTTCTCGCGGGCGCCATCGCCGCCGGCTGGAAGGGCCCCGTCTTCATCCAGGGCGACCACTACCAGTTCAACGCCAAGAAGTACGCGGCCGACG
>CAZGUS010000212.1:0-3578 GCA_964529245.1 uncultured Anaerolineaceae bacterium
CCGCCAGAACGGAGGCCGGGTTCATGCCACGCTCGGGCAGGCCGTCATGGGCCGTCAGCGGCACGCCCGGGGCGGGCGCCTGGCGGCGTCGAGCCGGCGGCGTGGCCAGGCGGTAGTGAACGATGGCTTCGCTGGTCAGAGCCCTGGCCGGGATGCGGGCGATCTCCTTCGCCTCGGGATTCGGCAGGCCGTCCGGCCCGATGCCGCCCTCGATGATGGCGATGTCGCCGTCGGTCGTCACCCGACCGACGAGGGCGATCGGGATGCCCCACCGTTCGCACACCTCGCGCACGGCCGGGAAGTTCTCCGGCAGGCACGTCGCCAGCATCCGCTCCTGGGACTCCGAGATCATCACTTCCCAGGCCGCCATGCCGGGCTCGCGGCGCGGGATCGCGTCCAGATCGAGCAGGATGCCCGTGCCGGCCTTGTCGGCCGACTCCGAGGTGGCGCACGAGATTCCGCCGGCGCCGAGGTCCTGGATGCCCAGGACCAGGCGGCGTTCGATCAGCTCGAGGCTGGCCTCGATCAGCAGCTTCTCGGCGAACGGGTCGCCGACCTGGACCGCCGGCCGCTTCGAGGGATCCTGGTCCTGGAAGGTCGCCGATGCCAGGACGCTCGCCCCGCCGATGCCGTCGCGCCCGGTCGTGGAGCCGAACAGGACCACGTAGTTGCCCGGGCCCGGGGCCTCGGCCAGGATGAGCATCCGCTCCTCGAGCAGGCCGATGGCCATGACGTTGACGAGCGGATTGCCCTGGTAGGAAGGGTCGAAGACGAGCTCGCCGCCGACGGTGGGCACGCCTACGCAGTTGCCGTAGCCGCCGACGCCGCGGACGATGCCGTCCACGAGATGGCGCGTTCGCGGATCGGTCGGGTCGCCGAAGCGGAGCGCGTCGAGGACCGCGATCGGTCGGGCGCCCATGGTGAAGATGTCGCGCAGGATGCCGCCGACCCCGGTCGCGGCGCCCTGATACGGCTCGACCGCGGACGGGTGGTTGTGGCTCTCGATCTTGAACGCGACGGCCAGGCCGTCGCCTATGCGCAGCACCCCAGCGTTGTCGCCTACCCCGGCCATCATGCCGTGGCCGCGCGTCGGGAGCGTCTTGAGCAGCGGCTTGGAGCTCTTGTACGAGCAGTGCTCGCTCCACATCACGCTGAAGACGGCCAGCTCCACGTGGTTCGGATCGCGCCCGAGCTTGGCCCGGATCGCGTCCAACTCGCCGTCGGTCACGCCCAGCTGGCGGTGCAGCGGCTCGGGCTGGACCGGGGCCGGCGGGGTCGTCGTCACGTCGCTCATCGAGCCGTCTCCCATACCCTGGCGCTCTCCACGAACGACCGTATCAGCTGCATCCCGTCGTCGCTGCCCAGGATGGACTCGGACATCCTCTCCGGATGGGGCATCAGCCCGGCGACGTTGCCCGCCGCGTTGCAGACGCCGGCGATGCCGCGCAGAGAGCCGTTCGGATTGGCAGGATCGTCCTGATCGAGCGCCGCCGCGCCGTCTTCGCCGACGTAGCGCCACAGCACCTGGCCGTTGCGCTCCAGCTCGTCGAGAGTGGCGTCGTCGGCGTAGTAGCAGCCCTCGCCGTGGGCGATCGGCATATGCAGCGGCGCGCCCGTCGCCTTGTTCGTGAACGGCGAGTCGAGACGCTGGGGCTTTATCGTCACGATCTTGCTGGCGAACCGCAGCGAGCGGTTGCGCAAGAGCGCGCCGGGCACGAGCCGCGATTCGGCCAGCACCTGGAAGCCGTTGCAGATGCCCAGCACGTAGCCGCCCTTCGCCGCGAACTCCGAAACGCCGCGCATGACCGGCGAGAATCGGGCGATGACGCCGGCTCGAAGGTAGTCGCCGTAGGCGAATCCGCCCGGCAGGATCACTCCTGCCACTCCGTGCAGGTCCGGAGACTCGTGCCAGAGCGAAACCGGCTCCACGCCAGCGACAGCCAGGGCGTTGAGGGCATCGACGTCCGAGTTGGAGCCCGGGAAAGTGACGACGCCGATCCTCACGATCGCGTCGCCGCGGGGCCGGCCCCGGTCGAAGCAGCGGACGACGTCGCCTCCAGGAGCTCGATGGCGTAGGCCTCGATGAGCGGGTTGCTGAGCAACTCTTTGGCGAGGCCGTCGACCACGGCCCGGGCCGCCGGCTCGGCGTCGGCCGTCACGGTCAGCTCCACGCGGCGCCCGACTCGAACTCGCGAGACGTTGGTCACGTTGAGGTGGGGCAGGCTCAGCTCCACGGCCCGTCCCTGCGGGTCGAGGATGCCGGGCTTTGGCAGAACGTTGACGGCGAACCGAAACTCGCTCATCGGGCGATCGTGTCCTCCTGCAGGTAGCGCTCGAAGCCGGCCCCGGTGATCCGTTCGAACGCCGCCACATAGCGCTCGCGCGTTCCGGCCACGATCTCGGCCGGCAAATCGGGTCCCGGATAGGTCTTGTCCCAGGGCTGAGTCTCGAGCCAGTCGCGCACGAATTGCTTGTCGAAGCTGGCCTGAGCGCGACCGGGCTCGTAGTCCGCGGCATCCCAGAACCGGCTGGAGTCGGGCGTCAGGATTTCGTCGATCAGGATCAGCTCGCCCGTGTCGAGCGCCGTGCCGAGCTCGAACTTCGTGTCGGCCAGCAGGATGCCGGCCTTCTCCGCGATCGCGGCGCCGCGACTGTACAGGCGCAGGGCCACGTCACGGACGCGCTCGGCTATCGGCCCGCCGACCAGCTCGACCATCGCGTCGAAGCCGATGTTCTGGTCGTGGCCGACTTCTTCCTTGGTGGACGGGGTGAAGATCGGCGCCGGCAGGCGGTCCGACTCGCGCAGGCCGGCCGGCAGCTCGATGCCGCAGATCGCGCCGGTCCGCCGGTAGTCCTTCCAGCCCGAGCCGGCGACGTAGCCGCGGACGATCACCTCCACCGGCAGGACGCGGGCCCGGCGGCAGAGCATCATCCGGCCCCGCAGCTCGCGCCGTCCGGCCTCGCCGGTGAACCCCGCCGGCAGCTCGTCCGGGCTCGTCCCGAGCAGGTGGTTGGCGATGACGTCGGCCGTCTGGCCGAACCAGAAGCGCGACAGTCCCGTCAGGACGCGGCCCTTGTCCGGGATCGGTGTCGGCAGCACCACGTCGAACGCCGACAGGCGGTCGCTGGCCACGAGCAGCAGCCGATCGCCGACCTCGAAGAGGTCGCGGACCTTTCCGGACCGGACGAAGCCGCCGGAAGTGGCGATGGCGTGCCCGGAGGCGCGTGGATCGCCGGGGTTGGTCGGTTCAGCGGGCGACATCGACGGCCTCCTTCCGGGCGGGCACGAGTTCATCGAGACGGGCCATTGCTATCGGCACGTTGCGCAGGAAGTAGCCTTCGTCGAAGCAGACGGCGAGCGCTTCGTCCGACAGGCGGGCGGCGACTTCGGGATCGGCGGCGAGCGTATCGCGCAACTGGCGCCGCTCGTCGGCGGCTCTCATCGAGTTGCGCTGGACGACGGCGTAGGCCTCCTCGCGCGACATGCCGGCTTCCTCGACCAGGGCCAGCAGGACGCGGCTGCTGCAATGGAGGCCGAGCCCGCGCTCGATGTTCTCGCGCATCCGCTCCGGCCGGAC
>CAZGUS010000213.1:0-3560 GCA_964529245.1 uncultured Anaerolineaceae bacterium
CCATCGCGACCATGCCCTTCATGTCGAGCGCGCCGCGGCCCCAGACGTAGCCGTCGACCAGATCCCCGCCGAACGGGTCGTGGGTCCAGCCGGCCGGCTCCGCGGGCACGACGTCGAGGTGCGAGAGCAGGAGCAGCGGGTCGCCGCCGCTGCCGTCGCCGTGGAGGCGGGCCACGATCGAGCCGCGGCCGGGAAAAGGCTCCACGACCGTGGACGGGATGCCCTCGTCCGCCAGCGCCTGCTCGAGATAGCGCGCCGCGAGAATCTCTTCGCCGGGCGGGTTGACGCTCTTGATCCGGATCAGCGACCGCAGGAGCTCGACGAGCTCCGACAGCTCGAGATCCGTCATCGTCTCGCCAGCTCTGTCGAAGGTCACGAGCATCCTCCGAACTGTCGGCCCGGGAGGCCCTTCCTACTTTGCCGTGGTCGAGCTTGCCAGCCGCTCGGTCAGGCGCTCGCCCGTGGTGACCGCGCCGAGCGAGGCGGAGGAGACCAGGGCGGCGTACTTGGCCATGACGCCGGTCTTGTAGCGCGGCGCCGGGGCGGTCCAGCGCGCGCGCCGCGCCGCCAGGACATCGGCCGGGACGTTGAGGTCGAGGGCGTGGCGGTCGACGTCGATGACGATCTCGTCGCCCTCTTCGACCAGCGCGATCGGGCCGCCCAGCGCCGCTTCCGGCGCCACGTGGCCGATCATCAGGCCGTGGGTGCCGCCGGAGAAACGGCCGTCGGTGAGGAGTGCGACGTGCTCGCCCATGCCCTCGCCGGAGAGCGCCGCCGTCACCGACAGCATCTCCTGCATGCCCGGCCCGCCGACAGGACCCTCGTAGCGGATGACGATCACGTCGCCCTTGTTGATCTTCTGGTCGCGCACTGCCGCGTAGCAGGCGTTCTCGTTGTCGAACACGCGGGCCGGGCCCTTGTGGAAGCGGCGTTCGTGGCCGGCCAGCTTGATCACGCACCCGTCCGGGGCCAGAGTCCCGTGCAGGATTGTCAGACCGCCGGTCGCGCTGAGTGGGGTCTCGATCGGCCGGACGACTTTCTGGCCGGCCGTTTCGACCGTTGCCGCGGCAGCCTTCGCGATCGTGCCGCCGTCGACGTTCGGCGTGGTCCCGTCGATCAGCGACTTCTTTAGGAGCTCGCGGGTAACCAGCGACAGGCCGCCGGCCTCGTACAGGTCCGCGGCGGCGAAGCGTCCACCGGGGACCAGGTCGCCGACGATCGGCGTGCGGTCGGCGATCTCGCCGAACTCGTCGATGTCGAGCGCGATGCCGTACTCGTGGGCGATGGCCAGCAGGTGCAGGACCGCATTGGTCGAGCCGCCGGTGGCGGCGACGCAGGCGATCGCGTTCTCGATCGACTTGCGGGTGACGAACTCCTTGGGCCGGACGTCGCGCCGGATCAGGTCCATGACGATTTCGCCGCAACGGTGGGCGGCCTCGTTCTTGTCGGGGTGCTCGGCCGGGATGCCGTTCAGGCCGGCGGGGGAGAGGCCCAGGATCTCGAGCACCATCGACATGGTGTTGGCGGTGTACTGCCCGCCGCATGCCCCGGCGCCCGGGCAGCTGACCGACTCGATCTCGTACAGGTCCGCGGCCGACATCTTGCCGGCGCGGTAGGACCCGATCGCCTCGAATATGGTGACGATCGTGGCATCGCGCTTGCCCTTGTACATGCCCGGATAGATCGTGCCGTTGTAGAGGATGACGCCGGGCCGGTCGAGGCGGCCCAGGGCGATAGCGGCTCCCGGGATCGTCTTGTCGCACCCGACCAGGCAGACGACGCCGTCGAGCATGTGACCCCGAACGCACAGCTCGATCGAATCGGCGATGACCTCGCGGCTGATGAGCGAGGCCTTCATGCCCTCGGTGCCCATCGACGTCCCGTCCGAGACGGCGATCGTGTTGAACTCCATGGGCGTCCCGCCCGCCGCCCGAATCCCCGCCTTGACGTGCTCGGCCAGCCGGCGCTGGTTGTAGTTGCACGGCATCGTCTCGATCCAGGTCGTGGCCACGCCGATGAGAGGCCGGGCCAGGGCGTCGTCGTCGAAGCCGATGGCCTTGAGCATGCCCCGGGCCGCGGCGCGATCCGGGCCGTCGGTCAGCGCGGCGCTGTGGCGCTTGTCCGGGTTGCTGGGCAGGTCGTAGGGCAGGGGGCGAGGCGTGTCGTTCGACATGATGTCTGATCTCCGCGGGGCTTGGCGGGTTCGATTTGTCGTCGACAAGTCTAGGGCCTCGCGCCCTGCCGGCGAGCGGCCGCTACAGCTTCGAGATCAGCCAGCTCAGGGCGTTGCTCAACGTGGGCGAGGCGCCGGTCTGGACGACCACGTCCAGGGCGGTCCGACGTCCTGTCGGGCTCGTCTCGACGGCCACGACCCACCACTGCCGTCCCGGGGGCAGTTTCGTGAGGTCGACCGACTCGGCGCCTGCCGGCGCGACGGTGTCGTCGGAACCGGGGACGCCGGCCTTGAGGCTGATCGTGGCGGCGGTTGCGGATGGATCGACGCGGATGAACGGCCCCTCCGTCGCCGCCGGCCAGAGCTCCACCGTGATCACGCCGCCGTCGGTCGACGCCGGCAGCCCGTAGTCGTAGGCCCCGGTGTCCGTTTCGAAGACGGTCATCTGGACCGAGCCGCCCTGGGCGAGCGGCGTTCCCGGCGTGGCGTTCGGGTCGTAGGCGAACAATCGCCCGAACGGCAGCCAGGTGACGACGGCCAGCACCAGGAGCGCCGCCGCGACGCCCCGCGGCGAGTACCCGCGCTCGTTGGCGTGCTGCGGCCGGAGCGTTCCGGCGACGAAGGCCAGAGGCGCCAGCAGGAGCGTCGCGACGGTGAGCGCGTCCTGGTATCCCGGCAGGAGCAGGACCACGACGAGCACGCCCGCGGCCCCGCCGACGGCCCACGGTTTTCGAAGCGTCGCGTCCCGATGGCGGCTGATGCGGGCCAGCAGGCCCATGCTGAGACGCCCGGCCGCGAACGCCCCGAGACACGCCATCGCGCCCACCTGGTTGGTGGCCCATTCGGCCGACTCCAGGACCGTCAGGTGCAGACCGGCCAGGCGTGTGATCGAGAGGATCGTATCGGTGACGCCGGACGCTACCACCAGCACGCCGACCGCCAGGAAGAACCACAGCACGAGCTCGGCCACGAGCACGGCTATGGCGCGGCGGATGGCCCGGCCCATGCGGGCCGGTGTCTGCTCGGCCTCCTCGATGAGGGCGGCCTGTTCGCTCGGCGAACCCAGCCGGCTCATGGCGTCCGTTGCCGCCGCCTCCGAACCACGACCGTGCTGCCGCAGGGCCTGGGTCGAGTCGGCCAGATGATCCGCGATCTCCTGGCGGACGCGGTCGATCTCCGACCGGGGCAGGTCGAGACGGGCGCCGAGATCGTCGACGTAGGCCGCGATGGCGAGCCTGCCGGGCCGGCTCGTTTCGAAACCGTTCGGGTCTGGGCCGGCGGCCGGGTCCGCGGCGTAGTAGGCGGCCGGCGCGGCCGGCGGGGCGGCGGCGGCCGCGGGGGAGGGCGCGGCCGCGGGCGATGGCGCGGCGGCATCGGCCGGCGGCAG
>CAZGUS010000214.1:0-3559 GCA_964529245.1 uncultured Anaerolineaceae bacterium
TGAGCGTCTTCCACTTCGATTCGTTCTGGATGCGCGAGTTCAACTGGTGCGACTTCGCCTGGGACCCGCGCACGTTTCCAGATCCGCGCGGCATGCTCGCCCGCCTCAAGGCCGACGGGTTGCGGGTCAGCCTGTGGATCAATCCATACATCGCCCAACGCTCCCCGCTGTTCGAGGAGGGCCGCGCCGGCGGCTACCTGCTCAAGCGGCCCAACGGCGACGTCTGGCAGTGGGATCTGTGGCAACCGGGGATGGGCCTGGTCGACTTCACGAACCCGGAAGCGCGGCGCTGGTACGCGAGCAAGCTCGACGCCCTCCTGGACATGGGCGTCGACTGCTTCAAGACCGATTTCGGCGAGCGAATCCCAACCGACGTTGCCTACTTCGACGGCTCCGATCCGGAGCGGATGCACAACTACTACCCATACCTGTACAACCGCACCGTCTTCGAGTTGCTCGAGAGCAGGCGCGGCAAGGGCGACGCCGTGGTCTTCGCGCGATCGGCGACCGCCGGCACCCAGCAGTTCCCCGTCCACTGGGGCGGCGATTGCTCGTCGACCTTCGAGTCGATGGCCGAAAGCCTTCGGGGCGGCCTCTCGCTGGGTATGTCGGGCTTCGGCTTCTGGAGCCACGACATCGGCGGCTTCGAGGGCACGCCACCGGCCTCGGTCTTCAAGCGCTGGATCGCGTTCGGTCTGCTCTCCTCGCACAGCCGCCTGCACGCCAACGAGTCGTATCGGGTGCCGTGGCTGTTCGACGAGGAAGCGGTCGACGTGATGCGCACGTTCACCGAGCTGAAGAACAGCCTCATGCCGTACCTGTACGGGGCGGCGGTCGAGGCCCACGAGCGTGGCGTTCCGACCATGCGGGCGATGTGCCTGGAGTTCCCGGAGGACCCCGCCTGCGCGTATCTCGACCGCCAGTACATGCTGGGCGAGCGCCTCCTGGTCGCCCCGGTGTTCACCGACGACGGCACTTGCTCCTACTACGTCCCCGCGGGGAAGTGGACGAACCTCATCAGCGGCGCCGTCGTCGAAGGACCGGGCTGGCGAGAGGAGAATCACTCGTATTCGAGCCTGCCCCTTCTCGTCCGCCCGAACACGGTTCTGCCTGTGGGCGAGTGCTCGACCCGGGCGGACTACGACTTCCGGTCCGGCGTGACCCTGCGGGCCTACGCCATCGACGACGGGGCCCGGATCAGGGTCTCGGTACCGTCGCAGGACGGGGAGTCCGGCTCGACGTTCGACCTTCGGCGCGACGGTGAGCGCGTGACGGTGACGCCGGGCGCGGGAGCGGCCCGATGGCGCCTGCTCATGGTGGGCGAGACCGTCGATTCGGTCGGCGGCGGAACCGGACAGGAGACGCCGGAAGGCTGCGTCATCGTGCCAGATGCGTCGGACGGGGAAATCGAATTGGCGCTTCGCGCCGCTCGCTGAGACCTTCGCCTATCAGCTGTCGCCGGCCGGAGGTCGATCGCCGCGAAAGGCGTTATCGGCGTGACGCGACGAGGCTGACGACCTCCGGAATGCCCAGGATCTGGCGGGCGCGCGGCTCGTCGTCGACCGAGATGGACCACTCGGCGCAGCCGTCGCGGCGGCCGATGATGCAGCAGCCGGTCAGCGCGACCCCGCCGTGCTCGAGCTGGGTCGTGAGGTCGCCGAACGCGCAGGGCGAGTCCTCGATCTCGACGATCAGCGTCGAACCGGTCACGAACGAGTAGCCCATGCTGTGCAGGACCTCGGCCGTCGCCTTGTCGTCGTCCGTGTAGATCAGCGCGCAGGCCATGTCGCCCGCCGAGCTGCCCTGGATCTGGGCGAGGTTGATGCCGCGAGCGCACAAGCCCTTTGCCAGATGCGCAAGCTCACCGGGTCGATTGGGAAGCTGGACTACGAACGGCTGAGCCATGGTCTCCCTCCCGGGAGTGCTGCGTCTTGCATGGACCTCGGCGGCAGGGACGTAACACGACCCGGCCCGACGGGCGAAAGTCACGGCGCCGGAGCGCCTGCGGTGGCGTCACCTTAGCCGATCTCGACGCTCGCCAAGGTGGGCCGTTTGTCAGATTCTCGGGGGCCACGCTAGACATCTGTCGTGGCCCGGCCGGGGGCGCGCACGGCGTCCAGACGGCGGCTGTCGGCCCCGCCGCCGGGTTGCCGGCGGGTGTCGCCTCAGGCGCAGAAGCGCGAGACGGCGTCCCAGAGCACCGGCAGGCCGAAGCGCAAGGCCTCGACGCCGACTCGCTCGTCGTCGGCGTGCATCAGGTTCAGGAGCCCGTCGTTGCCGGCGAGGCGCAGCGGCGAGAAGCCGTAGGTCGGGACGCCGATGCGGGCCAGATGCTTGGCGTCGGTGGCGAACGGAGCGAGGAACGGCAGCGGCACCGCGCCCGCGTCGTGGTCGCGCAGCACCTGCTCGAGGAGCGGATACAGCGGCCCGTCGAGCGGCGCCGAGACGGCCGGCCCGACCTGCTCGCATTCGACCTCGATGCGGGCCCAGAGCTCCTCCCCGATTCGCCACCGCAACTCCGCGAGCATGGCCGGTTCATCGGTGCCGGGGAGAGTCCGGCAGTCGATCTCGATGGATGCGGTGCCGGGTATGACGTTGTACTTCACGCCGGCCGCGACGATGCCGACGGAGACCGTGTCGTGGATCATGGCAGAGATCGTGCGGGCCAGGACCGGGTCGTGGATGCGGCGCACGCCGGCGTCGATCGCCCCGGGCCGGAACCTCGCCGCCAGCCTGACGAAGGCGTAGACGGCGCCGGAGCCGTGGCCCACGAGGTGCGGGATCGCCCGGGCGAGCGAGACGCTCATGGCTTCGGTCAGCCGGGCTCGCCCGGGGACGGCGATCCGCGCCACGACCTGGGCCGCCAGGACCGCGGCGTTGTCCGGGGTCGGGACCGAGCCGTGGCCCCACCGACCCTTGACATGGATCTTGTAGACCACGAAGCCCTTCTCCGCCACCTGGATCGGATAGAACCGGACGCCGCCGTAGGGCATCGCGATGCCGCCGGCCTCGTTGAGCGCACCGGCGGCACGGAGCCAGTCGGGATGCTCGTTGACCAGCCAGTCGGCGCCGTGCCAGCCGCCCGCCTCCTCGTCGGCCGAGGAGCAGAAGATGACGTCGCGCCTGAGGCCGGGGATCGGATCGGAAGCGGGGTCGCGGCCGGCGGCCCGGGCGGCGCGCGCGAAGCGGCGTATGACCTGCACCTCCATCGCGACCATGCCCTTCATGTCGATCGCGCCGCGGCCCCAGACGTAGCCGTCCGCCAGATCCCCGGCGAACGGTTCGTGGCTCCAGCCCTCGGGTTCGGCCGGGACGACGTCGAGATGCGAGAGCAGCAGCAGCGGATCGCCGCCCGTTCCGTCGCCGTGGACGCGCGCCACGATGGAACCGCGGCCGGGGAACGGCTCCACGACCGTTGACGCGATGCCCTCTTCGGCGAAGACCCGCTCCAGATGCCGTGCCACCAGGATCTCGTCGCCCGGCGGGTTGACACTCTTGATCCGAATGAGCTGCTGGAGGAGTTCGACCAGATCGGTCGACTCCTGCTCCGACAATTCCG
>CAZGUS010000215.1:0-3552 GCA_964529245.1 uncultured Anaerolineaceae bacterium
TTCGACCTCGAGATGATGCGCGAGCTCGGCTACTGCACCGGCATCGAGAACTACAGCCGTCATCTCTCCGGCCGCGAAGCCGGCTCCCGGCCGTGGACGCTGCTCGACTATTTCCCGCCCGATTGGCTGCTGGTCGTCGACGAAAGCCATATGTCGATCCCGCAGGTCGTCGGGATGTACAAGAACGACCGAACGCGCAAGGAGATCCTGGTCGACTTCGGCTTCAGGCTGCCGTCGGCACTGGACAATCGCCCGCTGACGTTCGAGGAGTTCGAAGCCGGCGTGAACCAGGCCGTATACATGAGCGCCACGCCCGGACCGTACGAGCTGGAGCGCAGCCAGCAGGTTGTCGAGCAGCTCATACGACCGACCGGCGTCGTCGACCCGCAAATCACCGTGAAGCCCACGGAAGGTCAGATCGACGATCTCCTGGAGTTGATCCGAGGCCGCGTGGAGCGCAATGAACGCTCGATAGTGACGACGCTGACGAAGAAGATGGCCGAGGATCTGACCGACTATCTGCACGATCTCGGCGTGAAGGTTCAATACCTCCACTCGGAGGTCGACACGCTGGAGCGCGTCCAGATCCTGCGGGACCTTCGGCTCGGCGTGTACGACGTGATCGTCGGCATAAACCTGCTGCGCGAAGGAATCGATCTGCCCGAAGTCACGCTCGTGGCCATCCTCGACGCCGACAAGGAGGGATTCCTGCGCAGTGCCTGGTCGCTGGTGCAGATGATCGGGCGGGCCGCGCGCAACATCGGCGGCGAAGTCGTGATGTACGCCGACCGAATGACCGACTCGATGAAGGCGGCGATCGACGAGACGAACAGACGGCGATCGATCCAGGAGAAGTACAACCTCGACCACGACATCGAGCCGGTGACGATCGTGAAGGGGATCCGCGACATAAACGACCGTCTGCGGGCGGTCGCCGAGGCGCACGGAACGTACGCGACGGCGCCGGGCCAGGAGCGGGCCTTCACGGCCATGGCGAAGGAGCAGGTCGAGAAGCTCGTCGCGCAGATGGAGGCGGAGATGCGCCAGGCCGCGCGAGACCTGGAGTTCGAGCGGGCCGCGGCGCTCCGGGACGAGGTCCAGGAGATCAGGTTGAGGGTGCTCGAGGAGGATCAGTCGGCGTCGATCGCTCGATCGGCGGAACGCGCCGCGAAGACGAAGACGGCCGGCCCGGACGGCGAGAGGCTCGCCCCGGCGCGGGCGGCTCGCATAATCAAGCCGGTACGCCAGATGGCGCGGCGCGCCTCCGAGACGGTGGACCTGGACGCGACCCAAACCGGCGCCGAGGCAGGCCATCCGCGTCGCGCCGAGGCGAGCGAAGGACAGATGGACGCCGCGGCGCTTGACGTCACCGAGGTCCGCGTCGTGGCTGCCACGGAGTCGGACGAGGACGCCACGGCGGCGACGGCCTCGGACTGGCTGCCCGGCATCCGAGACGAGCACGAAGACGACGGCTGGGCGGCAAAATGGATCGAGCGCCCGACGTGGGACCACACCGTGACACCCAACGTCATCAAGCGCACGGGACAACGACCGGTGCGGGGCCGGCGAGGCCGATAGCGACCGCCATCACCGCAATCTACGCAGGAGGATCGATGGATCCCTTGAGCGAGGCATTCCAGCATCACACCTGGGCGACGGAGCTGCTGATCAGGCATCTGCGCAAGCTGCCCAAGGAGGCGCTGAGCGCGAGCTGCCCGGGCGTCTACGGCGAGGTGCTGGCTACGGTGTCGCACCTGATCGCCGCGGACGGCAGGTATCTGCTTTACCTGGAGGGCTCGGCGCCGGCGCCTCGAGCGGGCGCGGACGAGGCCATGCAACTCGACGAGCTGTCCGACCTCGTGAGGGATCAGGCGGTCCGCTGGCGCGTCGTCCTGGCCCACGCCGGCGAACTCGACGTCACGCTCCCGGCTCGGTCGGACAGGCCGGCCCTGCCGCACGCCACGAACCTGCTCTTCGCTCAGGCGCTCCAACACGGCACCGACCACCGAACCCAGATCTGCACCGTTCTCTCGTCCAACGGCTACGAGACTCCGGACCTCGACGTATGGAGCTACTGGATGGCGCGGCGCTTCGAGCAGCCGAGCTAGCTGCCCGCGGCCGGGCGTTCGGACGAGCGGTGTCGCGTGGCGCCGCCGGCACCGACCGCCCGTCCGGCGGTTGCGGCCAGAACGACCAGGAGGGCGACAACGAGCCCGAGGGCGGCGCGCAGCCCGACGACGCCGGCCACACTGCCGATGATCGGCGGCCCGGTGAGCATGCCCGCGTAGCCCATCGTCGAGACGGCGGCGATGCCGAAACCAGATGGGATCCCCGGCTGCGACCCGCCAGCCCTCAGGGTTATCGGGACGATGGCGCCGAGCCCGAGACCCAGCATCGTGAAGCCGGCGATGGTCGGCACGGCCATGTGGATCACGAGCGCCAGGCCCAGACCTGCCGCTCCCAGGACGGCGCCCAGGGTGACGAGCTTCCCGGGACCGAGCAGTTCGGTCATACGGTCGCCGACCAGCCGCGAGACCGCCATCGCCACCGAGAAGGCGCCGAGCGTGAGGGCGGCCTGCTGTTCGGTCGAAAGGACCGAGGTACGCATGTACACGCCGCTCCAGTCGCCCGCCGATCCCTCCGCCAGCATGCCGCAGAAGATCAGGAAACCGAGCGCCAGCAGCTTGCGCGGCGGCCGGCGCAGGCCCGATCCCGCCGGGGGCTGGCGGTGGGGCAGCATCGTCCGGGCCAGGATCGCCGCCGAAACGAGCATCCAGACCGTCAGAAGGCAGAACTGAGTCAGGACCGAGAGGCCCGCCGTCACCGCGACGATGGTCACGAACGCCCCGACGAATGAGCCGATGCTCCACGTCCCGTGCAGCCGCGACATGATCGGCCGTGTGCCCGCCTGCTCCGTCGCCAGGCCGTTGGCGTTCATCGCCACGTCCATCGAGCCCTGGAACGCGCCGACGAACGCCAGGGCTACGACCAGCGTCGGGAACGAGTTCGCGAGCGCCAGTGCCGGGAAGCACGCGGCGTAGCCAACGACCATCGCCACCGTCACCCGGTTGCTGCCGAACCGTCCGGCCAGCACGCCGGCGAAAGACATGGCGGCCACGGCCCCGCCCGACGCGGCCAGGAGGGCGAAGCCCAGGTGGGTCGTGTCGAGCCCTGTGTGCGCCTGCACGGCCGGAATCCTCGATGCCCACGCGCCGAACATGATGCCGTGGATGAGGAACGCATAAGCGACCCCGAGACGGGCGCGCCCGAGCTTGGAGGGCGGGGCCGTGGGTGTGGCTCGGGGCTCCGCCATCACGCCGCTCCGAAGGCGCGGGCGACGGCAACGAGGATCACCGCCGCGGCCACTCCGGCGATCAGGAGGTGGGTTCGGGCAACGATCGCGACGCAGACCACGACCGCGAGCGGCTCAACGCCGAGCACGAGACGGGGCTGCGGGTCGGCGACGAGCAGGGAGTTCACGGCGGCGAGGGCGGCGAGGGCGGCCGGACCGGCAAGGCGAAGGTAGGTGACCGCCCATGGCGGCAGCTTCTC
>CAZGUS010000216.1:0-3508 GCA_964529245.1 uncultured Anaerolineaceae bacterium
GCCGGTCGGACCTGTGACAGCGGGTGCGGTCGGCCGACCCTTCGGTGCCGCGCCGCCCCTCCCCTGCCCCTTAGCGCGCGGCCGGTGAAATCGTCCTTTAGTACCATGGCTCTCGCTTCGGGCGGTGCTAGACTCCGTATCCTTCGCGTTCACCACGTACCGCCTGCTGTGCCCTCGGAGGTCGTATCGGTGTCGTCGCTTCCGCTTGAGTCCGACCCTGCGGACATGCCCTCCCGGGCTGCCGATCGGTCGGATTTCCGGCTGGACGCTCGATCCGCCCGAACCCGACCCGGCGCTCCCCTTCTCCCGACCGACGGCCAGCTTGCCCTCGAGCTGCCGAGCGAGCTGCCTTACCTTTCGATCGCGCCCGAATGGAAGGACCAGCAGCGACTCTGGGGCCACAGCTTCCACCCCATGTGCTCGTACCTGGCCAGCTTCCCCGCCGGTCTCGTTCACTCGTTCATCGCCCGTTACACGCGCCCCGGCGACGTGGTCCTGGACCCGTTCAGCGGCCGCGGCACGACGCCGCTGCAGGCCTGCGCCGAAGGCCGAATCGGAGCCGGCAACGACCTCAACCCGTTCGCCCACATCCTGACGGCCGCCAAGGTCGATCCGCCTACCAGGGCCGACGTCAAGACCCGGGTCGCCGCCCTTCGCCTGGCCTGGGTGGCCACCGCCGGCGAGTGGAACGAACTGGCCGATCGGGTCGCGGCCGATCCCGGCTCCTCGGAGATAGTGGTGCCCGGCCCGGGCAGCCGCCCGATCGGCGGCTCGATGCCGGCTCGCCCCGACTCGACCGTCCCGGCCGAGGTCACGCTCGCCTTCCATCCACGAACCCTGGCCCAGCTTCTGTTCCTGCGCGCCGGCCTCGATCCCGACGACCGCACCGATCGCTTCATCCTGGCAACGCTGACCGGCATCCTGCACGGCAAGAGCGCGAGCTACCTGTCGGCGGTCATGCCTAATACGTTCAGCATGGCGCCGCGCTACGTCCGCGACTTCGTGGCGCGAACCAGCTTCCACTCGCCGGAGCGCGACACCTTCGGCCTGCTCGACGACAAGCTCCGGCGCCTCTACCGCCAGCCGCTGCCGGCATCGCGAGGCATCGCCTTGCTCGGCGACGCGCGCGACTCGGGCGTGCGGTTCCGTGAGGCGCTGCGAGCACGGGGGCTGCCGGAAAAGGCACGCCTCGTCGTCACGTCGCCGCCCTACTTGCGCGTGGTCAAGTACGGCTACTACAACTGGCTGCGGCTGTGGCTGCTGGGCTACGACGCTTCGGCCATCGACGATCTCCTCGACGACGCCCACCACCGCGATGCTTACCTCGTCTTCATGCGCGAAGTCCTGAGCGGCCTTCGAACGGCCCTCGCCGACGACGCCGTCGTGGCCCTGGTCATCGGGGACGTGGAGCTCGATCGCGGCCGGCCGGCGAACGGGGGCATCGGCCTGGCGCAGGCGGTCTGGGAATTCGCCGCGGCGCCGGAGGGATACCGTCTGGCCGGCATCGCCCTCGACGACGTTGCCGCGGGTCGCAAGATGACCAAGCTCTGGGGCGACGAGGCAGGCCAGGCCACCAAGCTCGACCGGATCCTGGTTCTCTCGACCAGCGAAGCCGGCCGCCGCCGGGCGCTCTATGGCGCCTCGCTCCCGATCGACTGGTCCTGGCCGCCGCGAACCCCCAGGGCTCTCTAGGGAACGGCGCCCCCCGGCGCCGCCGGCCCCGAGCAAGCCGCCCGCGCCGCGGACCGCGAGCCGCCCACCCGTCGCGACCCTTCCCGCGAAACCTTCACGCGGCCGCCGACGCGCCGCGACCCGGCCTCATACAATCACGCCATGAAGCCGATGTACGACGAGCGCGACCTCGCGGCCATGGACCCGCTGGTTCTCATGAAGAACCTGGATCACGTCCGGATGACCTGCCGCCGGCTGAGCTACATCCTCCAGCAGCAAGTCCACCTGTACACGCCGCCGGCCAACGAGCTGCGTCAGCGGATCGACTCCTACGCCGAGGCCGAGCGCCAGATCCAGGCCGAGATGGCCCGCCGCCAGATTCGCGCCTAGGGAAGCCGCGGAAGACGTCGGCGCCCCGAGCCGCCGCCCTCGAACCTGCGCGTCGGCCGGTCCGAAGTCAGACGGCCGATCCGACCAGCACCCGAGCCCGAGCGGCATCCTCCAGCCCCTCATCGGGCGCGTCCGCCCGCTGGGCCATCGGTGCCATGACGCCGACCAGCACCCGACCTCGCCGCTCGGCTTCCTCGCGGGCGACCTGGTTGACCAGATCCGCGAGTCGCGGCATCTCGGCGAGTCCGACGGCGATGCCGTGTTCGGCAAGCTCACCGAAGCCCCAACCGTGGTACAGGCCCCGGCAGGCCACGGCGCACATCTCGTCGTACAAGTGCGGCCAACCGACGCGTCTGCGGCGGTAGCAGAATCGGACGAAATCGAGGGCCGCGTCATTGGCTGCGCGATCTTCCGGGCGCCTGCGCGAATCCATTCGATGCACTCGCTCCTATCCACTCCGGCCGAAAGCCCGCATCCGCTTGACGGCGGCGGATTGCTCCCGATCCCCCCTGCGCGTCTCTCCTCGCGACAGGCTGAACGCATGCTAGGTGGGCGCGAGCGGCGGATAAAGACCCTTCTCCACGAACTCTTCCACCAAGTTTTCCACAGAACGCCCGTTCGCTGATCGCATGTTCTAACCCGCTCAGACGAAGCCGCCTCGAAGCTCGTTCGGGCAGAATCGCCGCCGCCGCGGACCTGCCTGGAAGCGGTCCGGCCCGGCCGCCCGGGCACCCGCCGTTCCGACCTACAGAACGCGCCGTCCGGTGCCATGGAATCCGAAAGGCGGAGGCTCAAAGCCTCCGCCTTCGCGGTGCTGCGCCTGACTCGAGCTAGTTGGTGTGGATCACCACTGTGCCGGCCATCATGTCGTGCCAGCCCCGCTTGCGCGGTTCGAAGGCGACCCAGATAAGCCCGAGGTAGAAGACGAGCCCACTCACGAAGATGCCGATGTAGCGGATGACCGCCGTGCCGCCGCTGATCGGGCCGCCGTCGATCGCCCGCACGACTCGGAGTCCAAGGGCCCTCTGGCCGATAGTGGCTCCGTACTTCCACCAGAAATATGGCTGGTAGCAGAGCGCGACGACGTATAGGGCGATGAGAGCCAGGACCCCAAGGGGCGGGGCGACGGCCACCAGCGCCAAGATGACGATGAATCCCACGATGTAGCCTGCGACCATGGCGAAGCCGTCGATGATGTACGCGACGACCCTGATCCAGAAGCCGGCGTACTGGGGCGCCACGCCGTATCCGACCGGCGGGTAGCCCATCTGCTGGCCGTAGCCGGGAGGCGGATAGCCGGGCTGGGGTGGATAGCCTGGAGGCGGCGGGTAAGCGCCGGGATAGCCCGGCTGCTGGGGCGGATAGCCCGGCTGCTGGGGCGGATAGCCGGCCCACGCGCCCGGAGCAGGCTGGACGGGTGGCGCAGGCCATGCGCCGGGGGCCGATT
>CAZGUS010000217.1:0-3489 GCA_964529245.1 uncultured Anaerolineaceae bacterium
CGGAAGCGGTATCCCCCGTTCGAGACCCGCCGGTCCGCGCCGGCCCGCGCCGGTACGTGGATCCCGATGCGGGGGCGGCCTGGGCCCGGGTCCCGTTGAGGAACGGTTTGGCGGCGCCGGGCTGACCTGGCGTCTGCCAGAGCGATGGCTTGCCGTCCGGGCGCCCGACGTTCGCAACGGATCCCGCGGCCGAAGACCGGTCCGGCAAGGTCGAGGCGGAGGTGCCGCCGGCTGCTACGGGGGACGATTCGGGCGAAGCTCCGGCGCGAACCGACGCGCTGGCCTCGGCGAACACGTCGCCGAAGCTCTGCTCGTCGGTCTGCGGGCAGGCGGGCGCGATCGAGCCCGGAACGGGGCCGCCCGTCGGACCGAGGGTCACGTTGGTAGCGCCGAGACCGGACATCTAGTGTCCTCCCAGGACGTCGTACAGCTGGTTGAACTTGCTGGTCAGGAGCTCCGAGACGGCCGAGTACTTGATCTGCGTCTCGGTGAGACTCGTCATCTCCGTCTCGAGGTCGACGGTGTTGCCGTCGTTGCGGAGCGTCTCGTCGGCCGTCCCGCTCGAGGCCGTGGACGCCGGAGACGACGACAGGCTCGCCGGGACGGCCGAGTACTGGCGCGGGTCGTTCGTGAGCATGGCCACGGCCGCCGACGGCCCGGTCGAGGGCGCGGCCAGGCCTCCGGACGACGCTGCCGGCCAGTTCATGGCCTGGACCTCCTGGCTCAGGGCCGTCTCGAAATCGACGGTCTGGGCTTGATAGCCGGGCGTGTCGATGTTCGCCAGGTTCGAGGAGATCGCCGATTGCCTGCTGGAGAGGCCGTCGAGGGCCTGCTCGAGGATCGAGGTCGTGGGATCGATCAGACCGCTCATGTGGCCGCCTCCTCATAACGCGTCCATTTGCCGAGGACTTTCGAGACGTAGGCCTTCGCGGACGAGGGCACGCCGTTCGCCCGCCAGACCGTGCCCGGCCCCTTGCTGTAGGCCGCCAGCGCCTTGTCGATGCGCCCGAAGCGCTTCAGCTGCAGGGCCAGGTACTTGGCCCCGCCGTTGAGGTTCTGCTGGGGATCGAAGACGTTGGATACGCCCATGCCGCTGGCCGTCTTGGGCATCAGCTGGGTGAGGCCTTTCGCGCCGCAGCTCGAGACCGAGTTGGCGTGGAAGCTCGACTCGTTCGAGACCAGCGCCGCGAGGAGCATCGGGTCGATGCCGTTGGCGACGGCGGCCGAGCGGATCTGGGCGGCGTAGGGGATCTTGGAGGCGACGGCGTCGAAGCGCGCCAGAACGGCCTGCGTCGGCTCCCAGGCGGTCGTGCCCGTGTCCGAGACGGAAGCCGGGCTGGCCAGCGAGTTCGGTGCCGGCGTCGTCTTGACCGCGGCGGCCGGCAGAGAACCGCTCTTGAGATACTGGGACGGATCGATTGCCTTGCCGCTCGGGTTGTACAGGGCGAAATGCAGGTGCGGCCCGGTCGAATTGCCCGTGCTCCCCTCGGTCCCGATCTCCTGCCCGCGGCTGACCACGTCGCCGACCTTGACGTCGAGGTCCGGGTTCAGATGCCCGTACAGCGTCACGTAGCCGTCGGCATGCTTGATCTTCACGACCACCGCGCCGTCGGACTCGCGGCCCGCGTACGTCACCGTGCCGTCGGCGGCGGCGAGGACCGGCGTCCCCTTCTTCGTCGCCAGGTCGATTCCGGAGTGGTAGTGGGCGTAGTGGACGCCGTCGACCGTGGCCGGCGGCTCCATGGCCAGGCTCGTCGGCCCGAACGCCTGCGTCAACCGCCCGCCGGGGAGCGGGTTGCTGAAGGCGATCTGGCTTCCACCCACGACCTGGATGCCGCTGTAGATCGTGTTGGCGTAGGGGTTGGTGATGGTCTCGACGGTGTCGTAGGTGAGCGATCCGGAGGAAACGTCGGCCAGTACGCCCGCGAAGGGCGAGACGCCGTTCAGCGCGGCGCCGGCCGAACCTGTCAGCCCGCCCGTGCCCGCCGGGTTGCCCGCGCTCAACAGGTCGCCGACGGACGTCTGGGACTGCCAGTTGGGATCGAAGCTGCGCATGAGCGCGTCGAGCTGGCCGATGCGGGACACGAAGCTGTCGTAGCCGGCCATCAGCGGTTCCTCGCGGCGCGCGTGGCGCGCTGGCTGGACGCGATCTCGGCCATGGCGAGAATGTCGAGGCGGTCCCGCGCGCGGCGCTCGTCGGCCATGAATCTGTCGCGCAGCCGCTCCACGACTTCGCGCTGGCGAGTGGCTTCGGCGAGAGCCTGGCGGGCTTCGAAGAGCGCGCTCGAGGCGCGACCCAGCCGCTCCTGCGCGGCGACGATGGCGCGCTGCGCGGCGGCGACCGCCATGACCGCACTCTGCAGCTGGCCGGCCTCGGCACGGCTGCGCTGCAGGTTGGAGAGCCAGCGCATGTCGTCCCCGGCGCGGCCCTGAGCCGCCTGGACCAGGGCGACAGCGCGCTGATGAGCCTGGACGGCGTGGCCCAGGTCGATGCGAGCCGATTCCTCGGTCATCTCGCGAAGCCGCAGCACGATGCCCAGGCGGAAGCGATTGCTCATCGCGGCGCTCCGCCGCGAAGGGCGGCCGGCATGGATCCGCCGGGCTTGCCCGCGCCGGGGCCGCCCGCCGCCGGCAACGCCGCGGCGCTGGGCTGGTCGGCGGGTCGGGCAGTGGCCAGGCCCGCCCCGGGACCGAGCAGGGCTCGGGCTTCCAGCACGCCCGTGGATTCCATCATTCGCCTGGCCGACACGATGTCGGACTGATCCTCGAGCTCCTGGCACAGGAAGGCCTCGAGCGCCGGCCGCAGCGCGATGGCCTCGTCGATGGCCGGGTTCGAGCCGTGGGAATAGGCCCCCACCTCGATCAAGTCCCGGGCGCCTTCGTATTCGGCCAGGGCCGCCCTCATCGCTCCCGCGACGCGCAGGTGGTCCTTGTCGACGACGGCCGGCATCGCCCGCGACACCGACGCCAGAACGTCGACGGCGGGATAGTGGTTGCGTTCGGCCAGGGCGCGCGACAGGACGATGTGGCCGTCCAGGATCGAGCGGACCGTGTCGGCGACGGGCTCGGTCATGTCGTCGCCCTCGACCAGCACGGTGAAGAAGCCGGTGATGGTGCCGTATTCGTTGTTGCCGGCCCGCTCGAGAAGTCGCGGCAGGAACGAGAAGACCGACGGCGGATAGCCCCGCAGGGCCGGGGGCTCCCCCGCCCCGAGGCCGATCTCGCGCTGGGCCATGGCCAGCCGCGTGACCGAGTCCATCATGAACAGGACGTCCTTGCCCTCGTCGCGGAACGACTCGGCGATGGCGGTGGCGATCTCGGCAGCCTTGAGTCGGAGCAGCGCCGGCTGGTCGGAGGTGGCCACGACGACGCACGAACGGGCCAGGCCCTGCGGGCCGAGCTGCTCGTCGATGAACTCCTGGACCTCGCGGCCGCGCTCGCCGATCAGGGCGATCACGTTGACGTTGGAGGATGCGTGGCGGGCGATCA
>CAZGUS010000218.1:0-3431 GCA_964529245.1 uncultured Anaerolineaceae bacterium
GCTCTCGGCCGGCGCCTATTACTGGGCGGTCGAGGCCTTCTCGGCCGGGGATGTGCCCATGGCCACGAGTTCGTCGAGCCTCTTCTACGTGGGCACACCGTCCATCGGAGACGACTGGGTCATTCCCTGGAACAACTACAAGACGCCCGAATGCCAGGCCCAGACCGATCCCCATGACGGCCGGTGCTCGCCGCTCGTGGGCCAGACCCAGGAGATGACCTGGGTCGGGGATCCGAATGCCGCGGCGTACGTCGTCTACGTGGCCAAGGACGTCAACTTCACGAGCGTCTATCGTGAGTACGAGACGGGCCAGACGTCGCTCACGCCTCGTGAGTCCTGGCTCGACAGTCAGGCTGGCGAGTCCTACTACTGGTTCGTCGTGCCCTGCGTGGATTGGAACCGCACGGACTGCGGACCCTTGCCGCTCGGCGGCCAGACCGCCGCGTTCGACAATGCCAGCGCCTACAGGAAGCAATCGCCGGCCGAGACGGGCCTGTTCCCGACGACCGCCGACAATCCACCCGTCGCAGTCGCCCCTGGGACCCCCATCGCGAACCAGGTGACGTTCAACTGGGACGACTACCTGACCACCAGCCAGGCCTCGACCTACCCGGTCCCCGGCGTGAATTCCAGCCGCGTGACCCAGGAAGCCAGCCAGTACGTCATCCAGGTTTCGACGACGTCGGACTTCAGCCAGATCCTCGATACGCGGACCGTCGATCAGCTGCAGTACACGCCGTGGACCAGAACCTACCCTGAAGGTCCGCTGTACTGGCGGGTCCAGGCCCTCGACGGCAGCGGCCGACCGCTGACGATGAGCGCCACGGGTTCGGTGACCAAGGCCTCGCCGCCGATCGTGCTGGCGTCCCCGGCCAACACGTCGACCGTGAGCGGCGTGCCGTACTTCACATGGGTGCCCCAGAACTGGGCGGCCAAGTACAACATCGAGGTCTACAAGAACGGCGACCTCAACTTCTCTTCCTCCAATCGCATCTTCACCGTCACGACACCGCTGGCGGCGTGGTCGCCGACGGCCAACATGCCGGCCGGCGTCTACGCCTGGCGCGTCCAGCGCCTCGACGCCGGCAACCTCCCCGGTCCGTGGTCGACCGGCCGGACGTTCACGCTCCAGCCCGCTGCGCCGGCGCTGAACACGCCCGCCGATCTCGCTTTCCTCGACGGGACCAACATGGACTTCACCTGGCTGGGCGTCCAGGGCGCCGTGAGCTACCAGTTCCAGGCGAGCACGGCGTCCGACTTCAACTCCGGGATGATCGAAAACGTGACGACGGTCATGACAGCCTGGTCGCCGACCAGCGTCTACGCCACCGGCGTCTACTACTGGCGAGTCAATCTCCTGGACGCGGCCAACAACGTCCTGAGCACGTCGAGTTCCCGTAAGTTCACCGTGGGTACGCTGGCCGGCGCTCCGACAGGTCCGAGCGCAACTGCCGGCGACACGACTGCGACCGTATCGTGGACGGCCCCGAGCTCGCTCGGAACCGGCACGCTGACCGGCTACATCGTGACGAGCACGCCCGAAGGCAGGACGTGCACTTCGACCGGGTCGCCACCTCCCACCCATTGCACCGTGACCGGCCTGACCGACGGCCACAGCTACACGTTCCACGTACAGGCGGTGACCACCGTCGGCACCGGGCCGGCCTCGGGTGAGTCCAATGCCGTGGTCCCCGGAACGGTCACGGTCGTTGGCTCCACTTTCAAAGCCAGCAATCCGGCGCGCGTGCTCGACACGCGGCCTACGGGCTCCGGGCACAAGAACATCGGCCTGACCGGCAAGTTCGTCGCCGGCACACCGCGAACCTGGGCCGTCGCGGGAGTGGTTGGTGTAGGCGGCACCTCGGTGACGGTTCCGACGAACGCCACCGCAGTCACCGGCAATCTGACCGTCGTCGGCGAGACGGCCGACGGCCTGATCGCCCTCGGCCCGACGATGACGCCGACCGGCGAGACGACGACTCTCAACTTCGTAACTGGTGACACCCGCGCGAACAACGTGACCGTCGGGTTGGGCCCGGACGGCACTCTCGCCGCGGTGTACCGCTCGTCCACGACCGGCGCCACCACGGATCTCATCTTCGACGTCACCGGGTTCTTCCTGCCCGACAACACCGGCGCCACTTATCACACCGTGGCCCCGGGCCGCGTCCTCGACAGCCGCAAGACAGGCTCGGGTCATACGAACATCGGCACCTCCGGCAAGTTCGTGACCAAGGTCCCGAAGACGTTCACGGTGGCCGGCGTCAAGGGCATCGGATGGTCGGCGGCACTGGTTCCGTCGGGCGCCACGGCGGTCACCGGCAACCTCACCGTCACCAACGCCACGTCGGGCGGTTATGTCTCCGTCGGGCCTACGGTGGCAGCCGTGCCGAGCACCTCGACGGTCAACGTCGCGATGGGAGCCACCGTCGCCAACGGCGTCACGGTCGCCCTCCAGAGCGGCAAGCTGCAGGCGGTTTGGGATGGCACCGCCGGCTCGTCGGCCGACGTCATCTTCGATGTCACCGGTTACTTCACGGCGGATCTGACGGGTCTCAAGTTCTATCCGATCCCGCCCGCTCGTCTGCTCGACACCTCGACCGGCAAGGGCCTGACGAATCCGTTCACGAACCGCACGTCGCGGCCTCTGACCGTGGGCGGCGTCGGGGCCATCGACGCGTCCGCGGCGGGCATCGCCGGCAACCTCACCGTGGTCAATCCCTCGAGCGGCGGTTTCGCCTTCATCAGCCCTGCCGCCGTTGCGTCGCCTACGTCCTCGACGATCAACGTCAACGCCAACCAGACGATCGCCAACGGCTTCGACGTGGCGCTCTCGTCGGGCAGCGTGGCGCTGATCTGGTGCGGCACCGTCGGCTCGACTTCGGACATGCAACTCGACGTCACCGGCTACTGGGAGTAGCAAGACGCCAGGGGCGCTGCGGGCCTTTCCTGCAGCGCCCCGGCGCAGCCGCATCGACCGGCCAGCGAGTCGGCCTCGGTCGGGCGCTTTGCGCCTGCTATACTCGGCGCGCCTGAGGACCGAGGAACCGCAGGCTGCCAATGCCATCGCCAAGGAGTGCACGTTGCCGCAAGAAGGCGTGCCGTTCGCCCCGTGAGACGAACCACCACCTTCACGCCCCAAGGAGTCGAGGCGGCTCCCACGGAGGGGCAGTCTACCCAGGTCCCCGGCCACCCGGTCGAGGGCTTTTTAGTTTCCCGGGGTTCGCGCAGTGACGACCGCCGGGGCGAGCACCGACGGGAGGACTAGATGCCCGCCACAGTGATCGTCGGCCTGCAGTGGGGCGACGAAGGCAAAGGCAAGACCACCGACTTCCTGGCCGAGGACGTCTCGGCAGTCGTCCGCTACCAGGGCGGAGACAACGCCGGCCACACGATCATGCTCGGCGAGGAGGTCTTCAAGCTCCACCTCG
>CAZGUS010000219.1:0-3390 GCA_964529245.1 uncultured Anaerolineaceae bacterium
AAGACGACGCCGAAGACACCATCCTGCCGCGGATCTTGAAGGCCGGCGGAGACCCGTCCCGCATCCACCTCCTGCGCTCACTCGTCCTGCCGGCCCAAGTCGATCGGCTCGAAGCCACAGCAACAAGGCTGAAGGCTCGCCTGATCGTGATCGATCCTTTGATGGCCTATCTCGGGGATGGGGTCAAGACAAACGACGACCACCTGGTCCGTCGGGCCTTGGAGCCGTTGGCAGCGATGGCCGCCGGGCTCGACGCCGCAGTCGTCGCCATACGCCATCTCAACAAACGAGTCGGCGATGACGCCATCTATCGCGGCGGTGGCTCCATCGGCTTCACCGGACTCGCCCGCAGCGTCCTCGCCGTGGGCCGTGATCCCGATGATCACGACCGAATGATCCTCGCGCCGATCAAGCTCAACGTGGCCAAGAGGCCGCCGTCGCTCGCATACCGGATCGAGGCCGACGGTGACTACGAGCCGGCGCACATCGCCTGGGACGGAACCTCGGATCGGACCGCTGAGGACCTGATCGGACGGACCCGAGACGACGTGACAGGGCACTCCAAGACAGCCGAGCTTGCCCAGGCCCTGGGGGAACTCCTCGAGTCCAACGGTGGGTCGATGCCGGCGCGAGAGGCGTGTCGGGCCCTAGAGGGAGCCGGCTTCGACATCAGCTCTCAGGACAATCTGGCCCGCGCCCGAGCCCAGGCCGGGGTGAAGAGCGCGAAGTCCGGATATGCCGGCGGCTGGGTATGGACCCTCCGATCGTCCGCGCGGAGATCGGAGCCTTCGGAGCCTTCGGCCCTCATCCAACTGAAGACTCCGAAGAGTCCGAAGACACCGACCAAGACACCGAAGACACCGATTTCCTCATCTAAGGAAGAACCGGTCTCTTCCACGCCAGAACCAACCTCGGAAGCGGGAGACGGCACCCTCTGGGGCGACCGCTCCCTCCTTCAAAGGAATGCGTCCGCCAGTCCAGCAGATCTGAAGGAAGGCCACGATGAGCGTCCTGACTCCCCTACCCTCCCTGTCCGTCGAGCAAGTTTCGATCGACCAGCTGCGTCCGGACCCAGCCAACCCTCGGTGGATCGCTCAGGAGGAACTCGACTCCCTCGAACGGAGCATCCGCCAGTTCGGGTTCGTCCAGCCGGTTCTCGCTCGCAAGGAAGACAACACCGTCATCGGAGGCCACCAGCGACTGGTCGCCGCTCGACGGCTGGGCCTGGCCACCGTGCCGGTCACCTTCCTCGATCTATCTATAGAGCAGGCACGTCTGCTCAACCTAGCGCTCAACAAGATCTCCGGCTCCTGGGACGACGCACTCCTCGCGCAGATGCTAGCCGACCTGCAGGCCAGCCCCAACGTCGACCTGACCCTCTCGGGCTTCGCCGAGGACGAGATCCGCGACCTGCTCCGGAGTCTGGAGACCCGCGAGAAGAAGGAGAGAGCCGAAGACTTCGACCTCGACTCGGCCCTCGAAGACGCGGCCCGCGAACCGCGGAGCAAGCCCGGAGACCTGTGGGCCCTGGGCGACCATCGACTCCTCTGTGGCGACGCGACCAAGGCCGAAGACATCGAGAGGCTGCTCGGCGGCAAGCAGGCCGGCATGGCGTTCACGGACCCACCGTACAACGTCAGCCTCGGTGACCACGGTGGCCAGCAGCGAGGAGCACGCAAGCGCCGTATCGCCAACGACTCGATGGACCCGATCAGCTGGGAAGTCTTCGTCCGAGCCTGGGGACACAACCTGCTGACCAGCGTCGAGGGCGCCATCTATGTCTGCATGTCGAGCAAGGAGATGCCACTGGTCTCTCGGGTGCTATCTGAGGAGGGCGGCCACTGGTCCGACACGATCATCTGGCGCAAGGACCGCTTCGTTCTCGGACGTGCCGACTACCAGCGCTCATACGAGCCGATCTGGTTCGGCTGGCGCGAAGGTGCTTCCCATCACTGGTGCGGAGATCGCGACCAGGACGACGTCTGGGAGATCAACCGACCCAGCGATGCCCCACTTCACCCGACCATGAAGCCGCTGCCGTTGATGGAGCGCGCCATAGCCAACAGCTCGATGGCCGGGGATCTGGTCCTGGACCCCTTCGCGGGCTCCGGCTCGACCCTCATCGCCTGCGAGCGGACGGGCCGGCGTTGCGCGGCCCTGGAGCTCGATCCCCGCTATGCCGACGTGATCCTGGCCCGCTTCGAGCGCTTCAGCGGCCAGAGCGCGGAGCGGATCGATGGCTAGGGCGACCGGGCCGACCCAGGCTGGTGGCGCGGTATCGCGCGAGTTCCTCGTTCGTGATGACGTAGGTCTTGCCAAAGAGTCGAGCCGCGAGGCGTCCGCCCTGGACCTGGTGGCGCAGGGTGGCAGCGCTGATGCCGAGTTCGGCCGCGGCTTCGGCGAGGGTGAGCATCTACTCGGCCTCGAGGCTCTCGATCTCGGCGAGTTCGTCGCGTGCGGCCTGCAGGCGGCGGGAGGCGGCGACCTTGTAGCGCAGGGGCGCATTGGCCACCAAGGCGTTGAGGGCGGTTTCGGCGATGCGGACCTTGATTTGGGCCTGCTCGCGAATGGCGTCGAGGGTGTCCTGGTCGGTGTCGCTGGTCTGGGTCGTCATCTGGGTCTCCTTGGTTCTGCTTGGTCACATATAGGCTCGGTACCGGCCAGATTGCAAGTCGCAAGAGCGGGTTCGGGGCGGCCACGGAGAAGCCGCGCCACCTGGGCTTGCGTGCGTGGGATCGGGCCGGTGTTGGGCAACCAGCCAGGCCGGGTGCGCTCGGCGCACACGGGGCCGGTGTCGGGCGCACGCGCGGCAAGGGCCGGCGCTGCGGTCTCGCGGTTGGGGCGCACCAGAGCCCCACACGATGGCGAGATGGTGACCAGCCGGTATACCAGAGGTAAACGATGGTAAACCGCGGTTGCTCCTTCGAGATGCCCGATGGCCTGGCGTGTCAGGCTCCGGCGCTGCGGGGCAAGAGCGTCTGCTACTGGCACGACCCCGACAAGGCGGAGGAAGCGGCCGAGTCTAGACGGATCGGTGGCCTCCACCGGCGCAAGGCGAAGAGCGTCGCCACCATCTACGACTTCTCGGGTCTGCGGACCGTCGAGAGCGCCCAGCGGCTGCTTGAGACCGCGGCCATCGAGACCCTTGCCCTGGAGAACTCGATTGCCCGTAACCGGGCCCTCATCAGTGCCGCCGCAGGCGCCGGCAAGCTCATCGAGGCCGGCGATCTCGATGCCCGTCTGAGCGCGGTCGAGGCCGTGGTTGGCGCCAAGCCCGGCGCCGATGACGACGCTTTCCCGGCAGAGGCCAGCCGATGACCGCCGAACGACGTCTGGCCAAGATCGAGGAAGGACTCTCCCCCACGCAGCTCGTCCTGCGCTGGTTGGCCG
>CAZGUS010000220.1:0-3294 GCA_964529245.1 uncultured Anaerolineaceae bacterium
TCAGCTTCCACGACGTGAGCCCCGGCTCGGCCTTCTGGCACCCCAAGGGCCAGCGTCTGTGGCGAACTCTCGAGACCGCCATCCGCGAGGTCCAGGATCGCCGCGGCTACCAGGAAGTGTCCACCCCGATGCTCGTGCACAAGAAGCTGTGGGAGCAGTCGGGCCACTGGGCCAACTACCAGGACAACATGTTCGTCCTCGAGTCCGAAGGCCAGACCTTCAGCCTCAAGCCGATGAATTGCCCCGAGAGCACCTTCATCTACAAGAGCAAGCTGCGGTCGTACCGCGACCTGCCGTTGCGGCTTTCCGAGTTCGGCCGCCTGCATCGCAACGAGCGGTCGGGCACGCTTTCGGGCCTGACCCGCGTACGTCATTTCGTGCAGGACGACGCCCACATCTACCTGCGCCCCGATCAGCTCCAGGACGAGATCAAGGCGCTGCTGGGCGAGGTCTACGAGGTCTACGGCTGGTTCGGGCTGGAGCCGAAGTTCACTTTCGGGACCAGGCCCGACAAGGCCCTGGGCGACCCTGCGCTGTGGGAGACCGCCGAGGCGCAGATCAAGGCCGCCCTCGATTCCCTCGACAAGCCATACCGCGTCAAGCCCAAGGACGGCGCCTTCTACGCGCCCAAGATCGACATCCAGATCGAGGATGCTCTCGGTCGGGAATGGCAGACCGCGACCATACAGGTCGACCTGGTCATGCTCCCCGAACGCTTCGACTGCACGTACATCGACGAAAACGGCCAGGCCGTCCGGCCGATGACGATCCATCGCGCCATCTACGGCTCACTCGAGCGGTTTATCGGCGTTCTCGTGGAGCACTTCGCCGGCGCGTTCCCGGTGTGGTGCGCTCCGGTTCAGGTCGTGGTCATTCCGATTGCCGACCGGCATGTCGACGCGGCCAACGAACTGGCCGCTTTATTGAGCGGCCGCAAGCTGCGCGTCGAGGTCGACGCCTCGGACGGCCGCATGCAGAACAAGATTCGGCTGGCCCAGGAGCAGAAGGTGCCGTACATGCTCGTGCTCGGCGATCGGGAAGTGGAAGCGCGGACGGTCGCGATCCGAAACCGTGCCGGCGAGCAGGAGAACGGCGTCGGCTGGGACGCGTTCATCGACCGGCTGGCGGAGGAAACGGCGGCGCGCCGTCCGTAGGCGGGGCCGCGCAGGCTAGTTCTGCGACGGCACCACGGTTGGGGACGGCGCCAGGGATCCGGCCCGGCCCCTGCCGAAGAACAGAATGCCCAGGTAGGCCGCGAAGGTGGCGAGAAGGCTCGCCAGGACCAGTTGCGTCATGGTCGCGGCGCCGGCGCGCTGCATGAACATCCCGGTCAGCCCCGGAAGAACCATCGCGCCGACGCTGTCTCCCAGGAGGATGATGCCGCTCACGCGGGCCGTGAGCCCGACCGACTGCCCGGCCAGGGTGTAACCGGTCGGCCAGATCGGCGCCATGGAGAAGCCTGCGCCCGCGACAGCGAGCCACAACACCACGGTAGACGACGGGACTGCGACGAGCAGGCTCATGAACGCCGCGCATCCGACCAGCGCCAGGAACAGGATGCGGGCCGGGCTGAGTCGAAGCGCCACCGGGATCGAGACCAATCGCCCGATGGTGAACGCCAGCCAGAAGAGCGAGGTCAAGTAGGCGGCTCGGACCGCATCCGCCAGCTGGAGAGTCGTGGCATAGGAGTAAAGCCAGCCGCCCAACGTCAATTCGGCACCGACGTAGAAGAAGAGGAACAGCATCGCCGAAACGACGATCGGGGCCGTGAACCGGCGCGACCGGGCGGCGTGCCGCTCGGCGGGCCGATGCCCGGATGGCGCCGGCGCCTTGAGCCGAAGCAGAACCACCAGACCTACCGCCAGGTCGAAGATGGCCAGGAAAGCGAACGCATCCGAATACACTCCTCCGGCCGCGAGGAGCAGTCCCAGCAGGAACGGACTGAGGAACGAGCCCAGCCCCCAGAAGAAATGCAAGGCATTGACGTGGGGACCAGCCGTTCCCCCGTGGGCCCAGAGAAGCAAAGTGTTGGCGCCGGTGTTGATCAGACCGGTGCTGATCCCCCTCAGGGCGAAGACGACCATGAGCAGGCCGTACCAGTGAACGTGCGGCACCAGGAACAGCAACGATGCGGAGATTGTCTGCGCCGCGCCAAGGACGATGCGGCCCGAAGCCCAATCGAAGATCCACCCGCCGAGCAGCGTGCCCACCGTCGCGCCGCCAGCACCGATGAAGAAGATCAACCCCACGTCGCCGAGGGTGCTCTGCGTTTGTGCGGCCAGCGCCGGCAGCGTCGGTCCGAGGAGCGCCAGATCCAGGCCGGCGCAGAAGAAGAGAAGGAAGTATCCGCCTGATCTGCGGATCGCCGCGGGCACCGTCTGGGTCCGACCGCTACCGAGCCAGGTACAGGGACCAGCCGGTCCTGGTGGGATTGACGATCCAGATCTCCCAGCCGGCGTACTGGGAGGTGAGGGCGGTCCACTTGACGCTGACCACATAGGCCGTGGCCTGGTTGATCTGTGCCATCCAGTTCGCGCCCTCGATCCACTGGCGCAGAGTCAACGTGTTGCTCGGGCTCAGCTCCTCCTGGAAGGTGGTCCCGGACGTGGCCAGGAACGCCGTTCGGTCCTTCGTGAAGCCGGCCAGGGTGCCCCACTTGGCGTAGCTCTGGGTGCTCTTGCTGAGCATGGCCCACGCCGCCGCAAAGTTGCCTGAGAGCAGGTCCTGCTCGTAGTCCCTGACGATGTAGAACGCGCCGGGTCCACCGGTGGGCCGGGCGGTCGGCGTTGCGTTCGGGTCCACGGTCGGGGTTGGCACGGGGGTGTCAGTGGGGGAGGGGATCGGGGTTGGGGTCGGGCTGGCCGTTGGGGAAGGGGTGGGGCTTGGGGTCGGGGAAGGGGTGGGCGCCTGGCTCTGGCATCCGGCGATTGCCGCCGCCACCAGGACCGTAGCCAACGCAGACGCCAGAACTGACCGCCCCATGTTCACTCCTCAAGACAACTTCGCTCGTATCGCAGGCATCATCACACACCGCTCGGAAAACGACGGCGGAACGCTGCGAAACGTGTCGACGGGGCGTTTGCCGGTGCCGGAATCCCTGTGCTATAGTCCCGCGGGCGACCGCCCGGCGCAGCCGTGCCCCGGGTTGGTCTGCTCGCCTGTTTCCGGGAAGAATACCCGGTCGCCGGCAACCGGAACACGTACGAAGGGGTTAGCCATCAGCCGAGACCTGCGCATCAATCAGATGATCCGTGTGTTCGACGTGCGGGTCGTCGACGAAGACGGTAGCCAGCT
>CAZGUS010000221.1:0-3270 GCA_964529245.1 uncultured Anaerolineaceae bacterium
GAGTTGCTCAGGAAGACCCGGCACTTCTCCTTCATCGGCGCGATGCGAGCCAGCTCGGCGCAAGTCTCGGCGTAGATGGGCAGGTAGAAGTCCGCGCTGTAGTGGATCAGCTTTGCGGCCTGGTCCTGGATCGCCCGGACCACGTCGGGATGGCAGTGGCCGGTCGAGGTCACGGCGATGCCGGCGTTGAAGTCGAGCAGGAGGTTGCCGTCGATGTCCTCGATGACACATCCCTCGCCGCGCACGGGGACCACCGGATAGGCCCGCGGGACGCTCGGCGAAGTCCACTGGCGGTCGAACTCGATGTGCGCGCGGGCCTTCGGGCCGGGCAGCTCGGTCACGATGTGGGGAACGGCGGGAGCCTGGACGAGCTTGCCGGGAGCCTGAGTCACGGTGCACCTCGACACGATGATTGCGGGCCGCGGATCGGGCGCAGCTGCCGCAGCGACGGATAGCCTTTATGCAGCCTGGATAGTCCCGCCAGTATAGCCGAGCGGCCGGCGGCGAGGAGCGACCGGCGCCCGTCGACTGGGGTCGGGCGCCGGGATTCGGAGTTTCAGTCGACGAGCGTCTGCGACTGCTCGCGCATGAACTGCTGGACGTAGTACATGCCGCCCGATGCCTTGCCGGTCGTTCCGGAGCCCTTCCAGCCGCCGAACGGCTGGATGCCCGGCCAGGCACCTGTGGTCGCGCCGGCGCGGCGGTTGATGTAGATCACGCCGGCCTCGATCGCCTCCTTGAACCGCTCGATCTCTTCGTTGTCTTCACTGAAGAAGCCGGCCGTCAGGCCGTAGATCGTGTCGTTGGCCAGCTCGAAGGCTTCGTCCAGCGACTTGACCTGGCCGACTGTGATCAGCGGCACGAACAGCTCGTCGTGCCAGAGGCGGTGCTCGAACGGCAGGTCCGCGACAATCGTCGGCGCAACGAACAAGTCACTCGGCTTTCCGGCCAACCGCTCCCCGCCGAAGACGATCCGACCGTCGCGCTTGGCTTCGGCGACCGCGGCGTCATAGGTGGCGACGGCGTTGGCGTTGACCAGCGGGCCGAGCCAGACCTTGCGATCGGTGGGGTCGCCGATGGCGAGTGCCTTGGTCTTGGCCACGAGCTGCTCCATCAGCGCGGCGTAGACGGGCGCTTCGACGTAGACCCGGCTGCAGGCCGAGCACTTCTGGCCGGCGAAACCGAAGGCCGACCGGACGATCCCTTCGGCCGCCTCCTCGACGTCCGCCTGGGCGCTCACGATGGCCGGGTTCTTGCCGCCCATTTCGACCACGACCGGCTTGGGAAACCGCTTGCTGAACAACTTGAAGATCGAGTTGAAGCCGATCTCGAACGAGCCGGTGAAGAGCAGGCCGTCGATGCCTTCGTTCTCCTGCAGCTCCGCGCCGACCGTTCCGCCGGGGCCGGTAACCATGTTGAAGACGCCGCGCGGCAGGCCGGCCAGGTCCGCCACCTCGGCCAGCTTGACGCCGCACAGCGGGGCATCGCTCGAAGGCTTGTACACGACCGCGTTGCCGGCCACGAGCGCGCCGCCGGCAGGTCCGCCGGAGAGTGCCATCGGGAAGTTGAAGGGGCTGATGACCGCCCACACGCCGTGCGGCTTGAGCACGGAGCGGGTGTGGACCGTCGTGTCGCCGAGGTTTCCCATGGGGTGGTCGAAGCCGTCGTTGGCCTCGAACTGATCGCAGTAGTAGCGGATCAGGTCGGCCGTCTCCTCGACGTCGCCGAGGGCCTCGAGCCGGTTCTTGCCGACTTCGATGGCCATCAGGGCGGCAAACTCCATCTGCCGCTCGCTGATCATGTCGGCCATGCGGCGCATGATCGCGATGCGCTCGAGCCAGGGCGTCCGGGCCCAGCCGGGCGCGGCGGCGCGGGCGACGGCGATGGCATCTCGAACGTCCGCGCGGGTGCCTTTGGCGAAGTGGCCGACGAGCGACCCGTCGATCGGCGAGCGCTTCTCGAACGTGTCCTTGGCCGGGCGCCACTCCCCGTTGACGTAGATGCCGTGGGTGCCTCCGAGCTCCTTGCGAGCGGTCACGAGGCCGGCGTCGTAGGAGGCATGGAGCTGCTCGTTGTCGTTTCGCATCGTGGCGTACGTGATCTTGAGCCGGGGCTCAGACGTCGCGGTCATCCGAACGCGCTCCTGGTGTGACGCACCTGGGACCGGTTGCACCGCCGCGAGCCGCGCGCCCGCAGCAGGGTGCAGCCATCTGCCCGCAGTTTAGCGCGCGGTGCGGGCGAGGCCCGCGGTGATCCGCCCGACGACCGTCGGCACCGCTAACGATCGGGGCCCGCGCGCGTCAACCCGCCAGCGCGGCGACGACCTGCAAGATCGATGACGCCACGGCTTCCGGAGCGCGGCCTCCGCGCCCGGCCGTGGCCCGCGCCAGTTCCAGGTCGCCGTGCTTCCCGGATCGGACGAAGACTCCGCGCAGCCCGGCCTTCTGGCCGCCGCGAACGTCGTTCCAGAGATCGTCGCCGACCATCGCCACCTCGCCCGGGGCGAGCGGACGACCGCCGGCCGCGGCGACCATCTCGTCCAGCCGCCGCACGCCCTCGGCGAAGAACGGGCGCGACGGCTTGCCGACGACCAGCGCCCGGCGCTGCGTCACGTACTCGAGGGCGACGACATAGCCTCCGGAATCGAGAGTCGGCCCGGCGGGCGTCAGCCACCAGCGGTTCTTGTGCATCGCCACGAACCGGGCCCCACCCCGCAGCAGAGTGAACGCCGACTGGAGATTTCGCGGGGTGAAGTCCTGCCCGGCATCGCCCACGACCACGACCGCGGCGCGGGCGCCGGGATCTGCCGCCTCCTCGTTCGACAGCAGCCGCAGCCCTTCGAACTCGTCCCGAGCGTCCGGCGTGGCCATCACGTACATCCGCTCCCCGCCGAAGCGGCGCCGCACGTGCGCGGCCGCGGCCGACGCGGCGGTGACGATCCGGTCGGCCCCGACGGCCAGGCCGACACTGCCGAGATCCCTGGCCAGGGTCGCGCGGCTGACCAGCGACGTGTTCGTCGCCAGCAGATAAGGGAACCCGCGGGCGTCGAGCGCGGCCAGCGCTTCGGCTGCGCCAGCGATGGGCTCTCCGCGCAGGATCAGAACGCCGTCCATGTCGAGAAGAAAGGCCCGGACCCCGCCCAGCCGCCGACTCAATTCCATCGCTTCAGTGCTCATGGACGGATCGTCGCACACGCGCCGATCGCGTGCCGGACGGGCGATCGGCGCGTGCCGGCCGACGGCTCGCCCGGCTCTCCCGTCTCGCCCCCGC
>CAZGUS010000222.1:0-3239 GCA_964529245.1 uncultured Anaerolineaceae bacterium
CCGATCTTGAACCGGCCTCGGGATCGGGGCTGGCCGGGCGCCGTTCGGAGCGATCGGCCGTCCCGAACTGGCCCTGGTTGGCCGTTGGGGCGGACGGCGGCAGGTCCGGTTCCTCGTCGTCTTCGGTTGCGCGCGCGGTCGGGCGGTACTTGCGCCTGGTTCGTTCGCCCTCATGCCAGTCGCTCTGGAGCAGGCCCTCCGCCTCGAGCCGGTACAGCGTGGGGTAGAGCCGGGCTTCCGTGAGACGCCCGGGGATGCTCTGCTCCGCGCCCAGCCAGCGCCACAGCTCGAAGCCCGAGAGGTCCTGGCCGCGCAGCGCCTCGACGATGGCGCGGCGGATCCCCTCGTCCACGATCATGGAGCCGTCAGCTTCCGACTGGTACATCTACCACCACCGTACCGACGCGGCCCAGATGCGAGCCGGCCGCGCCGAGGAGTGTAGTCGTCGCCGGGCCCCGCCGCCGCCGCGCCGGCCGCGGCAAGCCCGGCCGAACTAGGCGGCAGCCGTGAGCCAGTCCCAGATAGTGCCGCTGAAGTTCCGTTCGAGGAAGAAGGGCCGGCTACCGAGCCAGTACCGCCGGCCGTCCGCGCCGGTGCCGGTCAGGAAGATCCACCATCTCGGAGTGCGGGAGCCGTTCAGGCTGATGGGATCCTCGATCGCGCCGTCCGGACCGACCAGTGCCGGTGCGGTCGCATACGGCGCCGAGTAGCCGGTGTCCAGCAGGCCGAGCCTGACGTCGGACGGAGCGCCTGGATAAGCGACGGCGCGCCAGGCTTCGATGCGCAGGTCGTGGAAGGCGGACAGCGTGGCCGGGTCCTGGACGTTGATCTTCAGGGCGTCGCCGACCCCGTAGCCCCAATAGTCGAGGTTGATCGACTGATCGGGCGAATGGGGGGCCACGTGATTCCAGCCGATGCTGTCGTCCGTGTAGCTGGTGCCCCAACCGGGGGTCGGGGTCTGCCGGGCGACCCCGGTCAGTCCGTATACGGAGGCCAGCACGATCGTGCCGATCAGCAGCAGCCCGCCGCCAACGCGCAGTCGCTGGCCGGTCACAGCCGGAACACGCGCCCGAAACTTCGTCAGCGCCCCGGCCGCGAAGGCCAGCGGGATGGCCAGCTCGAACGCGACGACGAGCCAGCTCTGCTGGTCGGTGAACACGAAAACGACGAGCCACCCGAGTCCGAGCATCCCGGCGAGCGCCCACCAGGGGGCGAGTTCGTTCCGCGTCCGGCCGCTGATCGTCGCGCACGCTCGCACCGCCCGGCGGCCGGCGACGAACGCCGGCACCCAGGCGATAGCCGCTCCGACCGCTGTGCCGAAGCCCAATTCGTTCTGGTCGAACTGGATGGGGATGACGTGAGTGGCGACGAAGTCGATCAGCGGCTTCAGACCTATGCCGATCACGACCGCCGCAACCAAGAGGATCCAGACAGCCAGGATCGAGCCCTGAATCGCTCCGGCGCCTGCCGCCCAGACGCCGCCGGCGGCACCGGCGAGCAGCCGTCGCGTCGTCCGGTGGGCTCTGCGGAGCTGCCGTGCCAGTTCGTCCGGCCGACCCAGGCGCGCCAGGGCTTCGCCGGTCGCGAAGTCGAGGTCGCGCCCTTCGGCCTGAATCGCGGCGATGGAGTCGTCTATGTGGTCGGCCAGCTCGGCCCGGATCTCGGCGCGGACTCCGGCCGGCAATTCGAGCTGAGAGTCGACGCGAGCCAGGAATTCGGCCGCCTCGTCGGGAAGAGGACCCGGGACGTGTTCCATGAGCGCCTGCGTCCTCGCCGCCGCCCGGGTGTTGCGCCTGCCCAGTTCGACCTGGCCCCACAGCGCCCATACCAGCAGTACGACGATGGTCACGAACAGCGTGTCCGGTCTCGCGAACTCGGCCGTCGCCAGGATCAGGACGATCGAGGCAAGAGCCGCCGCCGCGAGCCTAGCCATCGGCCCGCGTCCCGACCGCCCGCGCCATTCCCACCGAGAAGGCGGCCCATTCGGCTTCGTGCTCCGCAAGCAGGCCGCTGCCCTTGGGCGTGATGCGGTAGTAGCGCCGCCGCGGACCCCTGTCGCTGTCGCGCCAGTCGGCCTGGAGCGCGCCCTCCGCCTCGAGGCTGTGGAGCGCCGGATACAGCGCTCCTTCGCTCGGGGCGAAGGTCCCGCCGCTCCGCTCGCGGACCTTTTGGGCGATCTCGTAGCCGTACAGCTCGCCGTCGCGCAGCACGCTCAGGACGAGCAGGGGAGTGGTTCCCTTGAGCAACTGGCCCCGGATCCTGCCGGCTCCCACGCTCTCCACCTCGGTTCGGGTCGTGCGGCCGGCCCGCCTGCGCCGCTACCTCGTAATCCAATGTAGATGCTACTGGCGCGTCCCCGGGCCTGTCAAGAGTTGTCCCAGGCGGCGGACATGAAGAAGCCCGCCGGAGCGCGGCGGGCTTCGAGCGAGCGGAGCGAGGGGCTATCGCGCGGCGGCGCCTTCTCGGGTGTCGACGCGGGCCGGATGGCCGGCCTCCCAGGCTTCGATGGCCGGAAGCTTCGAGCGGACGTAGCCGATCTCGTCGGTGCCGGCCAGGATCATCGTCCGGGCGAACGGGTCGATCGTGAAGGCGAACGACTCGCCCGTGGGCAGCGTGACCTGCTGGGCTTCGAGGTCGACCGTCCACTCGCCGTCGGGCCGGGCCTCGACCAGGCGCTGGAGCGCCACGAGCCGGTCGGCCGAAACGACCACCGGCAGGAGCGCGTTCTTGAGCGCATTGCCGCTGAAGATGTCGGCGAAGCTGGTGGAGACGATGGCTCGAATGCCCCATGCGCGCAGCGCCCACGGCGCGTGCTCGCGCGACGATCCGGCCCCGAAGTTGTCGCCGGCCAGCAGGATCTGGCGGCCGGCGTTGTGCGGCTCGTCGATGAACGAGACCGGCTCGCGCCGCTTGCCGTCCGGCGTGAAGCGCCAGTCGAAGAAGAGCGCGTCGGCCAGGTTGGCCTTGTCGGTGATCTTGAGGAAGCGGGCCGGGCAGATCTGGTCCGTGTCGATGTTGGCGCGGTTGATGGCGATGACTCGGCTCGTGACCTTGACGAACGGTTCGGGCATGTCAGTTGGCCTCCACGGCCGCGGATCGCGGGGCGGCTAGGGTTCGCGGATCGGTGACGACGCCGGTGACGGCGCTCGCGGCGGCCGTCAGCGGCGAGGCGAGGAACGTTCGCCCGCCCTTGCCCTGGCGACCCTGGAAGTTGCGGTTCGAGGTGCTGATGCCGTACT
>CAZGUS010000223.1:0-3230 GCA_964529245.1 uncultured Anaerolineaceae bacterium
TCGTCGAGGGCGTCAAGCTCGACGTCTTCCAGGACCAGGTCTTCGTCTTCACGCCGAAGGGCGAGGTCAAGGATCTGCCGGCGGGCGCGACCCCGCTCGACTTCGCCTACCGCATCCACACCGACATCGGCCATCGCTGCATCGGCGCCAAGATCAACAACCGCCTCGTCCCGCTGGACTACAAGCTCCAGAACGGCGACATCGTCGAGATCGTGACCACCAAGGGCGAGCACGGCCCCTCGCGCGACTGGATGAACCTGGTCCGGACCAGCCACGCCCGCGAGAAGATCCGGCAGTGGTTCAAACGCCAGGAGCGTGACGAGAACATCGCCCACGGCCGCGAGTCTCTCGAGCGCGAGCTGCGGCGTCTGGCCCGAACGAGTCTCGGCGCGGTCGGCCAGGATCGAGTCCTCGAGATTGCGCGGGCCTACAAGTTCGACAACCTGGACGACTTCTACGCCGCCGTGGGATACGGCGCCGTGGGGGCGCAACAGGTCGTGTCTCGCCTGGGGGTCGTCGACGACGCCCAGCTGGCCCTGCCGCCGACGTCGCCGCCGCCCAGCCCATCGCGCCAGGGCGGTGTCCGGGTCAAAGGCGTCGGCGATCTCCTGGTTCGCTTCGGCAAGTGCTGCCACCCGATTCCGGGCGACCCGATCACCGGTTTCATCACTCGAGGCAAAGGGGTCACCGTTCACCTGAAGAATTGCCAGACCGTGCTCAACGAGCGCGAGACGGCCCGCATGATCGAGGTCGAGTGGGAGAAGGCCGTCCAGCAGACGTACCCAATCTCGATCCGGATCGAGGCCTACGACCGAACGGGCCTGTTGTCGGACATCAGCCAGGTCGTGGCCGAGAACAAGGTCAACATCATGTCGGCCAACGTGCAGGTCACGCCCGACCGGACGGCCACCGTCAAGGCCACTCTGGAGGTTGCCTCGGTGGCCCAGCTGGCCAGAGTCATGAGCCGGCTGGAGCAGCTCAAGGACATCATCACGGTGTCGCGAGACCTGGGGTAGGGGACGCCCGGCGTCCTCCGTCCACCGCGATTCCGGCCGCCCGGCTAGGCCCGTGACCGGCCACGTAGTGACGGCGAGCCCAGGGTCGGGTAAACTCCGCCGTCGGCCCTGCGGGCAGGGTATGCTTCCCATTACTCGATAGCGGACAGGACCGTCGCGCCCCGGCGCCATCTCCCGGCCAGCCGAGTGGCACCGCGCCGGAGCATAAGGAGTAGTCAGACAATGGGTGTTCCCAAGAGGCGAGTCTCACACGCTCGCCAGGGCGATCGTCGCGCTCACCTCGCCATTTCCGTGCCTCACCTCGAGCCGTGCCCGCATTGCCATCAGTCCAAGCAGGTCCATCATGCCTGCCCGAACTGCGGCTACTACGCCGGTCGGCCCACGGTCGAGATCAAGCAGGAAAAGCCGCAGCAGCCTGCCTGAGCCTGTGGATCTGACCACGGTTCGCACGGTCGACGGGAGCTCCGTCCGCGTCGTCGTAGATGCGATGGGGGGCGATCACGCGCCCCTGGAGATCGTCTCCGGGACCGTTGCCTGGGCGCGCAAGCATCCTGCCGATACGGTATTGCTGGTCGGCATTCCCGAGGCCATCGACAAGGCCGCCGGCGGCCCGCTGCCGGCCAACGTCCAGGTCGTCGCGGCCAGCCAGGTCGTCGAGATGGACGAGTCGCCAGCGCTCGCCCTCAAGAACAAGAAAGACTCCTCGATCATGGTCGCCATGGACCTGATCAAGCAGGGCAAGGGCGACGCCCTGGTGACGGCCGGGCATTCGGGGGCCGGCATGGCCGCCGGAGTTCTGCGGCTGGGCCGCTTGCCGGGCGTTGACCGGCCTGCGCTGGCGGTCCAGATGGTCACCGAGACCGGCCCGTTCGTCCTGCTCGATATCGGGGCCAATGTCGACGCCACCGGCCACAACCTCTACCAGTACGCCCACATGGGCTCGATCTATGCCGAGCGCGTCCTTGGAGTCGCCAATCCCCGCGTCGCGCTGCTCTCGATAGGCGAGGAGAAGGGCAAGGGCGATCAGGCCATCCAGCAGGCGACTCAGCTGCTGGACGAGGACGGCAGCCTCAACTTCGTGGGCAACGTCGAAGGCAGGGACCTGGTCAAGCACATGGCCGACGTGGTCGTGTGCGATGCCGTAGTCGGCAACGTGACCATGAAGTTCTTCGAGGGCCTGGCCCGCTTCATCGCCGATCTCTGGACCAAGGAGTTCAAGCGACTGCCTCTCGGGCCGATCGGGTACCTGTTCATGCGGCCCGGCGCGAACCGCATCCGCCGCACCTTCGACTACGAGCGCATGGGCGCCTCGCCGTTGCTGGGCGTCAAGGGCATGGTCCTGATCACGCACGGCAGCGCAAAACGGCGCATGATCGAATTCGCCGTCGAGGCGGGCGCCACAGCGGCACGGGCGCGCATCCCCGACCTGATCGCCGGCGCGATCCGCGGCCAGGTCACAAAGCCGCAGGCTTGATCGGAGACGAGATGGCAGGCCACTCTCACGACACAGCCGACGACAACCCAGTATCCGCCGCTCGCGCCGCGCCCGGCGACCCGCTGACGGTCAGCCACGAAGTCATCGTCGAGATGGTTCGCGTCGCGGCCCTCGAGGTTCCCGGCGTGCTCAAGGTGAGCCGCGGCGGGCGCCTGGCCCGACTCTCGGGCTCGCCCGTTCGGGCCCGCTTCGGCGAAGGGCGCGTCTCGCTGCGAGTTTGGATCGTGGCCCGGCCGGGCCATCCGCTCGGGCCGCTTGCGGCCCAGGTGCGCCAGGCCGTCGGCGCGACGGTGGTGCGGCTTCTGGCGCTCGAGCTCGGGGAAGTGACGGTGGTCGTCGACGGCGTCGGGGGCTGGGGATCGTGACTCGAGCCGCCGGCGACGCGGGGCCGGGCGGGGCAGCGACAACGCGCAAGAGGACGCCCGACGAGGTGACGGCCGCTCGGCTGGGGCGACGCCTGGCCCTGGCGTCCCTGTTCGAGGCCGAGTTCGGCCAGCGGACCGCGGCCGCGATTCTGGAGCGTCACGTCGCGGAGGGCGGGGCCGACGAAGCGACGGCCGCGTTCGCCCGGTCGCTCGTCGCCGAGGTCATCGCTAATCGAGACCGGATCGACGCCTTGATCGAGCAGGTCGCTCCGGCCTACCCGGTCGTTCAGCTCGCCAGAATGGACCGGACTCTGCTGCGTAGCGGCATCGGCGAGGTGCTACACTCCGGCACGC
>CAZGUS010000224.1:0-3190 GCA_964529245.1 uncultured Anaerolineaceae bacterium
GGGCGCCCGCGCGAGGGGCCGCGCGACGGGCCACGCGGCGGGCCGTAGGACCCTGCGCCGGCCGCACCGTTCGGCCGGTACCCGTTGAGATGGGCGGCGCCGTTCGATGGACTCGAGCCGGGTTCGTCGAGCGGCACTTCGACTCGCGCCTCTGGACTTGCCACCTCCGCGGCGACCGACTCCGCCGGGATCGCGGGCTCGTCCGGCGCGATCACGGCGGCGGCGTTGCCGGGCGCACCGGCGCCGTTGCCGCCCCCATGCCGACCGCGGCTCCTGTGGCGCGGGCTCATCAGCTGCGCGCCGCCGCCTGCTCGACGGCTTCGGCCGGCACTGTGCCGGCCAGGACGCGTTCGGCGTAGCGCTCGGCGAAGCGGCTGGCCGCCTGCTCGGGCACGATCGCCTTGATCGAGTCCTTGTCCAGCCCGTAGCCGTACTTGATGGCGGCGATGTTGTCGTCGATGTACTTCTTGGGCAGGGCGTCGCGCAGGTGCTGATCGGTGAAGTCGACGTCGCAGACGCACAAGAGCCGGCCCAGCGCGATCATGTTGCCGAAGAGGTCGCGCCCGAACTTCTCGACTCCGAGCTGGAGGAACGGGATCTCCTCGCCGGTCTCACCGGGCTTGGTCAGGCCGATATCGGCGATGAGGTGGTCCGTGCTCAAGTGAGTCGGCCCGCGATCCGCGAGGCGGAGCACGACGTCGGCGCATTCGACCACGAAGTTGGAGATCGGCTCGCGATCGTAGGCGAGGAACGCCTCGCTCATGCCGCCGCGAACCGACGAGTCGTAGTCGAACAGGAGCGTCACTTCGTAGCCCATGACAGCCAGCAGGCTGGCCATGGTGTTGCCGATGACCCGAACGCCCTGACCGCCGACCCCGTCGATGACTATGGTCTTGGCCGCCATTCGATCCTCCTCCGCCCTGCGCGGGCTACTCGGCCGACCCGTTGCCGGATCCGGCCGAACTTGCCACGGGCATCGGCTGGCCTTTGACGATACCGGTCTGATGCGGTTCCAGGTGCGTCGAGCCGGGAGGCGCCGCCTTGTACTCGGTCTTGTAGTACTGGAGCATGTCGTTGGCGCTGGCGAACCCGATCCGCCGGCCGTTGTTCTCGATGCACTGGCTGGCAATGTCGACGAACGAGAAGCCCGGCCACTCGATGGCTTCCTTGATGGCCCTGCGCATCGGACCCTGGTGGTAGACCGTGGTCTTGGCGTAGTAGGCGTTGGGGTTCGTGTTCACGACGCCCTGCAGGTTGATCGGCGTGTAGGCCGCCCCTGCCGGCGACGAGATCGTGTTCGTGCCCTGGGGCGTGGTCGGCCCGGTCTGGCCGCCGGTCAGCCCGTAGATCTCGTTGTTGTTGCACAGGACCGTGATGTTGGCGTTGCGCCTGATCGAGTGGATCAGGTGGTTGCCGCCGATCGAGGCCATGTCGCCGTCGCCCGAAACGACGATGACGTTCAGCTCCGGACGAACCAGCTTGATCGCCTCGGCCACCGGCAGGGTCCGGCCGTGGAGCGTGTACACCGACTCGAAGTTCATATAGGCGCCCATCCGGCCGGTGCAGCCGATGCCTGTGATGAGGACGGTGTTCCGCTTGTCCAGGCTGAGATCGTCCATGACGGTCGCAAGCTGCTGCATGATCAAACCGATGCCGCAGCCGGGGCACCAGATGGTGGGGAAGAGATCGGTCTTGAGCTTGTCCTTGACTGCCATTGCGGTGAACCTCTGCGGGGACGCGGGTCAGCCGACCCGGGCCGGCGACCCGGACGGCGCGGACTCTGCCGGAAGCATGCCGATTTCGGCGAGGCCTTCTCGAATTGCCTCCAGGCTCATTCGGCCGCCCAGCAGCGGCACGCGCTGCACTCGTCGCAGGAGCATCCGCTCCACGACGTTGGCGTACTGCCCGTCGCTGCCTTCGATGACGATGATGTTCTCGTAGCGCCCGGCGACCTCGACCAGCTCCTTGTCCAGCGTCGGCCAGATACGGATGGGCCGGAACAGGGCGAAATGCGGAGCCAGGGGCTGAGCAATGCGGCGGGTTATGCCGAAGGCGATCACCAGCGTCTTCGAGTCCTTGTTCCAGCCGTATTCGTAGAACGCGTACTTCTCCGCCACCTGGAGGCGGTGATCGCGCGACTCGCGGTACTGGCGGATGAACTCGTCGGCATCGGCCGTGGCCGGCTCACCGTCGGCGTACGTGGCGACTCCCGAGAAGAGCCGGGTGCCGCCCGAGGCGAGGGGCTCGATCGTGCGCGGGACGACGGGCACGTCGATCGCGTCCAGATCGGCCACTTCGTTGAGATGGCCGAGGAACGCGTCAGAGAGGACGATGACCGGGCTGCGCGTCTCCTCCGCCGCGTTGAAGGCGTGGATCGTGTACTCGTAGCACTCCGCGACGGTCGACGGGTAGAAGACGAAGCTGGTGTAGTCGCCGGTCGAGCCGTAGCGCGTCTGGTTCAGGTCGCCCTGGCCGGGCATCGTGGGCATGCCGGTCGCCGGGCCGACGCGCATGACGTTGACGATCACGCACGGGATGCCGACCTTGTGGCCGTAGCCGATCGCCTCCTGCATCAGGCTGAAGCCCGGTCCGGAGGTGGCGGTGAACGATTTCGCGCCGGCCAGGCTTGCGCCCAGAATCGCGTTGGCACTGGCGATCTCGTCCTCCTCCTGGAGGAAGCGGAACTCCGGATGCTTCGAGGCGTAGACCGAGGCCTGGGCCAGGATCTCGGACGACGGGCTGATCGGATAGCCGGCGAAGTGGCTGGCTCCGGCCTTGATAGCGCCGAGCAGCACAGCCTCGTTTCCCTGGACGAGTCGCTTGGTCATCTGTACGTCATGTGGGCTCAGGTCGGGTTGTCGCGGTCGACCTTCGGAGCGCTCTCCGTGTCGGTGATGCCGCGATGTGGATCTGTTCCGGCGACGGCCGGTCCGCGGGCGACGTCGGGGATGTGCGGTGGGGCGGCGTTGCGCGCCGAGGCAGCCTCTTCGGCCTGACTGGCCGGCGGCAGCTTGCCGTTCTCGTCGCGCTTGGGCAGGACCTCGATAGCGAGGTCCGGGCAGTAGCGCTCGCACAAACCGCAGCGAATGCAGTCGGTGGCTTCGATGATGGCGTCGTGGGTCAGGACGAGGCTGGCCTTGGGGCAGATCTCGACGCAGATGTTGCAGCGCTTGCACCACTCGTCGACCCA
>CAZGUS010000225.1:0-3158 GCA_964529245.1 uncultured Anaerolineaceae bacterium
ACTCCTCTCGCCCCGAAGATACCCAGCACATCCGATATCTCGGACGAGATCCCCGACGAGCGGGTTAGCCTAGGCTCGACTCCTCTCGCCCCGACCATATGAGTAGGTTGCCACTACCCGTGCAGTGTCAGCATTCTCGCGTCAGGGTGCCGGCGATCCCCCAACGACCGTGACGTGGATCGGCAGCGACGGCCATCCGGCGTCCGTCGTCAGAAGCAAGGCAGCACCCAGCTCAACCGCCGTGGCGACGACCAGCGCATCCGGCAGCCGCAACTTCGTGCCGTGCTGGGCCCTCAACCTGGCCGCGGTTGCGGCGATCTCCCGAGTCGCTGGCTCGACTCGAGCCGGAAGAGCCGCCAGGAATTCATCGACCTTCGCGACCGCGCTGGCGCCCTGCCGGTATGGCCCGACGAGGACTTCGGCGTATGCGGAGGATGGGATCGCCAACTCCTCACCCCGACTCCGAGTGAGCGTCAGGGCCTCCCTGGCCGCCGCATGGTGGGCATCGCCCGAATCGAGAATCGCGATGATGATGCCGGCGTCGAGGATCGTCAGCGCCATTCGCGGCGCAGTTCGTCAAGTTGATCTGGAGCGAACGCGCCCGTCAAGGCGCCGGCAAATCGATCGACCGGATCCTCCTCGCGGACCAGGATCAACTCACCGGGCCGGCCAGCCTCAGCTCGCAGGCGATCGCCCACTTTGAGCCCAGCCCGAACGAGGGCGTCCTGCGGGATCGTGACCTGATTCTTGGCGCTCACCTTCGTGTAGCCTCGGCGGCGAGCGGTCTTTACTCGTGTTCTCATGGGTAAAGCTTACGCCCAATGAGGTCTCGCCGGCAAGATCGACTGTAGTTCAGGCGGCCGATCAACGCGCCAGGGTGTCTGGCTTCGGATCACCGGCGAAGAAGCTCTTAGCTGACAGGATCACACCCAGCAGGGGCACCATGCCGAGGAAGAGGAACGTGTACCAGCCTCCCCAGCTCAGCTGGTCGAGGAGGCTCGTGAGCGCTGCTGCCAGAACGAAGACCACCATCGAGTACCAGGCCCAGCGGTGGCCACGCCTGAACGCCGACGTCCCGATCGCGATCACGAGAAGTCCGACGGTCGCGATGTACATATCGGCATAGAGATCGTCCCAGGCCAGATTGCGCAGAGCGGCGGCGGAGTAGCTCGAGCTATCGACACCAGGCGGCAGGACGACCGAGGCGCAGGACGAGCAGGCAGCAACCTGCGCACCGTACACGACTCCGCTGAAGACCCACATCGCGCCGCCGAGCAGCACGAGGGCGACTGCGTATCTCGGAACTCTACGTAGCTCCACCATGCTGACTCCTCCGTGCTGTTAGCGGCGCCCGGCGTCGTGAGCCGCTAGGGCGTCCGGCGGTGCCGCCCGTAAGCCACCCGAAACTGCCCCCATGAGAACGGCCTGCCATGACCTGGATAGACGGTGGCCAGATCCAACGCCAGCAGCCGTTCGACGCCGGCGCTCAGCTGCACTTCGTCGTCCACGATCCTGGTGGGATGCAGACCGCCGCGGTTCTCGATGGTATCGCCGCAGATTAGCTCTCCATCCGCGAGGGCAAGGGCGATCGAGCCCGGCGTGTGGCCGGGAATGTGCAGCACCGTCGCGGCGAGTCCGTAAGCCTCCAAGGTCTGGCCCTCGACGAGCTCGATATCCGGCGTGAACCGCTCGAAACCGGTCTCCATGCGCCTGGTCACGCCTGTCGAGCGCATGAACCTGTGCATCAGCCTCAGCGAGTGCGATGCCACTTTCCTCTTGGGCCAGTCGGCGCTTTCGACCATCGAAACATCGCCCGCGTGCATGGCCACAGGTGCATGGAACTTGGTTCGAAGGTAGTTGCAGTTGGCGGTATGGTCGATGTCGCCGTGGGTGGCAACGATCAGCCGGAGCTTCCCCGGCGCGCAGCCGGCCTCCGCGAGAGCCATCTCTAGACCGGCGCGTTGGCTGCGCATGCCGGTATCGGCCAGCAGGAACCCGTCCTCGGTCTCAAGCAGATACGCGTTTACGAAGCCCAGGTCGACGGCTTGAGGTCGCGACGTCATCCAGGCCCTCCTCTTTCTTCGGCTACGCCGAAAGCGACACCCACGGAGGCTAACTCGACGGTCGTCGCTGCGCTGACAAAGCGAGTGCCGCCGGGACGGACTGTCCTGCTCTTGCCGACCGCTGACCAACGAGCGGAGCTCGTCGGTGGGGATGGCATCTGCTCGCGCTGGCCGGCGACTGTCCCATGCAGCGGCCGGTGGACTTCCTCGCGACGATGGCCCTGCGACTGAAACCATTGTCGCGGGAGTTTCTGAGTCGGGATCGCTGCCTCGCTCTCGGCGACTGTCTCGGCCGCCGACTACGCCACTTCAACCAGCAGCCCAGCAGCCTGCTCGATCACGTAGATCAGTTGGAAAGCGTGGGCCCTACTCCTCTCGCCCAGACCATTCGAGTAGGTATCACCTTTCCGGATCGCCCAAGCTCTGCCGGCTGAACAGACGGTTTGCGTCAGTGGCTGCCGGAGATTAGCCGCTCGCGGTCGAACAGCCCGGAGACCAGCCGCCAGCCGAAGACATCCAGGACGATCAGCAGGGCGCCGCAGCCGATGGCCAACTGCGGAGTCGGCTCGATCACGTTGAGCGCGATCATCACGGTAATGAAGACCGGCGGAAGGCTCGCGAGCACGCCCAGTTGCTGCGCGACCCTGACGTCGCTCGACCGTGTCGAGATCGCGATCGCGACCCAGACCGTCCAGCAGGCCAGAAGTGGCGTGAAGAGTAGTTGCGCGAGCAGGTCCGTCGGCTGCATGACCGATGTGGCTACGTTGGGTGCGGCCTCGACCTCGACGATAGCAACGAAGATCGCGAACACCGCATACGCGATCAGTAGTGACGGCAGAAGGGCGGCGAGCGCCTTGCCGATGAGAAACTCCTCGCCCCGAATAGGCGTCGTGAGCGCCGGCTCGAGGGTGCCCTGCTGGCGCTCTCCGGCGACAGAGTACGCGGCGACGAACACGGGTACGAGCGTCGGGATGCCGAGCATGTAGAGCAACACGTGCTCATGGACCAAGCCCCCGGCGGCCCCGCTCGACAAGCGAAGCACCGCGATGAGCGGCTGTATGGCGAAGACCAGCGGCAGGATCGCCATACCGTAGA
>CAZGUS010000226.1:0-3128 GCA_964529245.1 uncultured Anaerolineaceae bacterium
CGCCGGCTGGCGCGACTTGCCGCCGCGCCTGCATGCCTCCGAGCCGCCGGCGTGGCCGCTCGACTTGGCTCGCCTCCTTCATCGGCTGCGTTTGCCCCACGTCCGCGAAGCGGGACCGGCGATCCTCGCCCGCGCTCAAGACGAGGGCTGGGACTATGCTCAGGTGCTCAAGGTCCTTCTCGCCGAGGAGGCGGCTGGACGGGATCGCTCAACCCGCGAGCTGCACCGTCGGGAGGCTCGCCTGCCCTCGGGCAAGACGTTCGAGGCCTGGGACCCCAAGGCTTCGGCCATCCCCGATGAGGCGCAGTGGGCGCTCCGATCGCTCGACTGGATGGGTCGGGCCGAGAACCTGGTCTTGGTCGGACCATCCGGCACCGGAAAGAGCCACTTCGCCGAGGCCATCGCCCACGCCGCGATCGACCGCGACCTGCGGGTCTCCTGGTTCACGCTCGAGAGTCTCACCGCAACGATCGCGCGCTCGCGGATCGACGCCTCAACCGGCAAGGTCGTCGAGCGGATCGTTCGCTCCGAACTGGTCGTGGTCGACGATATCGGCCTGCTGCCCGCGGGCGCGGAAGAAGCTGAGGCGCTCTATCGGCTCGTCGACGCAGCCTATGAGAAGCGCTCGCTGATCGTGACCTCGAACCTGCACCCGGCCCGCTTCGACACGATATTCCCCAAAGGCCTTGCCACAGCCGCTGTCGATCGGCTCCTGCACCACGCCCATGTCATCGTCACCGAGGGCCAATCGCATCGCCTCACCGAGGCGATCGAAGGCCGAGGAGTGCGGCCGCTCGTCAGCGCTCCCTAACGACGCAGCGCTGCCCTACCAGCTCAAGCGTCCGGTTGAAGTGTCCTGGACTCGAGGCCTGTCTCCCCAATTCATCCCTGTTGTATTTGCCTGGGAAAGGCGGCGTCCGGAGGGTAAGCTGCTGGCGGCAATCCGTCTGAGGGACCGAGATGACTGGTGCGGTTAGCGTTCGCAATTGGTCGTGGCGACGGGCTGGAGCTTTGTGGATCGTCGGCGCCTGGGTCGGCTTGGTGGGTGGGTATGCCACACTCGTTGTGGATCCGGACCTGATCGTCCCTGAGCTGCTTGTGGTGCTCGCGCTGGCGTTTGCACGGCCCCGACTATTGGGCGTCGCCGGAGCGATCGTCGGGCATGGCCTCATGTGGTCGTGGCTGCTCGCGACGACATCAGTCAACTGCAATTCCCTGTTGATCCCAGGCGAGGCTCCATGCAGCGTGACGCTGCAGTTTCAGTCCGCCTACTACGGTGGCCCGTTGGCCTGGCTAAAGGAGCCAGGGTGGTGGTTTCCGCTCCTATTGGCTGGTGCGCTGGCCCTTGTGCTGGCCGGACTCGTCCTGACAGCCAATCGCGCCCGCTCGGCAAGCGCGCAAGCCTGAGGTCGCCTGGCAGCCGCGTGCCGCCAGTGGGCAGATTCACTGTCCGCCCGTGGGCAGTTTCAGTGGCCGCGGATGGGCAGATTCAGTTGGCCATTGACAACAAGTGAATCTGCCCACGGGCGGCCACTGAGCCTGCCCTGTCAAGGGACAGCGGGATCTGAACGCGGGCGGTCACAAGAACTGCACAACCGCGGCCATCAGAACTGAACGCTGGCGGCCAAGGAATCTGCACGCTTGAGCGAGCGGGGCCCAATGTGCCAGGTCGTGGTAACCACCACTGAGCCCACCTATGATTCGGCTGCAGGGTTACGTAGTGGAGTTGGGAGCCGTGACCTCACCGATACCGCAGCACTGGAAGGGTCGCATCGACGATGACTGGCATCGACCGTCGACCCATCGAACCGTCCTGGACTTCGCGTTCGACGGAGACGCACTCTCGGTGGCGGACGACTGGGCAGGACGGCCGCAACGCCAGAACTGGGGTCAGCCGACGAATCCGCCTGTCGCGGACCTGGTTGCAACGGACGCGGATGGGACTCGGCTATATGCATGCAACAACTACACGACGTTGCGAGGTGGATTTGTACCGCCGGGCAGCGTGGACAGGATGTTCGTCTCAATCGGGCAAGTGGGGATCCAAGTGCATTTCGAGGCCTGGCTCTCTGAGCGTGGGTGGTATCGGATATTGGCCCCGGCCGAGCAGGCAATTCACGGCGGCGGGTTCCGGCAGCGAGTTGACCGCTGGATGGCTAGAGGGTGGATCAACCCGTTGCTGGAGGCTCTTGGGCAGCCACCAATCCGTTAGGGCGGCCATTGCTGAGGCTTCTGAAGACACGACTAAGTGGACATCAGACCCACCGACCACGACCAGGTGAACGCCGGACCACTGCTGCGTCGTCATGGAGCAGGGACGAGCGGGCGGACGCCGTTGCCCGCGACGGCTTCGGTGAGGCGATGCGATTGGCCCTCGGTGACGAATGACGTGGGCGTGGTGAAGCAGGCGGTCGACAGCTGCCGTGGCGAGTCCTCGCGGAAAGATCGTGTCGGACCGCGCCGGATGCAGGTTCGAGGTCACGATGAGCGAACGCTTCTCATAAGCCGCGTCGATGAGGCGATAGAGGGCTTCGGCTTCGTCGGCGCCAGCGGGTAGAAGACCGATGTCGTCGACGACGATTCGATGACGTTCCCGGTCGAGGCATCGATCCGCGAGCGGGCGATCGTGGCGGTCAGACTCTCGAGCGTGAACCACGACACCCGCAGGTCGCGGTCGATCGCAGCGTGGGCAATGGCCTCGGCGAAGTGGCTCTTCCCGGTTCCGCTCGGTCCGACCAGGACCAGGTTCTCGGCTCGACCCATCCAGTCGAGCGATCGCAGGGCCCACTGCGCCTCATCGGGGATGGCCGAGGCCTTCGGGTCCCAAGCGTCGAACGTCTTGCCCGATGGCAGGCGTGCGGCCTTTCGGTGGAGCTCGCGAGTCGAGTGATCCCGCCCGGCTGCCTCTTCGGCGAGAAGGACCTTGAGCACCTGGGCGTGGTCCCAACCCTCTTCGCCGGCCCGAGCGAGGACGGCCGGCGCCGCCTCCCGGAAGTAGCGCAGACGCAGACGGTGCAGGAGCCGGGCGACGTCGATTGGCAGCGGTGCCGGCTCGACTGGGGCAAGCCGCGGTGGCAGGTCGCGCCAGCGGGCGAACTCGTCGGCTGTCTGCGCGAACGAAAGCCTGT
>CAZGUS010000227.1:0-3105 GCA_964529245.1 uncultured Anaerolineaceae bacterium
CTCGGGCTCGAGCCGGGACTGGGCGGCCAAGGGGCCGCGGCTGCTCGGCGTGCGAGCGGTGATCGCCGAGAGCTTCGAGCGTATCCACCGCTCGAATCTGGTCGGCATGGGCATTCTGCCGCTGGCGTTCCTCCCCGGGGAGAGCGCAGCGATCCTCGGGCTCACAGGCCGCGAGGCGTACACGATCGCTCTGCCGGCCGGTGGGCCGGCGCCGCGGTCGCGGGTAGAGGTCGTGGCGCGCGCCGACGGTGGCACCACGGGCGGCGGCGGCGCCGGCAGCGGCACGGAGCGCCGCTTCGAGGCGATCGTCCGCCTGGACGGCCCTATCGAGCTCGACTACTACCGCCAGGGCGGGATCCTGCCGGCGGTGCTGCGGAGGCTGGCTCGGGAGACGGCTCGGGCATAGGCCCGGCCGGGAGCCGGCGGCCCTCCGGGGCCGTGGGCGGCGAACAGCTGCGGGGCGCCCCTCCCGGCGCCTACCGCTTCTTCGTGGCGCGATCCCAGCGGTGGCGCCGCAACTCGGCCATGAGCTCCGCCGGCAACGGCCCCGCGGCGCTGGCGGCCGTGTTCGTCCGCACGTGGGCCGGTTTTCGCATGCCCGGGATGACGGCGCTCACGTCCGGGTTCGAGAGGATGAAGCGCAGGGCCAGGTCCGCCATGGTCGTGCCGGCGGGGACGAGCGGCTCAAGGGCGTCGGCGCGGGCGACGGACTGGGCGAGGTTGTCCGGGTTGAAGTACTTGCCGCGCCAGTCGCCCGCCGGCCACGTGGTTTGCAGGGTCAGGTTGCCGGTCAGGCTGCCTTCGTCGAAGGGGCAGCGGGCGATGACTGCCACGTCGTGCTCGCGGCAGGCCGGGAACAGCTCGTCCTCGGCCTCCTGGTCGAAGATGTTGTAGACGACCTGGACGGCGTCGACCAGACCCGAGCGGACGGCGGCGATTCCGTTCCACGGCTCACGGCGGTTCAGGCTGATGCCGAAGGCCCGGATCGAACCCTCGCCCTTGAGCTCGGCGACCGTCCGCGCCAGCTCGCCCCCGGCCAGCCAGTCGTCGTCCCACTGGTGGAGCTGGAGGAGGTCGATCGCGTCGACGCCCAGGTTCGTGCGGCTGATCTCGACGGCGTCGCGCATGTAATCGCGCGGGAAGACTTCGCTCAGGGGGACGCCCGGCCGGGCGGGCCACTCGCCGTTCCCGGGCGGAACCTTCGTTGCGACCCGGATGCCCTCGCCGCGGTGCGCGGCAATCAAGGGCGCGAGAAGCCGCTCGCTGCGGCCGCCGCCGTACGACTGGGCCGTGTCGAAGAAGTCGACGCCTGCGGCGACGGCCAGTTCGAGCGAGGCCGTCGACTCCGTGTCGTCGGAGCCCGACCACTCGCCCATGCCCCAGGTCCCGTAGCCGACCTCGCCGACACTCCAGCCGATCCGCCCGAACGTCCGATGGCGCATTGCGTCCTCCTGCCGGTGAGACGCCGCGGGCGGCGTCTGGCGTGCGAAGCTTGCGGCCATCATCGTAGCGCCGGGCGAGGCGCCGTCTCGTCCATTTGCCCGTAGCCCCGTCGAGGCGACCATGGCCGAATGGATCTACTTCCTGCACGCCCCACGCGAGGACTTCGCGGCCACGATGACGGCCGAAGAGAAGCGCGCCTGGGCCCTCCATTTCGAGCGGCTCAAGCGCCTGCTGGCCGACGGGACGCTCATCATGGCCGGCCCGACGCTCGGCAGGATCAACACGGGAATCTCCGTCTTCGAAGCTCCCGACGAGGCCACGGCGCGCCGCATCATGAACGAAGACCCCGCGATCGTGGCCGGCTTTGCCACGGGTGAGCTGCGCGGCTTCAGCCTCTCCCTCCTGCGCGGCCGCGACTGAGTTCACCGCGTCCGGGCACGCCTGGCCGGAAAGCCCGGCGTCGCCTCCGCCGCGACGCCGCCGCCGCCGTCTGGCGTGTCTACTTGCCGAGCAGCTCCTCGCTCGTGAGGACGCGGACTCCGGCCGCCTTGAGGGCCTCGAGGGCACGGTCCGGATCCTCGAAGCGGAACACGATCGCCGCTCGGTCCGGAGTGGCGCGGGCGGCGAAGTCGTACATGTACTCGACCCCGAGGCCGGCCGCCTCGATCGCGGCCAGAACCGAGGCCAGACCGCCGGGCCTGTTCTCGACCTGGATCGGCACCACTTCGGTGGCGCTGACGATCATGCCCTCGGCCTCGAGCACCTTCCGGGCGCGCTCGGGGTCGGCGACTATGAAGCGCAGGATGCCGAACTGGGCCGTGTCGGCCAGGGTCATCGTGAGCACGTCGATGTCGGCTTTGCCCAGCGTCTCGAGCGGCGCGCGCAGCTGGCCGGGGCGGTTCTCGAGGAAGAGCGAGAGTTGCTTGAGCTTCATAGCTGGCCTCCTTGGGCGGCGCGTCGGCCCCGCCCTACGACCGTGAATTCGTCAGACGTTGCGCAGATCCGAAACGCGTTTCGCCTTGCCCTCGGATCGGGCCAGCGAGCGCGGCTGGACCAGGGTCACCTTGACGCGAAGGCCCAGGATGTTCTCGATCGTCGACTCGAGCTGGCTCTGCAGCGCCTCGAGCTTGCGGATCTCGTCCGAGAACATCTCGGGCGTGACTTCGACCTTGACCTCCATCTGGTCCAGGCCCTTCTCCCGGGTCAGCACGATCTGGTAGTGGGGCAGCGTGCCCTCGACCCGCAGCAGAGCCGTCTCGACCTGCGAGGGGAAGACGTTCACGCCGCGGATGATCAGCATGTCGTCGGAGCGGCGGCCGATGCGGCGGATGCGGCGGATGGTCCGGCCGCACGCGCAGGGCTCGGCCATGATCGAGGTCACGTCGCGAGTTCGATACCGGATCATCGGCATGGCCTGCTTGGAGAGCGTCGTCAGGACGAGCTCGCCCTCGGCTCCGTCGGGCAGGACCTCGCCCGTCTCCGGGTCGATGATCTCCGGATAGAAGTGGTCCTCGAAGATGTGCAGGCCGTTCTGGTGGGCGCATTCGATGCCCACTCCGGGTCCGATGATCTCCGAGAGGCCGTAGATGTCGTGGGCGCGGATGCCGCTGTCTTCCTGGATCCGGTCGCGCATTGCCTCGGACCAGGGCTCGGCCCCAAAGA
>CAZGUS010000228.1:0-3099 GCA_964529245.1 uncultured Anaerolineaceae bacterium
GGCCGGGCCGAGGATCACGACGAAGAGCGAGGGGAAGATGCATCCGACCAGCGGGAAGAGCATCTTGATCGGCGCCTTGGCGGCCATCTCTTCGGCTCGCTGGCGACGCTCGATGCGGAGCTGCTCCGACTGAACCTGGAGCACCTTGGAGATCGAGACGCCCAGGGTCTCGGCCTGGATGATGGCGCCGATGAAGTTGGACAGGGGCTGGACCCGTGTTCGCGGGATCATGTCGCGCAGGGCCTCGCGGCGGGCCTTGCCCACGCGCACCTCGGCCAGAGCGCGGCGGAACTCGTCGGTCAGCGGGCCGGGCAGCTTTTCCACCACCTTGGCCAGCGCGGCGTCGAAGCCCAGGCCCGCGCGCACGGAGATCGTCAGCAGATCCAGAGTGTCGGGGATCATCTTGAGGATGAGCTTCTGGCGGCCCTTGATCCTGCGGCCGAGCCAGAACTCGGGCGCAAGATAGCCGATGAAGAAGCCGATCACGCCGAAGAAGAACGGCCGCGGCAGGTCCCCGGGCCCGGAGATGCCTCCGCCCGCGAGAACGCCCAGCAGCACGAAGAGGGCCGCCCCGAAGCCGATGCCAACGAGCATCTTTACGCCCATCCAGTCGGCCAGGCGCATGTCGCCCGGGTTGCCGGCCATCGCCAGCCGCTTCTCGGCCGTCTCCGCCGAGGACGCGCTGCTCAGACGCCCGCCGGTCCGCGAGAGCCGCGCGACCAGAGGTCGCAGGGTGCGCTCGACGAACGGCTGCTGGAGCTCGAGCTCCTCGAGGTTGCGGGCCTGGATGTTGCCCAACTGAGTCAGTCGGGCCTGGACCGGATCGACCGAACCGCCGCTGGCCAGGGCCAGGAAGACGATGAAGATCCCCAAGCCCGCAACGCCGGCGAGGACGTAGACCAACATCTCAGACCTCGATGTTGATGATGGTGCGGATGATCATGAAGCCGACGAACATCATGATCCCGGCGCCGATGAGGATGATCACGCCGGCCGGCAGATTCATGATGCCGGGCGGGTTCATGAACATCGGTTCCATGAACTTTGGGGCGATGACGAACAGGACGCCCACGAGGCCGATCGGCAGGAAGGCGACCACGTAGCCCGACATCCGCTGCTGGGCGGTGAGGGTCCGGATCTCGCCCTTGATCCTGACCCGCTCGCGAATGGTGAAAGCGATCGAGTCGAGGATCTCGGCGAGGTTGCCGCCGACCTGGTGCTGGATCGTGATTGCGGTGGCCATCAGCTCGAGGTCGTCCGAGCGCACCCGGCGGACCATGTTCTCGAGCGCGACGTCGAACGCCAGACCGAGGTTGACCTCACGGACCACGCGTCCGAACTCGACGGTCACGGGGGGCTGGGCCTCGCGCACGACCATCTCGATGGCCTGCAGGAACGAGGAGCCCGCGCGCAGGGCGTTTGCGATCAGGGTGATGGTGTCCGGCAGCTGCTTGTTGAAGGCGTTGAGACGCGCGGCGCGGCGATGGCCGAGCCAGAAGCGCGGTATCCAGGCACCGATGGCGGCCCCGGCCAGAAGCCCGAGCGGAGAACCCAGAGGCGCCAGCATCAGGCTCAGGAAGAGGAACAGAGCCGGCACGCCGACAATGGCGCCGAGCCATATGCCGATGAACTCACCCGGCTTGAGCTTGAGGTCCGCGCGAGCGATGTCGCGGGCCAGGTTCGCGCCGAAGTCGCGCTGCTCGACGATCTTGTTCAGGCGGGCGAGAGCCACGCTCTGAGACAGCACGTCGCCGATGCCCACGCCCGCCTGAACGGTCGTGGTAGGGGCCTCGGGCTTGCTGGCGGTGTAGCGCTCGAGTCGGGCGCTGATGCCCGATCCGCGTCCGGACGTCGCCAGGCCGATGAACACCAGGAGGATCCCCAAGCCGAGGATCAGCGCGACGATGATGACCATAGCGGCCTCCCTGCCTCCGTTCCTCTACGCGAAGCCGAACAGGCCGCGCGGCAGGTGAATGCCCATGACCTCGAACTTCTCCACAAACTTGGGCCGAATGCCGGTTGGGCGGAGGCGGCCCTGGATCTTGCCTTCGACGACGCCCGTCTGCTCGAAGACGAACACGTCCTGCATGACGATGACGTCGCCTTCCATGCCCTGGACTTCTGTGATGTTCACGATACGGCGCGTGCCGTCCTTCAGGCGGGACTGGTGGACGATGAGGTCCACGGCCGAGGAAACCTGCTCGCGGATGGCTCGCAGAGGCAGGTCGACGCCGGCCATGAGGACCATCGTCTCGAGTCGGGCCAGCATGTCGCGCGGGCTGTTGGCGTGGCCGGTGGACATCGAGCCGTCGTGGCCGGTGTTCATGGCCTGGAGCATGTCGAGCGCCTCGCCGCCTCGGCACTCGCCGACGATGATCCGGTCGGGCCGCATTCGGAGGCAGTTGCGGACCAGCTCGCGGATCGGGACCGCGCCGCGTCCTTCGATGTTCGGTGGGCGCGACTCGAGCGTGACCACATGCTCCTGTCGGAGCTGGAGCTCCGCCGCGTCCTCGACGGTGATGATGCGCTCGTCGTTCGGGATGAACGACGAGAGGACGTTCAGGGTCGTGGTCTTGCCCGAGCCGGTCCCGCCGGACACGAAGATATTCAGGCGGGCTTCCACGCAGGCGCGCAGGAAATCGAACATCTCCGGGGTCGATGTGCCGAAGCGGATCAGGTCGTCGACCGTGAACGGCGAAGCCGAGAACTTTCGGACGGTGATGACCGGTCCGATCAGGGACAGCGGCGGGATGATGGCGTTTACGCGCGAGCCGTCGGTCAGACGGGCGTCGACCATCGGGCTCGACTCGTCGATGCGGCGGCCGATCGGAGCGATGATCCGATCGATGATGCGCATCACGTGGTCGTCGTTCTGGAAGACGACGTTTGTCAGCTCGAGGCGGCCGCTGCGCTCGATGTACACCTGGCGCGGGCCGTTGACCATGATTTCAGTCACCGTCTCGTCGCGGAGCAGAGGCTCCATGGGCCCGAGGCCGATGATCTCGTCCGTGATCTGCTCGAGCATGCGAACGCGCTCGGCGCGCGTGAGGGCCAGGCCCTCCTCGTCGATGACGCGGCCGAAGATCTCCTCGATCTGGC
>CAZGUS010000229.1:0-3093 GCA_964529245.1 uncultured Anaerolineaceae bacterium
CTGGCGGTCGGTTAAGCCGATCATGCCGGGACGTCATCTGCCTGCGCCTTCCTTAGCCGGATTGGCGTGAACGGACATAACCTCTCTTATCGGTAGTGCCGAAGCCAGACGTGGGCGCCGGTGCGGGGCTTCGTTTGGGCGCCTGGCGGCGCAGTCGCTGACGGACCAGGCTCGGTGTCCCCTCATGGAAGCCAGGCGGCCCGACGGCGAACTGTGTCGTCGACGGGCCGCAGGTGACGGAACGTGTGAGAAGACGAAATGCCCAGAGGAACCGCGACCCCGCATCGTTCGGCCGATCCGAGAATCGGTCGAGTCGTTCGGTATTTCGTGGCCCCTCCGGGCAAGAATTAATCTAGCCGGCGTCGGCGCCGACGCCAACCGGCTTATCCACCTTCCGCGCAAGGTCGTGGCGGCGATCTGTGGCGCTATCCACGCGCTGCCCACGCCGCCGGGCGCGTTTAGAGCCGTTTCCGAAGCAAGTTAGAACGGGCGTTCTTATGCCCGCTGAGACGGGCTCCGGTCGTCGGGGAGGGCTCGGCGACGGCCGTGGAGCGTCGTCAAGCGGAGGGCGAGCACGAGCCGGAAGGCTTCGGTGAAGATGCCCATGCTCATCTTCGATTGGCCGGCCCGGCGTTCCTCGAAGGTGATCGGCACTTCGACGATCCGAGCGCCGGCCAGGCGCGCTCTGAAGGTCGTCTCGATCTGGAACGCGTAGCCGCCGGCGTGAAGGTGATCGAGATCGATCGCTTTGAGGACCGAGGCACGGAAGGCCTTGAAGCCGCCCGTGAGGTCGCGGTAGGGCATCAGGAGGACGATGCCGGCGAACAGGCTGCCGCCGCGGCTGACCAGGCGCCGCATGATGTTCCAGCGCGGGATCTGGCCTCCCCTGATGTAGCGTGAGCCCAGCACGAGGTCGGCGCGGTCGGACGCCAGCGGCGCCAGCAGGGCCGGCAGGAACCTCACCGGATGGCTGAAGTCCGCGTCCATCTGGACCACTACGTCCGCGCCTCTAGCCAGCACGTGGCGAAAGGCGGCGACGTAGGCGCGGCCCAGGCCCTGCTTGGCCTCACGGTGAAGAACCGCGACGTTCGGGTGCTGCCGCGCCAGGCCGTCGGCAAGCTCGCCGGTTCCGTCGGGCGACGCGTCGTCGACGAACAGGATGCTGGCCTGCGGCACCGTCGCGAGAATGGCCTCGCAGATTGGGCCGACGTTCTCGCGTTCGTTATACGTCGGCACGATGATCCAGACGCGAGGGCTTGCGGCTGCGGCCGCGATCGAATTCGTGGACGGGGCGGCGGACGGCATCGACTTCCTTGGGTGCGGGGAACGGGTCGAAGCCGAGGATACCCTCTGTCTCCCCTACCCTGCTGATCGAGCCAGTGCGCCGGCCGGGCGACCGGCCGCCGAACACAAAAAAGCGCCCAGAGGAACCGCTTCGATCGGACTGCGGTTTCGCGTGTACCGGCCGCTTTGACCACCGCAAGCAAGAAATCCGAGGACTTCTCGCTCAAGCGGCGACCTGCGCTCCGGCCACTGCCGGAACTGCCACAGGCTCCTCTACATCTCGACTTCCGCGGCTACGGTCTGCGATCCGGTCCAGAAACCCTTGCGAGCTCCTGATCTTTCACGTAGATCGGACACCGTTTCTGTTGAAACCGCTGAGTCTGTGTCGATCTCGCTGGCCCCTCCGGGCAAGACGAATAATGCATGGCCCACCGTGGCGAGAGAAGGGGCTTATCCACCAGTTTCGGCGCGACGGGTGGCAGTTTTGTCAGTTGTCCACCCCCCGCCAACACGGGTAGTAACACGAGCACGGGCTAGTGTGATTGAGTGAGCACGCATGTTCCAATCGGGCGCCGAGCCACCGGGCACCGAATGGCCGCGTATTGCCTGACTGAAACCGCGAATCAGGCGTCGGTGGCGCCGCCGTCGGTGGCGCCGCGGCCATCGGCCGTGACGCCGTTCTCCGCGCTCAGGGATTCGCGATAGCGAGCGCCGGCTGCCTCGAGCTCGCCCGCCAGAGCGGGGCTCACGCGGCCCTGGACCCGCACGTCGAAGGAGCGGTATTCGAGTTCGACCGTGCCGCGTTCGCGGATCCGGGCGATCAGCTCACCGGCGCGATACGGGATCGCGACATCCACTTCCACCCACAGCGACGCGAGGAGCGCGGACAGCTCGGCCTTCAACGTCTCGAGCCCGTACCCGGTGACGGCCGAGATCAGCACCGTGCCGGCGATCGCGGGGGCGGGCGTGTCGCCGTCGCGGGCGGCCGCCTCGATGAGATCCGCCTTGTTGAATGCCACCAGACGCGGCTTCGCGCCGGCGCCGAGGTCGTCGAGCACTGTCTGGACGGTGGCGCGGTGCTCGGCGAAGTGGCGGTCCGAGGCGTCGACGATCTCCACGAGCACGTCGGCGCGAGTGACCTCCTCCAGGGTGGCTCGGAACGCGTCGACGAGCTGGTGGGGCAGCTTGTGGATGAAGCCCACCGTGTCGGTCACGATGGCCGTTTGGCCGTCGCCGAGCTTGACCTGGCGAGACGTCGGATCCACGGTCGCGAAGAGTCGGTCCTCGGCCTTTACGACAACCTGACCCACGAGCGCGTTGAGCAGCGTCGACTTGCCGGCGTTGGTGTAACCGACGATGGCGACGGTCGGGAACAACCGCCGGTCGCGCGCGCGAGTCGCGGTTCGGCGCTGCTCCGCGACGTGGTCGACGCGCTCCTTGAGCCGCTTGATCCTCTCGCGGACGAGGCGCCGGTCGGTCTCGAGCTGCGATTCGCCCGGGCCGCGGGTGCCGATACCGCCGCCGGTACGCGAGAGATGCGTCCACATTCGAGTCAGGCGCGGCAGCTGGTATTCGAGCTGCGCAAGCTCGACCTGAAGCCGGCCTTCGTGCGTCTGCGCGTGAAGGGCGAAGATGTCGAGGATGAGTCGCGAACGGTCGATCACCTTGGTCTTGACGGCTTCCTCGAGAGCGCGCTGCTGGGCTGGCGAAAGCTCGTCGTCGGCGATCAGGATCGTGTAGCCGGTCTCAGACTTGGCAGCGATCAGCTCGTCCACTTTGCCCTTGCCGACGTAAGTGTTGGGGTCGACA
>CAZGUS010000230.1:0-3045 GCA_964529245.1 uncultured Anaerolineaceae bacterium
AACGCGGCGAAAGTCGCTCCCCCGGCAACCAGAACCCAGACTTCGTTGCCGTCCCAGACGGGCCCTATGGCCCTGATCAAAGCCCGCCGCTGCCCGTCCGTTCGACCCAGGAAGGGCAGCAGGATCCCGAGGCCGAAGTCGAAGCCTTCCAGCACGAAATAGCCGATCCAGAGGACCGCGATCAGCAGGAACCAGATGTCACGAAGCACGGCCGCCTCCTCAGTAGCCGAAGGTCATTGGGCGGTCGGCGGCTTCGTCTGAGGCCGCGACGGGGGGAAGACCGGCCCGGATCTGCTTTCGCAGCAGGCCCATCTCCACCACGGCCAGGCCGCCGTACAGGAGCGTGAAGCCAACCAGCGTGATTGCGACCTCCCATGAGCTCACCCCCGGCGACACCCCGGCCGACGTCAGCTGTTGACCGAAGACGATCCACGGCTGGCGCCCCATCTCGGTGAAGATCCAGGCGAACGAGTTCGCCGCCAGGGGCAGGAAGGGCAGCAGGATCGCGATCGCCACGCCGCCCCTGCCCGGGAGGCCGCCGTTACGCAGTCGCCACAGGAACCACAGGGCGGCGAGGGCGGCCAGGAAGCCCGCGCCGATCATGAAGCGGAAGCTCCAGAAGGTCACCGGGACGCTAGGGGCGTAGTCGCCGATGCCATATGTCGCGGCGTACTGCGCCTGCAGGTCGTCGATGCCCACGACCTTGCCGTTGGGGTCGCCCGTGGCCAGGAACGAGAGGAGGTTGGGAACCTTGATCGAGAACGCTTCCTTACCGTCCGGGCCCCAGAACGTGACCAGGGAGAGACTTGCCGGCTGCTCGGTCTGGTAGAGGCCCTCGGACGCGGCGAGCTTCATAGGTTGATCGGCGGCAACGCTCTTGCCCAGGACGTCGCCGGAAAGCAGGACGAACACGCTGCCGACCAGCAGAACCGTGGCGCCAACCTTGGCGGCAGTCCGGAACGGCGCCTGGTCCTCTGCCGGCCGGCGCAGCAGCCGCCAGACCGCGATGCCAAGCACGAACGCGCCGCCGGTCATGAACACTCCGGCGATCACGTGCGGGAAGGCGGACAGGACCGTCGGGTTGAGAACGACGGCGAAGAAGTCTTTCAGTTCGGCTCGCCCGGCCACCTCGTTCACGGCGGAGCCGACCGGGTGCTGCATCCAGGCGTTGGCGGCGAGGATGATGTAGGCCGAGAGGGCCGTGGCGATGGCCGTGATCCAGATCGTGGCGAGGTGGACCTTCTTGGACAGCTTGTCCCAGCCGAAGATCCAGACGCCCAGGAACGTCGACTCGAGGAAGAAGGCCAGCAGGCCTTCGATGGCCAGCGGCGCGCCGAAGATGTCCCCGACGAACCGGCTGTAGTCGCTCCAGTTCATGCCGAACTGGAACTCCTGAACGATGCCGGTGACAACGCCCATGGCGAAGTTGATCAGGAACAGCTGTCCATAGAAGCGCGTCAGACGCAGGTACTTCTCGTCGCCGCTGCGATACCAGGCCGTCTGGAAACCCGCCACGATGAACGCCAGCGAGATCGTGAGCGGGACGAATAGGAAGTGATAGACGGTGGTGATGGCGAATTGCCAGCGTGCCAGATCAAGGGCATCCATTCACCGCTCCCATAGCTTTTCCACCGAACATCCGATGTCATGCCGAGGGTCCATCCACGTGACGGTGGACGAAACGGCAGTCCTGTTCGGAACATTGCCCGACAGGTTCGACGCTGAACGCAGCCTGCGCCCCGAAGTTCCCCGGTTCATGGTGAAGTTTCACCATTCCCGCCGAGTCCCGCGGCCCGTGATTGGGGCTAAACGAGGCCTCGACGCATGCCCTCGAGCACCATCTGGAGCCGATTCCGGACGCCGAGCTTGTGCTGGATGCTGGTGTTGTGGTTGCGTGCGGTGAACACGCTTATCGAAAGCTCGGCGGCGACCTCGTCGAGGCACAAACCGCGTGCGAACAGCCGGAGAACCTCGAGCTCCCGCCGTGTCAGCGCTTCGGCGGCCAGACTGTCGGTTGCGCCGCTCGTCTCCCGCCCGGGCCTCGAGGGCGGCCTGTCGCACGACTCGTGCATCATGTGGATCACGCGGAAAGCCCCACGTCGCCCCTGGATCACCAGCACGGTGTTGGTCAGATAACGGGGCGTGCCATCCTTCGCCAGCGCGGTGACTTCGTAGGCGGCAGTGCCCCGTCCCCTGCGGGCATTGCGCGTCACCGGGCAGCTCACGCTGCAGACGGGATGGCCTTCGGGGCGGCGGCCCATGATCGCGCCGTAGCAGACCTGGCCCAGCATGTCCTCCGGCGTGTACCCGAGCATGCGCTGGGCGGCGCTCGACCAGACCCGAATTCGCTGCCGCTCGTCGGTCACGAAGAGGGCGTCCGCCGTGACCAGTCGCCCAAGCCAGGGTTCGTCGACGAGAGCGGCGTCGTCCGGCTGAACCGCGGCATCCTCACTCGGCCCATCCGTCCGTTCGAATGCGGCCATGTCATCCGGCACAGGCGCCGCCACGAACGCGGACCTGGTCGGCGTGGACGGGTCCGATCGACGGGCTCTCATCGCGTCACCGTAGCGTCCGAGCGGCCGCGCGGCAAGGGCCTGGCTACCCCGCTTCTTCCAGCCGATAGCCCACGCCGCGGACTGAGGCCGGCACCGGGGCGCCCGACTCTTCGAGCTTGGAGCGCAGGCGGGCGAGGTGCGGCTTCAACCATTGCGGGTCCGGGTTGGGCTCGCCCGGCCAGCCCGCGGCCAGCAGCGAGCTGTGGGATACGACGTGGCCGGCGGCTGCGACGAGCGAGGCCAGGAGGCTGTATTCCGTGCGCGTCAGGACGAGCTCCTCGCCGGCAACGGATGCGGTGTGGCGGCCGCGGTCCAGGACGATCGAGCTCCAGCGCAGCTCACCGGCGCCGCGTGGCTCCGCCTCGTTACCGCGGCGCCGCATGACCGCCCTGATCCGAGCCAGCAGCTCCTGCTTCCCGAACGGCTTGACCACGTAGTCGTCGGCGCCGGTGTCCAGCGCCTCCACCTTGGCCCGCTCGTCGGCCTCGCC
>CAZGUS010000231.1:0-3034 GCA_964529245.1 uncultured Anaerolineaceae bacterium
CCGAGCGGGTCATGGCGCGTCGTGCGGCTTCGATCTGGCGGCTGGTGATCCAGGCAGGCTCGGTGGTGGCCAGGCCGAACTCGCCGAAAGCGACGGTCGTGCCACCCTTGGCGATGCCGGACATCCGGCCGCGCTGGACCTTGCGGTGCTTGACCCGCTTGGGCATCAACATGGCTACACCCCCTGCCCGACGGCGGCCGGGGCCATGACGGGCTCGCGGCGAGGCTTCTCGGCCGCGACTTCGCCACGGTAGATCCAGACCTTCACGCCGATACGACCGTAAGTCGTGAGGGCGTGAACCTGGGCGTAGCTGATGTCCGCGCGCAGCGTCCCGAGCGGGATTCGGCCTTCCTTGTCCCACTCGCGGCGGGCCATCTCGGAGCCGCCGAGGCGACCCGCGACGGCGATCTTCACGCCCTTGGCGCCGGCCTTCATCGTCCGCTGGATGGACTGCTTCATCGCCTTCTTGAAGGCAATTCGGCGGGCCAGCTGCTGGCTGATGTTGGCCGCGACAAGCCCGGCGTCGAGCTCCGGCTGGCGGATCTCCTTGACCTCGAGCTTGACCTTGCGCTTGGTGAGCGCCCCGACCTGCTGACGCAGCGTCTCCACGTTCGCGCCGCCCTTGCCGATGACGATGCCCGGCTTGGCGGTGTGGATCGTGACCGTGACGTGGTTGATGCCACGCTCGATCTCGACCCCGCTGACGCTGGCATTCGCCAACCGGCGGATGACCAGAGCGCGGATGGAGATGTCTTCCTTCAGGAGATCTGTGTAGTCCTTGTCCGCGTACCACTTCGCCGTCCAGGTGCGCGAAACACCCAGCCGGAAGCCGTACGGGTGAACCTTGTGACCCATCTAGGCCTCCCGGTCTTCGACGACGATGGTGATGTGGGTCATGGGCTTGTGGATCGGGAACGCCCGACCCTGGGCCCGGGGCTGCCAGCGCTTGAGAACGCCGGGTCCCATGTTCGCCTGAGCGTCGGCCACGACCAGATCCTCGGCGGACAGGTTGTGGTTGTTCTCAGCGTTCGCGGTGGCGCTCTTGAGGACGAGCGCGACGTCGCGTGCCACCGCCTGCGGCATGAACGCCAGCAGGGCGGCGGCCTCTTCGACGCGCTTGCCCTTGATGGCCTCGGTGACGAGGCGGGCCTTGCGTGTGGAGCCCTTCAGATATTTGGCCGTGGCGGAAACGCGCATCGTCCTTCGCTCCTACTTGAGTGCGGACGAGCGCTCGGTGTGTTTCCCGTGCCCGCGGAAGGTGCGGGTCGGGGAAAACTCGCCGAGGCGATGGCCGACCATGTTCTCGGTCACATAGACCGGGATGTGCTTCTTGCCGTTGTAGACAGCCACTGTGTGCCCAATGAAATCGGGGAATATGACCGACGCTCGAGACCAGGTCTTGACGACCTTCTTCTCGCTGCGCTTGTTCATCGTCTGGACGCGGCCGAGGAGCCGCGACTCGACGAACGGTCCCTTCTTGACCGAACGCGACATGCCTCTCTCTCCTCTGCCTTATGCCTTGCCGTGCCGCGAGCGGATGATCAATCTGCTCGAAGACTTCTTTCCAAGGCGCGTCCGATAACCCATGGCGGGCTTGCCCCAAGGCGTCTTGGGCGGCATGCCCGTAGGCGACTTGCCTTCGCCACCGCCGTGCGGATGGTCCCGTGGGTTCATGACGACGCCGCGAACTTCGGGCCGCAGGCCCATGTGCCTTGCCCGTCCGGCCTTGCCGAGGTTCTGGTTCTCGTGGTCCAGGTTCGAGACCTGGCCGACGGTGGCCATGCACCGCAGGCTGACGCGCCGGACTTCGCCGGAGGGAAGCCGCACGGCGGCGAAATCGCCCTCTTTGGCGAGGAGCTGAGCCGAGACCCCGGCGGAGCGGACGATCTGGCCGCCCTTGCCTGGAACCAGCTCGATGTTGTGGATCGTCGTGCCCAGCGGAATGTTGGACAGCGGCAGCGCATTGCCGACGCGCGCCTCGGCCTCGGGACCGGCGACGATCACGTCCCCGACCTTGAGACCGTGCGGCAGGAGCATGTAGCGCTTCTCGCCGTCCTTGTAGTGCAGCAGGCCGATGCGAGCGGACCGGTTGGGGTCGTACTCGATCGTGGCCAGCTTCGCCGGCACCCCGACCTTGTCGCGCTTGAAGTCGATGATGCGGTAGTGCTGCTTCTCGCCGCCGCCGCGATGGCGAACGGAGAGCTTGCCCTGGTTGTTGCGGCCTGAACCGCGCTTCTGGGGCTCGAGCAGCGGCTTGTAGGGTTCCTTGGTGGTGATCTCCTCGAACGTGGACCGGGTCATGCCCCGGAGCCCCGCGGAGGTCGGCTTATAGCTGCGAAGCGGCATCTCAGACAGCCTCGAAGAATTCGATCTTCTGGCCGGGGGCCAGAGTCACGATCGCCTTGCGCCATGCGGTCGTTCGGCCGCCCACGCGGCTGCGGCGCATCCCGCCGCGCTTCTCCTTGGACTGGGTGGTCAGGACGTTGACGCCCAGCACCTCGACCTTGAAGAGCTCCGCGACCGCCGCGGCAATCTGGACCTTGTTGGCGTTGCGATGGACCGCGAACGTGTACTTGCCACGCTGCGCCTCGTCCATCGACTTCTCGCTGATCACGGGATGGATGACGATGTCGTGTGCTGTGAGGCTCACCCGTACACCTCTTCCATCTTGCTCAGCGCGGGCTGCTCGATGAGGACCGTGTCCGCGTTGAGCAGGGCCACGACGTTGAGCGAGTCGGCTCGAATGACCTCGACCCGGGGCAGGTTCCGCGCCGAGAGGATCAGGGTATCGTCCGTGCCCGGAGACACGATCAGGACGCGGCCGTCGGCGCGCCCGAGGGCGGCCAGGACCTCGACGAGGTCGCGGGTCTTGGGCCCCTCGAGGCCGAACGCATCGAGGACGCGAATGGCGTCGTCGTCGAGCTTGGACGTGAGGGCGCCGCACAACGCGAGCCGCTTCATCTGGCGCGGCAGACGCTGTACGTAAGACCGCGGGTGCGGGCCGAATACCACGCCGCCGCCGGTGTACTGCGGC
>CAZGUS010000232.1:0-3032 GCA_964529245.1 uncultured Anaerolineaceae bacterium
GCGCCCGCCGATCACGTGATAGACGATTTCCAGGCGCCGCGGCCGACCGCTGCGGCGGCCTGTCGTGGTGATGTCGATGATGCCGCCCTGCTCGAGGGCCCGGCGGATTGCGTCGTCCATGGCGGAGTCGAGTATCGGGCTGCGGCCGAAGCCGTGGTTGCACCGATAGACATGACTCGCAGACCGGGCCGTCGAACCCTGAGGTCGCGCCGGCGCCGACGTCGATCGAGCGACGGGGAGGTGAGGAAATTGGCTCCGGCGGTAGGATTCGAACCTACGGCCAAGCGGTTAACAGCCGCCCGCTCTACCACTGAGCTACGCCGGAGCGAGTCGATCGCCTAAGGCGATCAGTGGCACCGTCGCGGCGCCGCGCGACAGAATAGCACGGCACCGGCCGGGTGTTCCGAGTCATTGCGGCACCTGTCCGCGCCGATTCCGGACCGCCGAGCGAGCGAACCGCGGCAAACCCAGCAGGAGGGCTTGTGACCAGCCAATCTCTCAACGGCGCGTGGCGGCTCGAGCAGTCCGGGACGGACGAGTGGCTGCCGGCGCAGGTCCCCGGCGGCGTCCACACCGATCTGATGGCCGCCGGCCGGATCGCCGACCCCTTCGTGGGCGACGAGGAGCTCCGGGTCCAGTGGGTGGCGGAGGCGGACTGGGAATACCGCCGCAGCTTCCGGGTCGACGCCGCCGTGGCCGCCGAGGAGCGGCTCGGCCTCGTCTTCGACGGCCTGGACACCCTGGCCGACGTTTGGCTCAACGGCGAGCTGTTGGGCAGCGCCGACAACATGTTCCGGAGCTGGCGCTGGGACGTCACGACGAAGCTTCGGCCCGGGGAGAACGAGATCGCCGTCCTGTTCCACTCGGCCGTCCGGCGCGGCGCCGAGCTGAACGCCGTGCGCGCCCTCGACCGGCCCAAGGAGACGCTGCCGGGCGGCCCCTATCTGCGAAAGGCACCCTGCCATTTCGGCTGGGACTGGGGGCCGAAGCTGCCCAATGTGGGGATCTGGCAGGACGTCCGAATCGAAGGCTGGAGCTCGGCCCGGCTGGCCGACGTCCGCATCGGGCAGGCTCTCGAAGTCGAGCCGGCCCGCGCTCGGATCTCTGCCAGCGTCGAGATCGAGCGGACGAACCACCGGCCGGAGGCAATCGAAGCCCGCCTGCGAGTCGTTCACCCGGACGGTCGCCGGGAAACCGTTGCGGCGCCGATCGCCGCCGGCACCGTTTCGGCTACGCTCGCCATCGAAGTCGCCGACCCCGAGCTGTGGTGGCCCAACGGGCTCGGCGCCCAGCCGCTCTATCGGGTCGAAATGGAGCTCGTGGCCGGTGGCCACGTTCTCGACGGCCGCTCCTACCAGCTCGGCCTTCGGACGCTCGAGCTCCGCCGCGAACCCGATGCGTGGGGCGAGTCGTTCACCTTCGTCGTGAACGGCGTCCCGGTCTTCGCCAAGGGCTCCAACTGGATCCCGGCGGACTCGTTCCCGGCCCGCGTAACGCCGGAGCGCCTCGAAGCGCTGCTCGGCGCCGCCGCCGCCACTAACCACAACATGATCCGGATCTGGGGCGGCGGCTACTACGAGACAGAAGCGTTCTACGACCTTTGCGACCGCTTCGGGATCCTGGTCTGGCACGACTTCATGTTCGCGTGCAGCGTGTACCCGCTGACCGACCCCGAGTTCCTGGCCAACCTCGAAGCCGAGGTGCGCGAGCAGGTCGGGCGGCTGCGCCATCGGGCCTGCCTGGCGCTGTGGTGCGGCAACAACGAGATGGAACGGGGCTGGACGAATTGGGGCTGGACGCGGCCCGAGAACGAGGACCTGCGCGCGGCCTACCTGCGCTTCTTCTCGCAGACGCTGCCGGAGTGGGTCGCGGCGCTGGACTCGGCCACTCCCTACTGGCCCAGTTCGCCCTCGTCGGGACGGCCGCTGGAGGAGCCGATCGGCGGCAACCGCGGCGACGAGCACGAATGGATCGTGTGGCACGCCCTTGCGCCGTTCTCGGCCTACGGACACGAGACGTACCGGTTCGTCAGTGAGTTCGGCTTCGAGTCGCTGCCGGCGATGGCCACGGTCGCGGCCTTCGCGCCCGATCCGGCCGACTGGAACCTGGGCTCGCCGATGCTCGACCACCACCAGCGCTGCCAGGTCGGCAACGCCCGCATCCTCTACTACATGGCCCAGCAGTTCCGGCTGCCCAAGGACTTCCCGTCGTTCGTGTACCTGAGCCAGGTCCTCCATGCCGAGGCCATGCGGGTCGGCGTTGAGCACTGGCGGCGCGGGCGCGACCGGTGCAGCGGGGCGCTGTACTGGCAGCTCGACGACTGCTGGCCTGTCTCGTCGTGGGCGAGCATCGACTACTTCGGCCGCTGGAAGGCGCTCCAGTACGCCACGCGGCGGTTCTACGCCCCGGTCCTGCTATCCGCCGAGGTGGAGGGAGACGTGGTCTCGCTGGCGGTCGTCAACGACAGGGCCACGCCCTGGCGCGGCGAAGTCTGGTGGTCTCTCGAAGGGCTCGACGGCAGGGTGGTTTCGTCGGGCGTCGAGGCGGTGGACGCCCGGGCGCTGGCTTCGACGGCGGTCGTTCGGGTACCGGCCGCGACTTCGGTCGAGGAATGCCGCTCGCTGGTCCTCGTTTCGGAGCTGGTCGAGGCTGGCTTGCGTCGAGCGCTGGTCGTCACGCCGTTCGTCCCCGACAAGCAGCTGGTTCTGGGCCGGCCGGCATTCGAGATCGCGCTCGACGGCCCCTCCGGAAGCCCGACGGCGGCCCCGGCCGGCGCCACCGTTCGGCTTCGGTCGGACCGTCTGGCACGCTGGGTCGAGCTATCTCTCGATGGCGCCGACACAGTCTTCGACGACAACTACTTCGATCTGCCGGCCGGGCGTGAAGTCTCCGTGTCGTTCGAGCTGCCGGCCGGCTGGGACGTGGTCCGAGCGCGCCGTTCGCTGCTCGTGAAGTCGGTCGTCGACACGTACCTGTAGGCGCGCCGAGCGGCACGCGCCGAGCGGCACACGCCCCGCGGCGCCGAGCCGAGC
>CAZGUS010000233.1:0-2964 GCA_964529245.1 uncultured Anaerolineaceae bacterium
CGCCCTGGCGACCAGGACGTCCGAGTCGGTCAGGCCGCGCGCGGCAGCAAAACCATTGACCCGGCGCCACACCAGGGCCGGCTTGTACTGGCTAAGGTCGATGCCGAGAAGGCCTCGGACCTCGCGGGCGAGACGTTCGTAGGCGACGGGGTCCAGTTCGGGAACCGGCGCAAACGTGGTCAGGAGGTTGGGTCGTTCGGGTCGGGGCGGCGTCTCCATCACGTTAGGTATCGGCCGGCGGCGGCCGGATTTGACCGCCCGGCGAGACCGCGGCTCTCAAGGGGGTTGTGAAGGCGCCGACACCTCTCGCGGAGACTATCGCCCGCTCCGATCGCGAATAGAGCCAATTCGAAGATGCCACTTCAACCGGTCATAAGCGCGGCACCGCCAGGATTCGAGCCCGTTCCCGCCCGAGTCCTGACCGACATCGAGACGCTGCCCTGCGACCTGTACATCTGGCGCGGCCCGAGGCCGATCCTGTACGCCATGCGCGGCGGCGACCTCCGGCGCGTCGTGGCCCGGGCCCAGCGCGGCATGTCCTTCCTGGTCCGCGAGATCGACGCCGACCTCCTCCACGGCGCCCTCGCCGCGTCGCTGCCGAGAGTGCTGGCCAACCAGAGGATGTCGCCGATCGAGCGCAGCAAGACGGCCTATTCGATCGCCGCCAAAGTGCTCGCGCCGGTCTTCATGCGCGACCGGCCGCTGGACCACGACGGCCTGATCATGACCCAGAACGCCATCGACGCGGTCACCTTCCGAATGCTCGACGACGAGGACCTGGTGTGGGCCATGGTCGCCACGATGCAGAAGCACGCGGCGACGCACACCCACGCCATCAACACCGCCGTATACGGCATCGTGCTGGCCCGGTTCACGCGCTTCGGCGGTCAGCAGGAAGTCCGGGACGTCGCCCGCGGCGGACTGCTCCACGACATCGGCAAGAATCGCGTGCCAAGGGCGATACTGGACAAGCCGGGCCCGCTGGACGCCGCCGAATGGCAGGTCATGAGGGGCCACTCCAGGGCCGGCCACGACATGATCGTCCGCGCCCTCGGCTATGCCCCTCCGTATGCCCACATCATCCTCGAGCACCACGAGCGCTGCGACGGCTCCGGCTACCCGGCTTCGCGCATCGGCTCCCAGATCGCCCTCGGCAGCCAGGTCGTAGCCATCGTCGACGCCTTCGACGCCCTGACCTGCCCCCGCCCGTACAAGGCCGCCTTCAGCGCCTTCGACGCCCTGCGCCTGATGCGGGTCGCGATGCGCGGCCAGTTCAGCGACGAGCTCCTGCGGGAGTTCATCAAGCTCCTCGGCGGCTGGAACGCCCTGAGCGGCGGCAACGCCTCGGGCGAAATCTCCAACCCCGATCTGTCGGGCAGCCTCCGGGTCGCGGGGTAGGGGACCGCTCGGCCGGCGAGCGTGCGCCAATGTCGCCAGGGGAGGTGTCTATGAGCCTCCAGGCTTGGTGGCCTTGAGCGAGAAGAAGAGCGGGAGGCCTCCCTTCGAGCCGTCGGGCAGGCGCCATCGTCCGTCCTCGCTTTCGACGAGGAAGTCTATCGGCCACCTGGCGAAATCGACTTCGTGGAGGAACTCGAGCCGGAGGCCGGCGCCGGAGAGCGAGGTCAGGATCTCGCCCAGCGAATGATTCCAGCCGTACTCGACGAGCCCGTCCGTCGGTGCCTCCCGGTCGGCGTACGAGCCCTTGACCTCGAAGCGGAGCGGCTCGGGGTGTGACCAGTAGGGATAGGCGAGTCGGAGCTCTCCTGGCTCGACGCCCTCACTCTCGAAGACCTGGGCGACCGGATGGATCTCGGTCAGGTAGAGGAAGCCGCCCGGACGGACGAATTGCGCCGCAACGCGGCCCCAGCCCGCGATGTCGGGAAGCCAGCCGAGGACGCCGCACGACGTGTAGACGATGTCGAACTGTTCGTGGAGGACGTCCGGGAGCCGATAGAGGTCCGACACGATGAATGTCGCGGGGATCTTCAGCTCGACGGCGAGCCCGCGAGCGGCCGCGATTGCCTCCTCGCTGAAGTCGATGCCGGTGACCGTCGCGCCGAGACGCGCCCATGACAGCGTGTCGAGCCCGAAGTGACATTGGAGGTGGAGGAGACTCTTGTCCTCGACGCTCCCGACCTCCTCGCGCTCATAGTCGGCGACACGGATCGGCCGCTCGCCGTTGCGGAACGAAGCAACGTCGTAGAAGGCGGAGGCGACGTGGATCTTCGTCCAGGCGTCCCAGAGCTCGCGGTTGCGGCGTAGCGTCTCGTCCACAGTCCGCCGAGTCTACAAGGTGCCCGTGACACGCTGCCTCGCCGTGGGCGAGCGTGCGCCAATGTCACCAGAGGCAAGCCCGGGGCGATGGCGCTTCCTGATGGACCCCGCGTGCGGGTCGCTCTCCGGTCCCCAGGCCACAGCATGGTCCGCGTAGACTGGTGCGGGTTCGACAGTCGTGCTCGATGAGCCGAACTCACGACGGAACGTATGAGTGCTGTCCGTGCCGAGGGGTGCGAAGTGAGAGTCCTCGTCTGGCTGAACGCGCGCCGCTGGGCGCAGGTCGTCCTGGTTGGGGTGCTCGCAGCCATCTGGGGAACCGGGCTGCTCGCAGGATGGCCTCGCGTCATCCCCTGGTCGTTCTGGCTGGTTAGTCCTTGGCTGGGCGCAGCTCTTCAGCGCGTTGAGAAGCCGGGTGCCAAGTGGCCGCTGTTCGGCGCGATCGCGTGGACGGTCTATGGGCTGGGACAGATCATCGGCCCGACCCGGTGAGGTCCGGTAGCCCGTCGCCCCGATATGCGCTCGCTCTGTCGATAGCCAGTCAAGGGCCGCTGGGGGCGGTCGGCCCTTAGGCCGCGAACCCTTGACGGGCGGCTACTGGCGGCGAGTCGTGGGCGAGCGTGCCTTGTTCCCAACCGCCAGGACCGCCGAAGCCGGCCTCGTCGGGCGTGGATGCGAAGCCGCCACGGC
>CAZGUS010000234.1:0-2926 GCA_964529245.1 uncultured Anaerolineaceae bacterium
GACGCTGGACCCGGCGCTTCGTTGCCGACCGGCGGCACTGGCTGTTCTTCCATGGCAAGCCCCTTCGGTTTGCGCGGACGCAGATGGTAGTTTCTGGACGGGCGCCACCCTATCAGTTGTTCTCGCAGAAGAGCCACCAGCCAGAAGCAAAGGGTGAATCGCTCAAATAGGAGTTCGGCTCGCCGTCGTTCGGAATCTCGTTGACATCTGGCGTCCGGAGCGGGTTGTAGGCGAAGCCACATTCCGAGACCAAACTGATGGCGTCCGACACGAAGAAGAGGGTAGTGCCGTCCCGCAGTAGCTGCACTTCATCGATCGGCGTCAGGCCGATGAACCCGGGCTCCATCTGGTCACCGGATTGTTCCCTGGCGGATCTACCGCTACTCCTTGTGCGCCGCCTCCTGCGCCTTCTTGTGCGCTTCGATCACCTTCTCGGCGATATGCGCGGGCACGTCCTCGTAGCGATCCAGCACGGCGGTGAATGTGCCGCGGCCGCCCGTCAGCGAGCGCAGCTCGGTGGCGTAGGTGAAGAGCTCCGCCTGGGGCACCGAAGCCGTGATGACCTGCTGGCCGTCCTTGGTGTCCATGCCGAGCACGCGCCCGCGGCGGCCGTTTAGATCGCGGTTGACGTCGCCCATGTAGATCTCGGGGATCCGGATCTCGACGGTCATGATCGGTTCCATCAGCGCCGGCTTGCATTCGAGCACGCCCGACTTGAGGGCCATCGAGGCGGCGATCTTGAACGACAGCTCGTTCGAGTCGACGGCGTGGAACGAGCCGTCGTAGAGCGTCGCCTTGAAGTCGCTGAGCGGATAGCCCGCCAGCACCCCTTCGGCCGCGGCCTCGCGAATGCCCTTCTCGACGCCGGGGAAGAAGTTCTTGGGCACGGTTCCGCCCACGACGCGCTCGGCGAATTCGACGCCGCCGCCGTGGTTCGGCTCGATCTCGATCCAGACGTCGCCGAACATCCCGTGGCCGCCGGTCTGCTTCTTGTAGCGGCCGTGGGACTGCGTCTTGCCGCGGATCGTTTCCTTGTACGGAACCTTGGGCGTCTTGGTCATGATGGCGGCGCCGAACTTGCGCTTGAGCCGCTCGCCCAGGACGGCGACGTGGGCGTCACCCATGGACAGCAGGATCTGTTCGCCGGTGTCGGAGCGTTCGACGCGAGCGGACGGTTCCTCTTCGAGCATGCGCTGGAGCGCCGAGCCCATCTTGTCGAGGTCGGCTTTGGTCTGCGGCTCGATGGCCGACTGAAGCGTCGGCAGGGGGAAGTTCAGGGGCGGGAGCGTGTAGGCCTGCTCGCGAGCCGACGCGAGAGTGTCGCCGGTGGCGGTCACGGTCAGCTTCGCCACGGCACCGATCTCGCCGGCCTGGAGCTGCCCGACCGTCTCCTGGTCCTTGCCGTGCAGGAGCAGGAGCTGGCCGATGCGCTCGGGCTCGCCGCGCGTCGCGTTCCAGGACTGGGCCTGGCCGTGGAGCGTGCCGGACAGGACGCGCAGGTACGTCAGCCGTCCGACGAACGGGTCTGCGGTCGTCTTGAAGACCCGTGCGACGAGCGGACCGCTCGCGCTCGGGGCGATCTTGACTTCCTTGCCCTTGGCGTCGGTGGTCCCGATCTCGCCGAGCTCAGCGGGCGACGGCAGGTAGTGCACGATCGCGTCGATGAGGGCGCGGACGCCGATGTCCTTCGATGCGCTGCCGACCAGAACCGGCGCCACCATGCCGGAACGGACGGCCGTGTGCAGGCAGCTTTCCAGCTCCGCGTCGGAGATCTCCTCGCCCTCGAGGTACTTGGTCATGACGTCGTCGTCGGCTTCCGAAGCCGCTTCGAGAAGCTGGTCTCGACGAGTCGCGACCTCGGCGGCCAGGTTTGCCGGAACCGCGACCTCGGTCTCCTTGCCGCCGCTGACCTGGTAGGCCTTGCGATGGACAAGGTCGACATAGCCGCTGAACCCCTCGGCGGCCCCGATGGCGACGTGAAGCGGCGCGATCTTCTGCCCGAAGGCGGTCCGCAGCGCGTCCAGCGCGTTGCCGGGATTGGCATTCTCGCGGTCGCACTTGTTGATGAAGAAGAGGGCCGGCCGATTGCCCGCGCGAGCCAGCGCCACCGCCGATTCGAGACCCGCCTCGACGTGGCCCGAGGCGTCCATCAGCAGAATGGCGGCGTCCGTGGCGGCGAAGCCCTCCACGACCTCGGCCGCGAAGTCCGCGTAGCCGGGGGTGTCGACGATCTGGACCCGGGTGCCCTCGTGGTCGAGGCTGGCGACGGCGAGGGTCAGCGACTGCTTGCGCTTCTGCTCCTCGGGCTCGTAGTCCAGGCTCGCGGTGCCGTCATCCACCCGGCCCAGCCGGGTGATCGCCGTGGCATCGAAGAGGAGGTGCTCTGCCAGCGTCGTCTTGCCCGCCCCGGCGTGGGCGGCAAGTACGACGCTTCGGAGATGGGGGAGGTCGACACTCTTGGTAGTCATCTGCTCTATCGATCCTTCTGGTGGCGTCAGATCGCATCAAACAAGCGGCACGACCATGGAGGCGGCCGCAGCCTGGCCATGATAGCCCGGAGCGTCCCGGCGGACGAGGGGACGGCGACGGCCTTGCGCGACCCGAGCCGGCCGCCCCCGGTCCAATCTGGGCGGCTCGGAGAGGCCTTCGGGCGCTATACTCCGCCCGATGTCAGGACATTCCAAGTGGTCACAGATCAAGCGCCAAAAGGGCGTGAACGACGTCAAGCGCGGCGCCGTCTTCACCAAGATGGGCCGCGAGATCAGCGTCGCGGCGCGCGCCGGCGGGGGAGACCCCGACGGCAACTTCCGCCTGAGGCTGGCCATCGAGCGCGCCCGAGCCATGAACATGCCGCTCGACACGATCAAGCGAGCCATCGAGAAGGCGACCGGCGGCGGCGAAGGCGAGCAGTTCGAAGAGATCATGT
>CAZGUS010000235.1:0-2896 GCA_964529245.1 uncultured Anaerolineaceae bacterium
TGCCGCGGCGCGTCTTCACGCTCTCGCAGGTGAAGTACGCGATCGACCGGATCACGTGGCTGTACGAGAACCGCAAGATCGTTGGCGGCCTCGAATGGATCGAGGAGCCGGAAATCCTCCGCTTCTTCTACGGCACGCTCCGCCCCGTCAGCGATTGGCAGCAGCGCCTGGTGGCCAAGTTCAAGGCCGACTTCGGGGACAGCCTCTGATCGGCGCGACGGACCCACTTCCGGCAGCATTCGGCAATCTGCCATAACTCGTCTTGCTCCGAGCGGGAGTAACTCAGCTGGCAGCCAAGGAGTTTGTAGCCGGGGCGGCCCATGCGGGTAGGAGTGCCTCGACCAACTCGTCCACTCCCTCAATCACGATGGTTGGTGGAGTGTGCCCGGTTCCCTCCGGGCGCGCCCCTTTTTCCAGTGGGTTACCCGAACCGGATCCTTCGCCGAGGCGTCAAACGCCGCGTTTTCCTGAGTGGTGTCACCGGCGACAGCCGATGTGTCAGATGCCCAGTCCGTCGGCCAGGATAGTCAGATGCCCGCCCCGACCAAACGGATTAAGGTCAGAGGCCCACGTCCCCGCGCTGGTTCTGTCGGCCCCGCGCTAGTTCTGTGAGATTCCTCGCGCCACAGGCGCACCGCACCGCCGCGTGGCGAGCGTCTGAGGAGTAGATCAGGAACTCACGCTTCGGGCGTCAGAGAGACTCGAGCGCGGCGAGGAGAGACTCACGCCCCAACCGTGCTGATTCCAGGGCCTTCGCCCACGATCTGGCCGCCGGCCCGGCACTCCCTTGTCTCAGTAGATCGGGTTGCTCACTGAACCGCGTCCCGCGACAGTCTGCATTGGTGCGCGAGTGTAAGGGTCCCGCTCCGAGCCGAATCCGCGAGTCGAGTTCCGGCAACCAGTTGTCTCGTGGCCGCCGTCAGCCCTATGCGCGCGGAACGTCGTGGCGAGGATCGGATGGTTCGTCGGGCGATGGTGCCTCGAGGAGCTTGTGGCCAAGGCGATACCAGCGATCCCGCGTCGAGCCTTCCGCGACCAGATACCCAAGCCCCACGGCAGTCGTGAGATCCCGTGTCGTGGTCGGGGCCGTACGGCCCGTGATGCTCTGGTACTCGCCGGCGCGCAGGCTTCTATTGATGAAGGCGTAAACAAGCGCATCGAGCATGGGCGGCGGCAGGTTTCCATCAACTACGTCTCGGCGAACACGAATCTGGACCTGTCCGAGGGCCCGCAACCGGGCCAGCACGTGGTCGCCAGCCGCCGTCATCGCGCCGAGAAGGAACCGAACGAACGGCGTCGCATCGTAGCCGGTCTGATACTCGCGGCCGATGCTTGAGCGAATGGCCGCGAAGTACTCACTGCGATGAATGTCCAGGTGGGCGTCGAGAGAGACTAGGCCGTCGAGGGCATAGCCGCCGCGGACCAACAGAAACCGCGAGATCGCGCGCGCTGTTCGTCCGTTGCCATCGTTGAACGGATGGATGGCGACGAATTCAAGGTGGGCCAGGGCCGCGAGGATCGGAGCCGGCAGTTCGGCATGGGCTTCTAGCCAACCGACGAGGCCCCGCATCAGCTCTGGAATGTCGCCCGAAGGTGGGGTGGTGAAGATGAGTTCGCCATTGGGGCCCGCGACCCGATTCTCGCCGCGCCGATACTCGCCGGGAGTGAGGAGCTCGCTCTGGCCGTTTAGAACCCGCCGGTGGATCTCGCGGACCACGGCTTGGCTCAGGTCCATATCCGATCTAGCCGCGAGATCATCGACGAGTTCGAGAGCAGATCTCGTGCCCAGGACCTCCAGGGAGTCCTTTCGAGGCAATGCCTTCCCAGCGACACCGTCCAAAAGGCGGTCGACTTCGAGGTCCGAAAGCGTGTTTCCTTCGATCCGTGTCGATCCGTGCACGGTGCGCACCCAGGCACGTCGGCGCAACCAGTCGCGGTGAACTGGGTCGAGCGGGAGGTTGGAGAAGAGCCAGCAGCGGCGCTCAACCTCGCCGAGCGATTCGACAAGGGCAGGCTGGTCGAAGATGACATCCATGGGCTTCCCTCACCGATGATCGAATGTCGGTCTATTCTTCCACCAGTGGAAGAAATGTCAACCATCCCCTCATCGATGATCGAATTCGGTCCGGTCTTCTGCCGATGGAGGAAGGCGACAGCCCTGAACTCTCGCCCACGTCGACGGGCGGGTAGGGGAGCCTCGGACTCGTGAGCTTCCGACTGTCAATCTGCAACGCCAGGTCGCACGCCAGCTTCGGAATCAGACGAGCCGGGTTGTGGCAACTGACGCCTTGAGCCAGCTCAGCTCTCGCTACCGCCGCGATGCCCTGATGCCCGCATATACGCGCGAAAGCCCCTCCACCCCGAACGGACGGGGCGATGTTTTCGTGGGTGTTTGAGATATCGCCCTTGGTTGCGCTCGCCGGGACACCAATGTCCGTCGGTAGACCTGATCGGCGTCGCACCAGGGATATGGCCTGACGCCTCCTAACCGTACCTTTCTAACCACGCAGAACGAAATCGCACGCCGAACGAAATCGCGAGACCACGGTCGGCGACGGAGGAGAAGCCGATGGACCCCAAGACAGCACTCTGGCTGAGCAACTCTCGTATCTCCGAGCTCCACGCCGAAGCCGCCTCCAACCGTCTTGCGAGCGAGGCCCGGAAGTCCCACGCGGTCGAGAAGCGAGCCCGCGTCCCGGGATCCAGCATCCCCGCGATCGCGCGCGTTCGCTCTCTCATCGGGCTCGGCGCCCCGGCGAATCGATCGGCCCCGTGCCCTGATCAGACAGCCTAGCCCAGTCGCCTAGCCAGCCTGGGACGCGATCCTTGAAGCTCGATCAGCGTACGTCGGCACGTTGGTGACTGGGATCAGCAAGGATACTGACGGTATGTCGGC
>CAZGUS010000236.1:0-2874 GCA_964529245.1 uncultured Anaerolineaceae bacterium
CGAAGTGGTGCAGCACGTGCTCCGCGCAGTCGGCCGCCCACATCGCGAGAAGACGGTGGTCGTCGTCCTGCAGGGTCCCGCCGCGTCGCACGGTGATGAACCGCGGATCCCGGATCTTGGGAAGGATCACCAGTTTGCCCAGCTCGCTCTCGTGCCCGACTCGCCTATCGCCCGAACAGCGCTTCGTCGTTCTTGGTGCGGTTGCAATCGCCGCAGATGTCCTTGCCCCAGCCCTCGCCGTCGATCTCGTCCTCGGGATCGGAACCCAGGAGGGCGCCGCAGATGCAGCAGAAGTGGAGCGCGTTCGCCTCGGAGTCGGGCAGGTCGCTGACGGTCAGGCCGCGCGCGGTCGACTCGACCGTCGGTGCCCTCGCCGTCTGACGTCGCTTTCCCCAGCCCATGACACCCATGGTGGCAGACTGCGCCGCCGGCGTGTCACCTAGCGTGTCGTGCACGCAAGCAGCGACGCCGCGGCGCGCACCCGGGCGTTAGTCCTTCGGCCGGGACCGGACGATCGTGCCGGCCGAGGATGCCTGAGTCCTATAGAAATGCGGTCCCCCCTCGCAGAAGCTTCAGGCGAACGAATTCACACCCACCAAGGAGCGCGACCGGTGCTTCGCCCCATGCCGAACAGGTACGCCACGGTGTTCGCCGTGGCGGCCACAGCCCAACTCCTGGACCTTGCGACTTTCATCCCCGCCGTTGCCCGCGTGGGTATCGGTGCCGAGACCAACCCGTTGGCGCGGTCGCTCTACTTGTCTGTGGGTCCGTTGGGGCCGGCGGCTCTGAAGTCGGCCGCGATCGTCCTGATGCTGCTGTTTCTGGTGCGAGTGCTGAGGCGCTTCCCCGCCTACACCCTTCCGTCCGCGGCGCTCGTGGCAGGGATCGGACTGTTCGGGGCCGCCTCGAACCTCATGTTCGGGTTGATGCGCTAGAGCGAATCGCCGACGGCATCCATCGCGCGGCGTTTGGCCGTGCCCGGCGGGTGGCCTTAGCCGCGTTGGCTGCCGCGTCGCTTCTTGATGTCGAGAAGGGCGGCGTCGGCGCGGGCCGTCAGCAGATCCAGTGTGTCGTCCGGCTCGAGCCCGGCCAGACCCACGCTTATCCCAACGCCGACGTCGGATTGGACCGACCGATCGATCGCCTCGAAACGGCGGGCCACCACCGCCCGGTCGACGCCACCGAGTCCGCACACGAACTCGTCGCCGCCGTAGCGAACAATCGGGTCGAAGGAACGCAGATTCGATCGCATGGTCCAGACGAGTGTCTTGAGCACCTTGTCGCCGGCGGCGTGCCCATCGCGGTCGTTGACGCGCTTCAGGCCGTCGACGTCGGCAAAGGCGATGACGAACCGCCCATCTCCCCGCCGTGCGCGGTCGATCTCATGGTCGAGCGCGAGCCTGCCCATCTCGCGACGGAAGGCTCCCGTGAGATCGTCAAGGTGCGCGCTCAGCAGTTCGGCCTCCAGGCGCGCGCGCTCGAGGGCGGCACTCGTCAGGCCTTCTGCGGCCCTGTCTTCACTTGCTGCGGCACGGCTGCGTGCAGCGGCGGCACGGGCTCGGGCCGCACCGGCACGGACACGCACCTGCTCGAGCTTCCTGGCCAGTGGCGAGTCGGGGGCCGCGTCGGAGCGATCCAAGGCCTCGTCCCGAAGGTTCCTTCTCTGCGTCGTCTCGTCGCGGGCGGCCCCGCTGGCGTCACGCTGGGCGGCCGTCCCGGCCCGTAACTGAGCGGTCTTCGCTCGGGCGACGTGCGTCGCAAGACGACTTGCCCTGTTGTCCTCGCGCGCGAGGCGCAAGGCTTCGTAGGCTTCCATGCCGGCTCCGCCGGGATCGCCCAAGCGGCGCTGGTCGGCGCTCGTCTGATCCTCGTCGGCGACGCGCTGGTCGTTCGCGGCATAGGCTTCGTCCTGGTCCGCCGCGGTCTGGTCCTGATCCGATCCAGTCTGGTCTTCGTCCGCCGAGGCCTGGTCCGCCGCCGAGTCGAATCGCTCCGCATCGACCCCGCGACGGGAGAGCGGCCCGCGCCGTCGATCAAGATCCGGCTCGCCTACGCCCATCTCAACAACCCGTGTGCCACCGCGATGCCACAGAGTGCGCATGGCGGCCGGACCGACGCCAGGCCGTGGGGTGCGTGTCGAGTATAGGGAGCCAAAGAGGAAGCTTATCCACATTCCATCCGAGTACAGCTCGTTCGCCGCGAAGGCCTGCGAGTGCCTTTCCATGCCTCGTGCGTTCGCAAAGTCGGCGCGATTGCCGGGCGGCGGGCCGGTCAGGGAAGCTCGGGGCCGGCCTCGGCAACTCGGAAGGTGCGGATGAGGTGGCGATTGACCAGGAGCGTCGTCACGTTGTCGGTGACCTCGTCCGGACCGCGCCGATATGTCAGCGTCGCGTCGGTGAGTGGCAGCCACGCCCCGCGCCGCAGCACTGAGGCGAATGGGTCCGCCGTCGGCGGGCCGTGCACCCACCCCAGGATCCGGTACGGGCCTACCTCGACAACGACCAACGCCTTCCGGGTGTTCAGCCGGCGGGCGGCGTCGCCTCGCGGCCCGCCCGCGACCACGGCGCAGATATCCTCGTGGCCCACGGTGAGTTCGGGCAGCGCGACCAGGTGGCCGTCGGCAAGGTCCTCGAGCTCGGCGTCCAGGATGAGCACGTCGCGCGCGCTGTTCAGCTGATCGGACAGGCGAGCCCCGACGAGCTCGACCTCTCCGGACAGACGGCAGTCTGCGGCGTAGGCGAAGAACTCGACCACGCCCGCATCTTAGACGTCGATTGGCCGCTCTCTCGCAAACAGCCCGGACCGAGCACCACAGCGGTGCGCTGAGCAGCGCGCGCGATCGAAGAACTCGCCGACAAGAGTGATGGCCCCAGG
>CAZGUS010000237.1:0-2828 GCA_964529245.1 uncultured Anaerolineaceae bacterium
GAGGGCGAGGCTTCGGGCGCGCTCGGCGTGCTTCTTGATGAAGCGGATGATTGCGAGGACGACCTGCTCGGAGGCATTCAGGTATGCGACACGGTCCGTGGCCTCGTAGCCCTCGAAACGGCGTCTGTTCTCGCGGACCTTCTCGAGCAGCCCGCCCCATCCCAGCGTCAGGCCGATGCTGAGATCCGGGCACGTGTGCGCCAGGCTGATGCCGCCGGCGCCAAGCTCGCGCAGGGCGAAGCCCATGTCGTAGATCTCGTCGGGGAACTTGTAGAACCGGGCCTCGTCCAGCTGCCAGTGGAATTCGCCGACGATCGTCTCGTCCGCGTAGACCTCGGAGGGGCTATGGTCGAGGAAGAAGGCGTAGTCCCTCGCCCAGTTCGCGGCCGTGAGCTCCAGGCCTTCGGTCCTGGACGGCATCTCGGGCGTGAACGGATACGGGACGCCGACGTCGACGCGGCAGTTGTGGTCGCCCAGGCTGATCCGCTCGTCGTCGCCCAGTGCCTGCTCGCCGGTTGCCGGTGAGAACGCCGACGACTTCCCGGACCAGTGGTAGACCAGGAATTCGCGGTTGTCGACGTACACGTTGCGGCGGTTGCTCTTGGCGAGGTCGTGGCTGCGATCTGCCAGACGCTGGATCCTCGGGCTGGCCGAGAAGCGCGAAAGAGTCGGCCTGGCGGCGAAAGCTGTGCTCATTCTCGATCCTGGTTTCGGGCATTGCCGGTATAGGAGCACCTACCCCCGCGCTCGACCTCAACTATACCTCCGGCGTCGGATGCGGGACCGGATTGAGTAGCGCTCAACTGAGCGTAACGGGGGCCCGGCGGCGATCGCCGGGCCACGCGCGGCCACTCCACCGCGCCGCCACTCCCCCGCGCCGCCACTCCCTCGCGCCGCCACTCGCCCCGCTTGCGGGACCACGGTATAATAGAACGCACGTTCGGTACGGCCACTCGCCGAGCCGCGACACGCCAAACCGCGAGCGCCGCCCCGCCCCGAGTCGGCCCGAGGGCGCTCTGTCCACAGCTTCTCCACACGGCGTCCCCAGGGGTCGCCCACGGCGGCCTCGCGGCCGACGCCACGAGCGCGCCCCCTACCCATATATGGTGGTTGTGCACTGCGGGATACCACAAGATGTTGTGTTTTTGGGTATTGACTGGGCTGGAGGGCGGGCGTAACCTCCGTCGGTCGATCGGGGCCGCGAGGGCGGACCCGAGACGGCAGGATACCGACCGAGCGAGGACGGCGCACCGGCGAAAATTCAGGTCTGGGACTGAGCCGCGGCCCCGAGCCTCGCAGCTATCGTTGGGAGACGAAAGACACAACCGGTCCGGGCCATCAGGCCGGCACGCGGAGTGGTGAAGAGCCCAGCCCGCGGCGCCGGCGCCCCGGCAACGCCACATCGCGTTGCCAACCCCGCCCCGCCGCCAGCGCAAAGACCCACGCCCAAAGCCGCGCAAACACGCACATGGACACATACGTAGGAACCCACAAGCGTCCCAACCGCGAGACCACGACGAACAGGTAGAGGTGCAGGAAATGACCCCAGCAGCCGAAGGCGCGATCCCCGTCATGGACGAGGCGGTCGCCCCCATGCTCCCCGACGGCCGTTTCACCGGGAAAGGCGTCCAGGGCCTCCACGTCGAGCGCCGCTGGACCACTCCCGGGATCCACCCCTACGACCAGATCGCGTGGGAGACCCGGACCGCGAGCATCGGCAACGAGAAGGGCGTCAGCGTCTTCGAGCAGAAGGACGTCGAGGTCCCGGCGTTCTGGAGCCAGCTCGCCACCAACGTCGTCGTCAGCAAGTACTTCCGCGGCCACCTGGGCACGCCCGAGCGCGAGACCAGCGTCCGTCAGCTGATCGACCGCGTAGTCAACACCATCACCGGCTGGGCGGAGAACCAGCACTACTTCGCCACGGAAGAGGACCTGCGCACCTTCCAGGCCGAGCTGACCCACCTGATCGTCCACCAGAAGCTGGCGTTCAACTCGCCGGTCTGGTTCAACGTCGGGGTCGAGGCCCACCCGCAGTGCTCGGCCTGCTTCATCAACTCGGTCCAGGATTCGATGTCCTCGATCATGGACCTGGCCAAGACCGAGGCGATGCTGTTCAAGTTCGGCTCGGGCGCCGGCTCCAACCTCTCAACGCTGAGGTCGAGCAAGGAGAAGATGTCGGGCGGCGGCACCGCGTCCGGCCCGGTCAGCTTCATGCGCGGCTACGACGCCTTCGCCGGCGTGGTCAAGTCGGGCGGCAAGACCCGCCGCGCGGCCAAGATGGTCATCCTGGATATCGACCATCCGGACATCGACGAGTTCATCAACTGCAAGCTCAAGGAAGAGAAGAAGGCCTGGGCCCTGATCGAGGCCGGCTACGACGCCAGCTTCACCGGCGAGGCCTACGGCTCGATCGCATTCCAGAACGCCAACCACTCCGTCCGCGTCACGGACGACTTCATGCGCGCCGTGGCCACCGACGGCGATTGGACCACGCACGCCGTCGTCGACGGCCGGCCGATGGACACGTACCGCGCCCGAGCCCTCTTCCGCGAGATGGCCGACGCGGCCTGGGTCTGCGGCGACCCCGGCATCCAGTACGACACCACGATCAACGACTGGAACCCGGTCTCCAACTCGGCCCGCCAGTACGCCACCAACCCGTGCAGCGAGTTCAGCTTCCTCAACGACACGAGCTGCAACCTCGCCAGCCTCAACCTGATGAAGTTCGTGCGGGACGACGGCGAGTTCGACGTCGAGGGCTTCCGCTATGCCAGCCGCCTGACGATCACCGCCCAGGAGATCCTGGTCGACAACGCCGGCTACCCCAC
>CAZGUS010000238.1:0-2821 GCA_964529245.1 uncultured Anaerolineaceae bacterium
ATCCGGCCGCAGAAGTTCCGGCGACGGCGGCGCTCCCGGCGCCGCCGCCGGCGATCGCCGGCGTGGTTTCGCGCCGTTTCTCATGCCGCCCCTCCCGGCAGCCGCAGCATCGCCTCCAGACCGCGCCCGCGGGACCGCGGCGTCACGGCGGTGAGCCGCAGGAAGTCGTCCCGGATCAGCCGCCTGGCGAGGGAATGGATCCCGTCGGCCGTGACCGCGTTGAGATCGGCGAGCGCCTCGTCGAGCGTGAGAACGCGCTCGTGGAGAGCCTCCTGACTGCCCAGCCAGGAGGCGAGGTGGCGGGTCTCCTCCATCCGCAGCTCGAGCCGGCCGGCCAGGTAAGCCTTCGAACGGGCCAGCTCATCTGCCGGCACCGGTTCGTCGCGAAGCTTCACGAACTCGTCCAGGATCGCCCCGATGGCAGGCTTGATCCGGCCCGGATCGACGCCAGCGGACACGACCAGAGCCCCCGCGTCGGCATAGTCGACGATGTAGGAGCTGACGTCGTAGGCGAGACCCTTTTCCTCGCGGACAGACTGAAACAGACGACTGCTCATGCCGTCCCCGAGAATGGCGTTAAGAACCTCAAGTGTCCAGGCCTCTGGGTCATCTCTTCGCAAGCCCGGAACGCCCAGACACAGCTGAGCCTGCGTCGTCTCCCGCCGGACGACCATGACTCGATCGCCGGCCGGCAGTATCGGGGCGGGGTCGAAGACGGGCCTGGTGGCCTCCCCGGTGCCGAAGGCGCGCTCCACGAGGGCCACGACTTCCTCATGCGAGATGTCGCCGGCGGCCGAGACCACGACGTTGCCCGGTCGATAGAACGCCGCCCAGAAGGCCCGCAGGTTTTCCTGGGGCAGGGCCCGGACGCTCTCCTCGCTGCCGGCGATCTCGCGGCCGAGCGCCGTGTCGCCGAACATTGCAAGGTCGAAGAGGGTGTGCACGTGTTCGCCCGGATCGTCCAGGTAGGAGCGGATCTCCTCGACGATGACCGCCCGCTCCGACTCGATCTCCTCGCCGCGAAGGTGCGGACGGACGATCAGCTCGCCCAGGACGTCCATGCCGCGCGCGGCTTCGCGCAAGGGCAGGCGAACCCAGTAGACCGTGGACTCGCGATCCGTGGCGGCGTTGAAGCTGCCGCCCACGCCTTCGATCGCCTCGGAGACCGCGCGGGTCGTTGGATAGGCCGCCGTCCCCTTGAACGTGATGTGCTCCATGAAGTGCGCCGCGCCGGCTTCCTCGACCGATTCCAGGCGCGAGCCGGCCAGGACGTAAGCGGCGATGGAGACGGACCGAGCGCCCGCAAGCCGCGACGTGATCACGCGCGGTCCGGCTGGCAGCACTGTTCGTTCGTACATCGAGTCAATGCTAGCGGATGGCAGCGCTCCACCCCTCCTCTCCCCCTCGCAGAAGCGAAACGGCCGGCGCCCTCCCGAGCGCCGGCCGCAGTGACTCACGCGAATCAGTGCCAGACCTGCAGGATCCAGTCCTGCGCGAAGTAGAGGACGAACGCGGCGGTGACGATGGCCATGAGCGGGTGGATGTCCCGCCATTCCCTCTTGGCGATCTTGAGGATTGCCCAGCAAATGAACCCTGCGCCGATGCCATCGGTGATGCTGTAGGTAAGGGGCATCACGATGATCGTCAGGAGAGCGGGAAGGCCGTCCTCGAGGTCCGCGACGTTGATGTCCTTGACGATCGTGAACATCAGGTAGCCGACGAGAACGAGGGCCGGTGCCGTTGCGACGCCGGGCACGAGGCCCGCCAGCGGTGACAACAGGATCGCGACCAGGAACAGGAGGCCGGTGATCACGGCCGTGAAGCCGGTGCGGCCGCCTTCGGCCACGCCTGCCGCCGATTCGATGTAGGTCGTGTTTGAGCTGACGCCGACGAGCCCGCCGACAGCGGCGGCAACCGAGTCGACGAAGAGAACGCGTCCGATGCCGGGGACGGACCCGTCTGCCTCGGCGAGTCCTGCCTCGGCCGCGATGCCCGTCACGGTGCCCATCGTGTCGAAGAAGTCGCTCAGCATGATCGCGAAGATGGTGAGGATCGCGGTGATCAACGCGACCTCGGTGAAGGTGTCACCGACGTTGAAGTAGAACAGCCCGTTCAGGGTCGGCGTAACCGTCCAAGAGGCCGGAGCCGACGTGATGCCGGTGACAAAGGCGACAACCGACGTTACGAGGATGCTGATGATGAGCGCGGCCTTGATCCGGAGCGCATAAAGCACGAAGGTGATCAGCAACCCGAGCAGGAACACCCACTGAGAGAGTTCCACGATGGGCCGGATGCTCAGCGGCGGGACCGAGCCGTAGGTGGAGTTGTAACCGGCGATCAATCCACCGTTGGCCAAACCGATGAACAGGATGAAGAGGCCGATGCCGACGCCGATCGAGCGCTTGAGAGCGAGCGGCACAGCTTTCATGATGGCTTCCCGGAGGCCCAGGACGACGAGGATCGTGATGATTACGCCCTCGACCACGATCACGCCCATCGCGGCTCCGGGCGACATGCCAAGGCCGCCGTCGGTCTTGGGCGCGGCCAGGTGGTACGCGACGATGGCGTTGATTCCGAGGCCGGCGGCAAGAGCGAACGGGTAGTTGGAGACCAGGCCCATCGCGATCGTCAGGACACCGGCGCAAAGGCAGGTTCCTGCGGCGACTGCGATCGGGTCAAGGCCGAGGGGCTTGGCGATGATGGCCCCGTTCAAGAAGATGATGTAGCACATCACCATGAACGTGGTCAGACCTGCCCGGGACTCGGTGACGATGTTCGTGCCGCGCTCCGCAAACTTGAAGTAGCGGGCTATCGGCGCCAG
>CAZGUS010000239.1:0-2812 GCA_964529245.1 uncultured Anaerolineaceae bacterium
GTCATGGGCATCAACGTCCAGGTCTGCTGGGAGAAGTTCGCCAACTACTTCGAGGTCGAGCCGCGCCAGGTCCCAATGTCGGGCGATCGCTTCCACCTGACCGGCGAGGAGGCCGTCAAGCTCGTCGATGAGAACACGATCGGTGTCGTGGCCGTGCTCGGCTCGACGTTCGACGGCAGCTACGAGCCGGTGGCGGAGATCGCGGCGGCGCTGGACCGCCTCCAGGCGCAGACCGGCCTGGACGTGCCGATCCACGTCGACGGCGCCTCGGGCGGAATGATCGCTCCGTTCCTGGATCCGGACCTGGCGTGGGACTTCCGGATCCCGCGCGTCGCCAGCATCAACACCTCGGGCCACAAGTACGGCCTGGTGTTCCCCGGCGTCGGCTGGATCCTGTGGCGCGATGAGGCGGCCCTGCCCGAGGAGCTGATCTACCACGTCAACTACCTGGGCGGCGACATGCCGACCTTCGCCCTCAACTTCTCGCGCCCCGGCGCCCAGATCGTGGCCCAGTACTACATGTTCCTGCGCCTCGGGCGCGAGGGATACCGTCTGGTCCACGGCGTCTGCCGCGAGGTGGCCGGCGCCATCGCCGAGAAGCTGGCCGAGATGGGCCCGTTCGAGCTGATCACCGACGGCAGCCAGCTGCCGGTGGTCGCGTTTCGGGTCAAGGCCGGGATAGACAACTTCACCGTGTTCGACGTCTCGCGGCGGCTGCGAGAGCGCGGCTGGCTGGTGCCCGCCTATACCTTCCCGGCCGATCGGGAGGATCTGGCGGTCCTGCGAATCGTCGTCCGAAACGGCTTCTCCCACGACCTGGCGGGCCTCTTCCTGGCCGACCTCGAGCGGCTCCTCCCCGAGCTGGAACATCAGGCGGAGCCGATCGACAAAGCGCTCGCGACGTCGTTCAGCCACTGACGGCCCCGCGGCGCGGCGCGGCGGGGGGCGCGGGGCGGCCTAGGCGAGGCGCGGCGCGGCGAGCCTGCCCGGAGTCAGTCGGCCGGCGCCCCGGGCTCCTTCGGCCCGTCCGCCTCCGCCGGATCGGCCGGCGCGTCGGGCGCGATCGCCTCGACCGACTCCGTGACCGGGAAGTTGCGGGCTCGTAGCTCGGCCACGATCTCGGCGCTGTCGGTGGCGAGCTCGACCGGGGCCGCACCGACGGCGATCCGGCCGGCGGCCATGAGGTGGGCGACGATCGCGGCGTGCCAGCCCGTGGTCTCCTCCATGGCGGAGAACCCAAGCTCACGGTCGCGAACGACGCGCATGTCGACGATCGCTCGCGCCGGCCTGCCGGCGTTGCGGCCGGTGACGATGACGTGGGCGATGACGATGTCGTCGACGGTTTCGTCGGCCCGGATCTGGGGCTCGATCAGGGCGTGGAACAGCCGGCGCGGCACGACCATCTGGTCGCCGACGCGGATCGGCTCCTCGGAGAAGAGGCCCGCGTCCATGAAGCCCTTCCAGACGACGACATGGCCCGGGTACCGGACCACCTTGTTGCGCATGGAGCGCAGCCGCTTGCCCAGTGTCCACGGCGTGGTGGACGCCCCGCCGGTCGAAAACGCCTCGAGCAGACCGACCGGCTCGCCGAGGTCGACGAGCTCGTATTCGGCCGGATCGAACGAGGCGACCTCGACCGTCTTGCCGTCGCGGATGTAGGTGCTTCCGCCGGCGTACTCGTTGGTCAGCCCGTCCATGGAGAAGGTCAGGCGGTAGTTCCAGGGCGGCGTCGGGTGAAGCGGCAGTCCGCCGTCGAGCAGGACCAGATCCTCGGGCTCGTCCAGGAGCGACATGGCGTAGGCCATCAGGTTGCTGGCCAGGCCCGGCGCCTCGCCGCAGTCGGGCACGATCCGGATGCCGGCCTTCTTCGCCCGCTTGTCGAGCGCGAGCTGGCCCAGGACGACGGCGGTGTTCCCGCCGAGATCGCACCAGTTGGTGTGCGCTTCGATGGCCGCCTCCGCGAACCCGAGGTTGAGCTTGTAGCTGATGGCGCCGATGGCGGCGTCGAGCGGCTTCAGGAACTCCAGCAGGGCAGGGGAGTCGGCGGCGTCGAGCGCCACGCCGGACGCGAGCTCACTGCCCGCCAGCCGGTTGACGCGCGCCGCGGATGCCGCCGCCCGCGCCCCATCCAGGTCCGCCAGGACCACGGCAGCGGCCTCGCCGCGCACGGCCAGGTCGAATGCCGCCGCGGTGCCCTGGCGCCCCGCGCCGAGAACCCCGTACCTGTAGCCACCGGTGCCGCCACTCACTTCGCGCCTCTCCCTTTCTTGCAGGGAAACTTCTCGGGCGAGTGTACCGCCACCGGGCCGCTCGGCCGGCCCGGGTTCAGGCGACCGCCGGGATCGCCACGAACCCGACCGCTCGGCCAGGGCGACCCGGGGCGCAGAGCGCTCCAGCCGGCCCGCCCATCTCGAAGAACCGCGATCCGGAACAGGTAGTCTCGCCGGCGGTCCCGGGCCGCGCGGGTTTGCCGATTCTGCCCTTTCAACTGCTACGATGAGGACATGGAAGAGCCGGGCGCGCACCAGGACAAATCGGGATCTGAACTCATCTCGGAGCGATTCGCCGAACTCGGGGACTGGCGCGCGGAAACCCTCGGCAGGATGCGCAAGCTCATCAAGGAAGCAGATCCGGGCGCCGTCGAGGAGCTGAAGTGGGTCAAGCCCTCGTCCCCGGGCACTCCGGTCTGGTCGCACGACGGGATCGTCTGCACCGGCGAGTCCTACAAGAGCGTCGTGAAGCTCACCTTTGCCAGGGGCGCGTCCCTGGACGATCCGGCCCGTCTCTTCAACTCGAGTCTCGAGGGAAACGC
>CAZGUS010000240.1:0-2778 GCA_964529245.1 uncultured Anaerolineaceae bacterium
AGTCGTCGGCGCCGGTGTCCAGCGCCTCCACCTTGGCCCGCTCGTCGGCCTCGCCCGTCAGGACGATGATCGGCGTCTGCGAGATGCGCCGGATGGCGCGACAGACTTCCACCCCGTCGAGCCCCGGCATGGCCAGATCCAGCAACACCAGGTCCGGGCGCTCCTCGGAGAAGCGGCGCAGGGCGGCGTTGCCGTCGTAGGCCGTGACGACCCGATGCCCCGCCCGGCCGACCAGAGCCGACACAGCGCCAACCATCGCCGGCTCGTCGTCGACGACGAGGATCAGCAGGCTCGCCTCTGCGACCGGACCCATGGTGTTCAACTCTGGCCTCCGCTCCAGTCTGCGCTCGCGCGCTGCCCGATTTCGCTACCTTCGCTACCCGTCCGAGCCAGCCTCGAACATGACGCCGGCTTCCGGCGCCCCGGCGCTACCTGAAGTGTCGCTCATCTCGGGCACCGCAACCATAAAGCGACTGCCACCGTACCCATTTGATTCCAACCAGACACGTCCCCCCATGGCGTTCATGAGCCGCCGGGCGGCGTAGAGCCCGATGCCGGAGCCGCGCGGCCGATTGGCCGTCCGGACGTAGGCGTCGAAGACGGACTCCCATTCGGCCTCGGGGATGCCGGCCCCGTCGTCGGTGACGTAAATCTGGACCTCGCCATCCTTGCGCCAGGCGCCGACGCTGACCGATCCGCCTTCGGGAGAGTACTTCACCTCGTTCTCGAGCAGATGCTCCAGGACCTGGCGAAAGCGGCCCTCGTCGCCGATGCCGACCAGCTCCTCCCAGGTTCCGGTGCGGCGAAGCGGGTGCTCGCGCAGGAGCGGCGTCATCTCGCCGATGGTGTCGTTCACCGCGCGAGCCACGTCGAACGGGTTGCGCGCCAGGCCGGCGGCGAGCCCCTCGCCGCGCACCGAGGCCAGGATCGAGTCGACGAGCCTGTCCAGGCGCGTAACCTGGCCGACCGCCTGGCCGCGCCACTCTTCCACGAGCTTCGGATCGGGCCCGGCGCCCCGGCCGGAGCCCTCGGCCGCCTCCGCGCGGTCGACGGCCGCGTCCGCCAGCAGATCCAGGTACGCGCGTACGACCGCCAGCGGCGTCCGCAGTTCGTGGGTGACGACCGCCAGCAGCTCGGCCCGCGCGCCGTCCAGGGCGGTGAGCGTCTGGAGCTGCTCCTCGGCCTCGGCCTGGAGACGGCCCTTCTCGACTATGCCGCCCAGCAGCGCCCCGATCGTGACAAGGAACTCGACCTCCTCCGGCGAGAAGACGCGGGTCTCGGTGGCCTGGACGTTGATCACGCCGATGATCTTGTCGTTCCACGGCAGCGGCACCGAGAGCATCGACACGAACTGCGACTGGTCGAAGCCGGGCACCCATTTGAAGCGCGGATCGACCCGGACGTCGGGCGAATCGACCGGCGTGCCAAGCATCGCCGCTCGACCGGTCAGGCCCTCGCCGAGCCCAAGGGTGACGCGTCCGACCTGGTCGCGATCGAGGCCGTTGGTCGCGGCCAGGCGCAGCGCCGGCTCGTCGCGGTCCATCAGGTAGACGGAGCAGACCTCCACGTCCAGGGCAGTCGTGGTGCGATCCACGATCGTCCGCATCAGCTCGTCCCAGTTGCGTGCCGTCGTCAGCAGCTTGGCGAACTCGTGCAGCGACTCCAGCTCGCGGATCTTGCGCACCGCGTCCGACGGCACCTCGGGGCCCGGGATCGAGGGCGCACTCGACCCCCGCCCGGGCTTGCGAGCAGGCTTGCGATCGGGCTCTGTCATCGGCGGACGAACGGCGGGCGTGTCAAGCGGCTGCCGGTCTACTTCGCGGCCGCTGCCGGGGCGTCGTAGACCTTCGTCGGCAGGTCCGCGAGCAGCGGCTCGGTCCACGTCCACGCGGCGCCGTAATGGCGGCCGACGGCCCCGTGCCGCGCCGCCTCGGTGCGCAGCGGCAGGCCGAAGATCTCGATGAAGCCCACGGCGCTGGCATGGTCGAAGGCGTCGTCGGCCTCGTAGGTGGCCAGGGCCTTGTCGTACAGGGACAGCGGGCTGCGCCGGCCCACGACGACGGCGTTGCCGTGGTCGAGCCGGACGCGGACCTCGCCGCTCACGACGCGCTGGCTGCTGGCGGCGTAACCGCGCAGGTCCCGGTGCAGGGCGCTGAACCACAGCCCGTCGTAGGTGAGCTGGGCCAGCTCGTCGGCCACCGTGCGATTGAACCGGAGAGTGTCCTTGGTGAGCGTCAGACCCTCCAGGGCGCGATGGGCGCGGTGGATGACCGTGGCGGCCGGCGCCTCGTAGATCTCGCGGCTCTTGATGCCGACCAGGCGGTCCTCGACGTGGTCGACGCGGCCGACGCCGTGGGCGCCCGCCAGGTCGTGCAGCTTCTCCACCAGCACGACCGGATCGAGCCGCTCGCCGTCGAGCGACACCGGCACCCCGCCCTCGAAGCCGATCACGAGCTCCACCGGCGCCGGGGCCTTGTCCGGGTCGACCGTCCAGCGGTAGACGTCGGCGCGCGGCGCCGTCCACGGATCCTCCAGGATGCCGGCCTCGATGGAGCGGCCCCACAGGTTCACGTCGATCGAGTAGATGGAATCCTTGGTGATTGTGATCTCGATGTTGCGCGCCCGGGCGTACTCGATCTCCTGCTCGCGGCTGAGGCCCATGCCGACCCGCATCGGGGCGATGACGTCGAGAGATGGATCGAGGGCGTGGGTGGCGACGTCGAAGCGGACCTGGTCGTTGCCCTTGCCGGTGCAGCCGTGAGCGACCGCGTCGGCGCC
>CAZGUS010000241.1:0-2770 GCA_964529245.1 uncultured Anaerolineaceae bacterium
CACCAAGGCATCGTGTCGTGGCCCTTGTAGAGCCAGCCGCGGCGGTTGCACTCGGCGAGGAATGACCAGATCAGGTAGTTGTTCTCGTTGGAGAAGGTGAAGTAGCTGCCGCCCAGGTCCGGCATGCCCAGCCGCCCGACCAGCATCTCGGCAGTGTCGGTGACCTCGGTCCCGTCCGTGGCGCCGATGGTGACCTGCTGGCTCGGGTCCTCCGCCAGCCTGTCGCGCAGCCGGCGCAGTTCGTGCGGGTCGTTCCAGTCCATCCACATCCCGAGGCGGATGGACTGCTCGGTCTGGCGCGCCGCGTAGGTGAGGACGCGCTGCTTGCACAGGCTGACGAACTCGGCGATGCCGTAATCCTCGATGTCGCGCTTGCTCGTGAATCCCAGGTCACGCTCGACGTTGACCTCGACCCAGAGGCCCTGACAGTCGAACCCGTTCTGGTAACGCTGATCGCGGCCCTGCATCGCCCAGAACCGCTGGAAGAGGTCCTTGTACGCCCGGCCCCAGGCGTGATGCACGCCCATCGGATTGTTGGCCGTGATCGGTCCGTCCAGGAAGCTCCAGCGCTCGTGCCCGGCGTTCTGGGCTCGCAGGCGAGCGAAGACGCGGCGATCCTGCCAGAGGGTCAGGATGTCGTGCTCTTGAGCGATGAGATCGGGCTTGGAGCTGACTGGTCGAAACATCGTCCTCGGTGCTCTGGGTGCTCTTGGGCGTGGGCCGGCGCGGCTGTGACCTCGCTACCGACGACGGGTGTACGCCTCGGTGCGTCACCGCGGCGCATCAACTCCACGACGAAGCGAGGCGTTCGCCGCTATCCTAACCAACCAGTGACCACTTCAGTCCGTTCTCCGTCTCGTCGATCCGCCTTCAGCGCTGCCTTCTTGTCCTTTCTCTTCCCGGGACTGGGCCAGGCGTACGCCGGCGCGTACGTCCGCGGGCTGGTGCTCGCGGCTCCACTGCTGATCGCCATCGCCGTCTCGATAGTCGTCGTCATAGCCAACGGCGTCGTCGACTTCGGGCTGTGGATCAGCCAGAGCTCGGTCCTCGGGCCACTGGCGATCGCGAACGTGGTCATCCTCGCCTACCGCGCGCTGGTCTCGCTGGACGCATACCGTCTCGGACTCGACGCCCCCACACCCGAGACGAGCGGCCTGCACCGGCTCGGCCGCCGGCCCGGCCAGGTCGACCCTTTGTCGATCGCCGGCATGGGCTTGATCCTGGTGGTTCTGGTCGCCGGCCACGTCATCGTCGGCTACTGGGATCTCAAGTTCTACAACCTCGCCGTGGACATCCACGCGCCGCTCGTGATCGTGCAACCGACCCCGGAGCCGTCGGCCACGGCCATGCCGACCGTCACATTTCCTCCCCAGGAGACGCTGGCGCCCGCCGCCACGATCCAGCCCTGGACCGGCACGAGTCGCCTGAACATCCTGCTCGTCGGCATGGACATCTCCGGCAGCCACACGGACTCCATGATCGTGGTCAGCATCGATCCGGTGAGCCACAAGGTCGCCCTGTTCAGCATCCTGCGTGATGCGCAAAACGTGCCGATGCCACCCAAATCGCGGCTCTCACAGCTGTTCGGGCCGACGTTCAGCGCCGGACCGCTCACCGATCTGTGGAGGCTCGCCGACCCATACCGGAAGCTCTTCCCGGGCGGCGGCGCGGACGCGCTGAAACAAGCTCTCGGGTACACCTTCTTCGGCAATCAAAACGCCATCCAGTATTACGCCGAAGTCGGGTTCACCGGGTTCGAGAAGGTGGTCGACACGCTGGGCGGCGTCACCATCGACGCCCCATCCCCGGTCCTGGACGACGGCTTCCCCTCGAATACGACCTACTCGATGCACCTTCACATCTACTTCCCCGCCGGAATCCAGCACCTGAACGGGTATCAGGCACTCACCTACGCCCGCATCGGTCACAGCCCGGGCTCGAGCAACTTCTTCCGGGCCATTCGCCAGCAGCAGGTCGTCGTGGCCCTCGAGCAGCAGGCCAACTTCAGCGACATCTCGGCCCACCTCGGCGATCTCGTGGATGAGTTGGGTCAGGCCGTCCACACGGACATTCCCGAAGGGCCGGACGTCCTGGGTCCGATGCTCCAGCTCGCGAAGTCGATCAAGCCTGGCGACATCAAGGACTATGTCTGGGGAACGTCGCACCCCAACTACGCGGCGGTCCGAGCCGTCGTCAAGTCCGCCATCGCTACCACCAGCGTCCCCACCGGGCTCCAGGCGGCCATCTCCGAGGGTGCTCCGATCATCGTCGAGAACGGCACCTCCATTTCCGGCCAGGACACGACGATCGCGAATTACCTCCAGGACCTGGGCCTGGACGCTCAGGCCAGCGCCGACCAGCCGGCCCACCTGGGCGGCACGACCCAGTTGCTATGCCTCAACGGCGCCGAGACGCAGTATCCGGCGACCCTGGCGCAGCTGGAGCAAACGCTGGGCCTGACGGGGCCGCCATCGACCAGCACGACCGCGGCGGTCCAGATCGTGAGCGATCCCAACCAGGGCACCGGGTTTGTGATCGTCACCGGCACCAACACGCCCGCACTCTCGGCGGCGCCGAACTAGGGCGCGCGTCCGGCGGTCTGACGATCAACCGATCGATCGTCCCGGCGGCCTCTGCATCCGTGCCTCCCGAGGCCGGCCGCCATTCGCCCTGACGTGAGCGAACCAGTCTGGGAAAGGTCGCCGGCCAGACTCGCGCGGCACGCGGCACGCGGCACGCGGCACGCGGCACGCGGCACGCGGCACGCGGC
>CAZGUS010000242.1:0-2760 GCA_964529245.1 uncultured Anaerolineaceae bacterium
CTGTCTGCCGTCGGCGGACGCGCCACTCGACAGGCCCCGGCTCGAGGCGCCCGAGGCGCCCGGCCTGCCCGTCGCGCTCGACGCGGAGGTCGTGCTCCTGCTCCTATCCGGGCCGTGACTCAACGGGGACATCGGCCTCTCCATGGGGATTTGTCCGAGGATACTCCGGTCGCCGCCGGATCGAAGACGAGCCTGCGCGTTGCCGTCGCGAACTGGCCATCTAGCGCCCGGGCGAGGCCAGGCCGCTCCTTGGCTCGGGTAGATCGGCCGCGCCGGTCGCGCCGGCGGCCAGGTTCGCCGCGTTTGCCGCGGCCCGGGCCCGGCGCCGCTGGCGGACAGCGCCCGCCACCAGTATTGCCACGCAGGCGGCGAAGACGACGATCAACACGACTTGCTCGGCCCGGAACGGCCCGGTGACCAGCGCGTCGCGCCAGGTGAATGCGGCCGCGAAACGAGCCAGGGACCACAGGCAGAGCGCTGTCAGGAAGCGCCGATAGCCGCTCAGGAGCCACCATTCGCGCCGCGGGGCAAGGCCCGGGCGCGCGACCATTTGCCAGCGCCTCGGGCGGAGCCTCAACACGGGCGGGACCGCCAGCATCCCGACGGCGGCCAGCAGAACCAGGCCGCCCTCCAGGGCTTGAGACGGCAGCGCCGGAAGTCCGGCGCCGACGCTCAGCCACGGCCCCGAACGAAGGTATTCGGTCGCCCAGCCGGCGGCCGAGAACTGGCCCTGGCCGTCGGCGCCAAGGACCATCGCCAGCTTGCCCAGGCCCAGGCCCAGGAGCAGAGGCACGGCGGCGACGTGCAGCCAGCGGCCGATCGGCGCGGCCAGGAGACGGGCTACGGCCAGGCCCGTGATCGTGCCGAGCACGACCGCGAGAGTCAGCGCCAGGCCGCCCTGCCCGGGGTCGATGAGACGGCTCGGATCGCCTTTGAAGTAGTCGAGGTGGATCAGCCCATAGTCGAGGCGGGCGCCGACGACGGCGCCCGGCACTGCTCCGAACGCGACCAGGATCAGGTCGTCGCGCCGAAGGCGGGCTCCATCCCGGGCCGGGCCGTCAGGTTCGGCTTCGGCGCGGGAGCGCATCCGGCCGGTGCCGAACGCGGTCAAGAGCAGGACGGCGAAGACCACCGCGGCAAGCGCCAGCGTCTCCACTCGAACGGTCAGCCCGAAAGGGGCGACCGTCGCGCCAAAGTCGAAGCGGATCACATCCAGCACGGCCCGCAGTGTACCGGGCGCACGAGTTCCGGGTCACGCGGTCGGCGCGCCGGGAGGTCGGTTTGCGCGACCGCGCCACCACTCCACCGGGTGTCCTCCGAGCCGGTCGCGAGACGGGTGTCACCCAGCCGACACAGGCGCTGTCGCCCAGGCGCTCCGCATGACCGACTCGGGCATGGCTTGATACGTGCATCGTCGGTTTCAGGAGCGGATCCGGGGCCGTCGATGCAACCTCGGGGGGAATTGCCCGATGCGCGGCGAAAGCCGTTCCGAGGGGGATCGGACGGGCAACCGCGCCGGTTCCGGGTTCCGGGGGGTCCGGGACCGGCGCACTAAATCGCGTATAGCGCAGGAAGCCCCGGCCGGACGGGACCGCCGGGGCTTCCTTGTATCCGTGACGGGCTCCGGCGAGAGGATTGGCGCCGCCGGCCTGGCCGCCGCCGCGGCGCCGCGCGGCAGCGCCGGCGGTCAGGCCGTGGCCTTGTGCATCGTGTCGACGAGCCCCTGTACCGAACCCGCCGACTCGAGCAGCGCCGCCTTCTCATCTTGCGTGAGCGCGACCTCGATGATCCTTTCGACGCCGGCGGCGCCGAGCACCACGGGCACCCCGACGACCAGATCGTCGATGCCGTACTCGCCCTTGAGCAGGACGGCACACGCCAGGACGCGCTTCCGGTCGTTGAGGATCGAGTCGACCATGTGGAACACGGACGAGGCCGGGGCGTAGAAGGCGCTGCCGGTCTTGAGCAGGCTGACGATCTCCGCGCCGCCGGTCCGGGTCCGCTGAACCAGCTCGGCGATGCGCTCGGGCTTCATGAGCTCGGGCAGCGGAATGCCGGCCACGGTCGAGTAGCGCGCCACCGGAACCATCGTGTCGCCGTGCCCGCCCAGGACGAACGCCGAAACGTCCGACGCCGACACGCCCAGGTCCTGAGCGATGAAGGCCCGGAAGCGGCCGCTGTCGAGAACGCCGGCCATGCCGATGACGCGCTCGCGCGGGAAGCCGGTCACTTCCAGGGCGACGTGGACCATGGCGTCGAGCGGGTTGGTGACCATGACGATGGTCGTGTTGGGCGAGTAATGGACGGCCTGCGCCACGACCGACCGGACGATGCCGGCGTTCTTGAGCAGCAGGTCGTCACGGCTCATCCCGGGCTGGCGGGCCAGACCCGCAGTCACGACGACGATGTCCGACTCGGTGGTGTCGGCGTAGTCGTTGGTGCCGATGATGACCTGATCGTGGTGCTGCAGCGGCGCCGCCTCGGCGAGGTCGAGCGCCTTGCCCTGGGGCAAGCCCTCGACCACGTCGATCAGGTAGACGTCGGCCACGCCGGCCTCGGCGATCCGCTGAGCGGCGGTCGCGCCGACGTTCCCGGCGCCGATGACCGTGACCTTGCGACGGCAGACTGGCATCTGGACCTCCCTGGCGAACGACGCCGGCGGTTGGCGCACCGAGCCGGTTCGAGTTCGATCGTATCTCGCCCGAGACCGGCCCGGCACCGGGCGGCTACCTGATGCAGTAGGCGCTACGCCGGGCCGAT
>CAZGUS010000243.1:0-2737 GCA_964529245.1 uncultured Anaerolineaceae bacterium
CGGAATGATGCGATGTCCACGCTGCTTACCGATGGCCGGGTCCTCATCGCGGGGGGAACGCTGCGAGGCGCCGTGGCCATGGCGGAGCTATATGACCCATCTACTGGCAAGTTCATTCTGACCGGATCGATGGCCAAGGGCGGGGCCGGAGAGACTGCCACCCGACTTTCGGATGGGAGCGTGCTCTTCGTCGAAGGTGACACGGCCGAGTTGTACAACCCGACCAGTGGCACGTTCAGCGCCACCGGGTCCCTTACGGAGCAGCGCGGCGGCTGGGCAGCGACAGTCCTCTCGGATGGGCGGGTGCTGGTCGCCGGAGGGGACGATATCGGCAACACTGCGGAGCTGTACGACCCAACCGCTGGCAAGTTCAGTCGGACCGGATCGATGAAGACTGCGCGATGGGACTCGGTCGCCACCCGATTAGCTGATGGCCGCGTCCTGGTGGTCGGAGGGGAAGGATCTGACCAGGGGCCGTACTTCGCGTCAGCGGAGATCTACGACCCATCCACGAGTAAGTTCGGCCCGACTGGATCGATGCACTCAGCGCGGACGGAGTTCACTGCGACATTGTTACCCGACGGCCAGGTTCTGGTCGCCGGAGGCTTCAACGGTTCTGACGCCGTCGCATCGGCAGAGCTCTTCGACCCCGCCACCGGCAAGTTCAGCCCCACCGGATCGATGCACGATGCGCGGCAAGACTTCACCGCCACTCTGCTCACCAACGGCGAGGTTCTGGTCGCTGGCGGGGATAACGACGACTCGGTGGCCCTTGCTTCAGCCGAGCTCTACAACCCTGTGACCGGCACGTTCACGCCCACCGGGTCGATGGCCACCGCCCGGCTCAATCAGACCGCCACGCTGCTCGCCGATGGACGGGTCCTCGTCGTCGGAGGGGCCCTTACGGGTTCTTCGGCCGAACTGTACTGGCCGTAGCCTGCGACGGGCCGGAGGCCTGGGTTCGACTCGCACGCTAACAGTGCCGATTCTGCATCGCTCGCCACGAGGGGCCGGATAGAGCATCCCCGTGGTGGCCGCGTAAGCGGCGTGCGGGTTCGACCCCCGCCTTGCCCACCACCGGCGACGCGATTACGGCGCCGACTACCAGGGCAGCAGGGCGCCGTAGACGCGAGCCAGGACGGCCTGGCCGCTGGTGGGATCGAGCAGGTTCGGCTGGGCGCCGTCGAGGATGATCGTCGGGTGGACCCACGCCTGAACCAGGGTCGGGCCGTTGAAGGTCAGCTCGAGGACGAGGCCTTCTTCGGTCTGCTCGGACCATGTCTGGTCGAACACGAAGTTGCCTAGCTCGTACCAGATCGGCTTGCCCTTGTAGACCTCCATCGAGCCGGCCCAGTGGGCGTGGTTGCCGATGATCATGTCCGCGCCGGCATCGATCATCTGGTGCGCCAGTCTCTTCTGCGCCGACGTCGGGCCGGTCTTGTATTCGATGCCCCAGTGCGGGTAGACGATCACGATCTGGGCCCCGGCGGCCTTGGCCGCCTTGATGTCGGCGGGCGCCGTGCCGGCGCCGAGCTCGGCCGTCCCGGGCTTTGCCGGTCCGGCGGCTTCGCCGGGTGAGATGGCGTCGTAGGCCAGGATGGCCACCTTCACGCCGTCGATCGTGAACATGGCCGGAGCCCGTGCCGCGGTGATGTTCGCGCCGGCGCCGCTGTGGGCGATCCCGAGCTTGTCCAGGGCGGTGATCGTCTGGCCGACGCCCGCGCGGCCGGCGTTGAGGATGTGGTTGTTGGCCAGCGATACCCAGTCGATTCCGGCGTTCTTGAGCCCCGGAAGAAGCGACTGGTTGAAGTTGAAGATCATCCCCGTGGCGTGGTACGAAGCGTTGAGGGGCGCCGGGCCTTCCAGATTGACAAGCGCCAGGTCCGCCCCTGAGGTCAGGGTGCGCACGTCCTGGGTCGAGTCGTCGACCTTGGTCCGAGGCATGATCCAGTCCCACGATGAGCAGCAGTAGCGGCTGGTGATCGTGGCGGTCCCGCCGGAGAACGGGAAGTCGACGCCCTTGCCCTGGAGCTTGACCACCTTGTAAACGCCGCGGTCGAGCATCACGTCGCCCGCCGCGGCGATGGTCCAGGTCTGCGAAGGATCGAACGTCGCGGCCGAGGCGGTTTCCGGCAGGCCTGCCTGCAGCGGCCAGTCGGCCAGGGTCTTCACATGGGCGACGCCGAACAGCGAGACCTTGCCCCAGTCGAGCGCCCGCACGCTCGGGCCGACGTCCGAGGCGCGCAGGAAGCCCAGGCGCGCGGTCTTGGTGTCGAGGTCGGTCTCGAGGGCGGCGACCGTCGGGGCGAGAACGAGGCGCGAGGCGACCGATGGCTGGGCGAGGCTGAGCGCGGCCAGGACGCCCGGAGCGTCGCCGCTCACGAGTTCGAGCGTCGTGAACTGCTTGTTCGTGCCGGCCAGGATGGCCGCGACGCCGGCCTGATCGACCGAGGTCGCGACGGTCCGGTAATCGGCGACCGGGACGATCGCGACGGCCGGGACCTGCGTCGGTGAAGGCGTGGGCGCGAGCGTCGGCGCTGCGGTGGGCAGACTCGACGGCGACGTGTCGCCTGTTGGAGTGGCCGAAACCTGGCTGGGCAAGACACTCGGCGGGTTGGACCCGCACGCTGAGACGAAGGCGACCAGGGCAAGCAGCGCCAGCGGAGCGCGCGATCGACGCAGGTTTCTCATGGCCGGAATTGTCGCATGTACGGTCCCGCCCGGCGGGCCCGAAGTA
>CAZGUS010000244.1:0-2704 GCA_964529245.1 uncultured Anaerolineaceae bacterium
AAAGCTGATCCACTACAGCGCGGACTTCTACCTACCCATCTACGCGGAGACCTGCGCCGAGCTGGCTCGCATCGCGCCGATGAAAGAGAAGTGCCGGGTCTTCCTGAGCAACTCCGGGACGGAAGCGGTCGAAGGCGCCATCAAGCTCGCCCGCTTCACCACCAAGCGCCAGTACCTGGTCGCCTTCCTGGGCGCGTTCCACGGCCGCACGTATGGATCCGTGTCGCTGACCGCGTCGAAGGCGAAGTACCACGCCGGCTTCGGCCCGATGCTGCCCGGCATCTTCCACGCCCCGTTCGGCCACGTCGCCGACCTCGAGTGGTTCGATCAGACCCTGTTCAAGCATCTCGTGCCGGCGGACGAAGTGGCGGCGATCATCGTCGAGCCGATCCAGGGCGAGGGCGGCTACGTCGTCCCCGAAGATGGCTTCATGCAGGGCCTGCGGCGCATCTGCGACGAGCACGGCATCGTGCTCATCTCCGATGAAGTCCAGGCCGGAGCCGGTCGGACCGGCAAGATGTGGTCGATCCAGAACTGGGACGTCGAGCCCGATATCGTCGCGACCGCCAAGGGCATCGCCAGCGGCATGCCGCTCAGCGCCTTCATCGCCCGCGAGTCGTTGATGACCCAGTGGGGCCCCGGCGCCCACGGCACGACGTACGGCGGCAATCCGCTCGCCTGCGCCGCCGCGCTCGAGACGATCAAGCAACTCGAAGGCGGCCTCATGGCCAACGCCAAGGCCCGCGGCGAGCAGCTGCTGACCGGGCTGCGGGCGCTGCAGGCGCGGTTCCCCGCCCTCATCAAGGACGTCCGCGGCATCGGCCTGATGATCGGCGTGGAGTTCGACACGCACGAGCACGCGGCCGCCGCCGAGTGGGCCAGCTTCCAGCACGGAGTGCTGGTTTTGGAGGCCGGCATGACGGTCGTGCGAATGGCGCCGCCTCTCGTGCTGACGGAGGACGAGGCCGCGATCGGCCTGCGCCTCTTTGGAGAAGCCGTCGCCGAAGTCGCAGCCAGGTAGAGTTGCAGCGGTCGCCCGGGCGGCCCCGGCCGGTCGCCGCCCGAAGCCGCCGGTAAGCCCCAGATAAGCGGTAGGTAAGCGCCGATGAGTAAGGTCATGTCGATGCGCGACGCCGTCGCCGCGAATGTCCATGACGGCGACGTCGTCGCCATCGAAGGCTTCACGCACCTGATCTGCTTCGCGGCAGGTCATGAGATCATCCGCCAGCGCAAGAGGGACCTTACGCTGGCGCGGCTCACGCCGGACCTCATCTACGACCAGATGGTCGCGGCCGGGACGGCACGCAAGCTCGTGTTCAGCTGGCTCGGTAATCCTGGTGTCGGCGGCCTGCACGCCATTCGCCGCCGCGTCGAGGACGCGGATCCCGCCCCGCTCGAGCTCGAGGAGTACAGCCACTTCGGAATGGTCGGCCGATACACGGCCGGCGCCTCGAACCTGCCCTTCTTCCCGCTGCGCTCCTATTTCGAGACGGACCTGCCGAAGGCGAACCCGTTGATCCGGCCGATTCGATCGCCCTTCGGCGACGAGATGGTGTACGCGGTCCCGCCGCTCAAGCCGGACGTGACGATCGTTCACGCCCAGCGGGCCGACGCAGCGGGCAATACCCAGATGTGGGGGCTGCTCGGTTGCCAGAAGGAGGCCGCCTTCGCCGCGAAACGCGTGGTGATAGTGGTCGAGGAGCTGGTTGAGGAGGCGGTCATTCGGGCCGACCCCAACCGAACGGTCATCCCCGGCCTGATCGTCGACGCGGTCGTCGTGGAGCCGTTCGGGGCCCACCCCTCGTACGTCCAGGGTTCGTACGACCGTGACAACCACTTCTACCGCGACTGGGACGCGATCGCCCGCGACGCCGCCACCCTTGAGGCGTGGCTCGACGAATGGGTTTACGGGGTCGACGGCAGGGCCCAATACGTCGAGAAGCTCGGCGCCGAACGAGTGGCGGGGCTCAAGCCCTCGGGCCAGGCGCTATCGGGCGCGGTCGACTATGGAGTCTACCGATGAGCGAGCCGCGCGCCGCCGCAAACACGGCCGGCACGGCCTCGGGCGCTCCGGCCTCCGCCTTCTCGAAGTCCGAGATGATGATCGTGGCCGCCGCCCGCGAGCTGGCCGGCCAGCGCGTCTGCTTCGTCGGCGTCGGGCTGCCGAACATCGCCGTCAACCTGGCCCGCCTGACCGTCGCCCCCACGCTCGAGCTGGTCTATGAATCCGGTGCCTTCGGGTCGAAGCCGGCACGGTTGCCGCTCTCGATCGGCGACCCGACGATCGTCACCGGCGCCACCGCGGCGGTCTCGATGTTCGAGCTGTTCAGCTTCTATCTGCAGGGCGGCCTGGTCGACGTCGGGTTCCTGGGCGCCGCCCAGATCGACCGCTTCGGCAACATCAACAGCACCGTGATCGGCGAGTACGAGCACCCCAAGACGCGCCTCCCGGGCTCGGGCGGAGCGTGCGAGATCGCCATCAACGCCCGCCAGGTCTTCGTGATCATGCGCCAGAGCAAGCGATCGTTCGTCGATCGGATCGACTTCCGGACGTCGCCGGGCAACCTCGGCGGCGCGGAGGCGGCGGCGCGCATTCGGCGCGAGCAGGGATGGCTCGGGCGAGGGCCGTCGGTGGTGGTCACGGACCTCGGCATCTACCACTTCGACGACTCGGGCGAGATGCGCCTCGACTCGATCCACCCCG
>CAZGUS010000245.1:0-2641 GCA_964529245.1 uncultured Anaerolineaceae bacterium
TGATCAGCGCCCCGGCCAAGGGCGAGGACATCACCATCGTCCTCGGCGTCAACGAAGGCCTGTACGACTCCGCCAAGCACACGATCATCAGCAACGCCAGCTGCACGACCAACTGCCTGGCGCCGTTCGCGAAGGTCCTGAACGATACGTTCGGTATCGAGCAGGGCGTCATGAACACGATCCACAGCTACACCAACGACCAGAAGATCCTGGACGTGGCCCACAAGGATCCTCGCCGCGCCCGCTCGGCCGGCCTGAACATGATCCCGACGACGACCGGCGCCGCCAAGGCGCTCGCGCTCGTCATCCCCGAGCTCAAGGGCAAGGTCGACGGCTTCAGCCTGCGCGTCCCGACGCCCACCGTCAGCATCGTCGACTTCGCCGTCAACCTCCGTGACGAGACCACGGCTCAGGCGATCAACGACGCCTTCCGCAAGGCCGCTGCCGGCTCGCTCAAGGGCATCCTCGGCGTCTCCGAGGACCCGCTCGTCTCGATGGACTTCAAGGGCGATTCGCGCTCTTCGATCATCGACTCCGCACTGACCATGGTCATCGGCGGAACCGGCCGCTTCGCCAAGGTTCTGTCGTGGTACGACAACGAGTGGGGCTACAGCTGCCGCGTTGCCGACCTGACCAAGTTCATCGCCGAGCGCCTCTAACCAGCGCGACTCACCGGCCCGGGGCGGGCGAACGTCGTTCGCCCCGATGTCCGGCCCAGCCAAGCCCGAGGTCAAGATGAACAAACTCACGATCCGGGACCTGGACGCGGCAGGCAAGCGCGTCTTCGTCCGCGTGGATTTCAACGTTCCGCTCGAGGACGGCAAGATCACCGACGACAGCCGGATCGTGGCCGCATTGCCGACGATCAAGGCGTTGCTGGCCCAGGGCGCGATCGTCATTCTCGCCAGCCACCTCGGCCGGCCCGACGGCAAGGTCCAGGACAGCATGCGATTGCGCCCGGTCGCCGAGCGTCTCTCGCAGCTGCTCAAGATGCCCGTCCCGGTGACGGGGGATGCGCTCGGCGTCGGCACCGAAGACGCGATCAAGCGCCTCAAGCCGGGCGAGTGCATCCTGCTCGAGAACCTGCGCTTCCACGCCGAGGAAGAGAAGAACGATCCGGCGTTCGCCAAGGCGCTGGCCAGCTATGCCGACGTCTACGTCAACGACGCCTTCGGCACCGCCCATCGCGCCCACGCTTCCACCGAGGGAATCACTCACTTCCTGCCGGCTTACGCGGGCCTTCTCATGGAGAAGGAGATCGAGTTCCTCGGCAAGCTCATGGAAAACCCGGAGCGCCCCTTCGCCGCGATCATCGGCGGAGCCAAGGTGTCGGGCAAGATCAAGGTCCTGCGGAATCTGGTCGACAAGGTCGACGTCCTGGTCATCGGCGGCGGCATGGCCAATACCTTCCTGCTCGCCCAGGGCAAGCAGGTCGGCAAGAGCCTGGTCGAGCCCGATCGGGTCGAAGACGCCCGCGCCATCATGGAATCGGCGGCCGCTCACGGGACCAAGATCGTCCTCCCGAGCGACGTCGTGGTGGCCAAGGAAGTCACCCGGGGAAGCGAATACAAGACCGTTCCCGCGGACAAGGTCCCTGCGTCCTGGAACATCGTCGACATCGGCAAGAACAGCCTGGACGCGATGCGCAAGGCACTCGAGCCGGTCAAGACGGTCTTCTGGAACGGGCCGCTGGGCGTCTTCGAGATCCCGACCTTCTCGGTCGGCACCAAGGAGATCGCCCGCTTCCTGGCCGGCCGTGCCCAGGCCGGCGCGACCGTGGTCGTCGGAGGCGGCGACTCAGTTGCCGCCGTCGAGCAGCAGGGTCTGGCCGACAAGATGACCCACATCTCAACGGGCGGCGGCGCGTCGCTCGAATTCCTCGAAGGCAAGGAGCTGCCCGGCGTCGCCGTGCTGCTCGACCGTCCTGCGGCTGGGAGCAAGTAATGACAAGCATCGATCTAATCGAAGCCCGCCAGATCCTCGACTCGCGCGGCAATCCGACCATCGAGGTCGACGTCGTCCTGGCCGATGGCGCGGTCGGCCGCGCCGGCGTGCCGTCCGGCGCTTCCACCGGCGCCAACGAGGCGGTCGAGCTGCGCGACGGCGACAAGAGCAAGTTCGGCGGCAAGGGCGTTCTCAAGGCCGTCGCCAACGTCCGCGACGTCATCGCCCCTGAGCTCCTCGGCTTCGACGCCTCCGATCAGGCCGGCCTGGACGCCGCCCTCATCGCCCTCGACGGAACACCGAACAAGGGCAAACTCGGCGCCAACGCCATCCTGGGCGTCTCGCTCGCGGCAGCGCATGCCACCGCGGCCAGCTACGAGATGCCGCTCTACCGCTATCTCGGCGGCGTGGGCGCGCGCATCGTGCCGGTCCCGTTCTTCAACATCCTCAACGGCGGCAAGCACGCCGTGAACTCCACGGACTTCCAGGAGTTCATGGTCGCGCCGGTCGGCGTCGAGACCTTCGCGGACGCGCTCCGGGCCGGCTCCGAGGTATTCCACGCCCTCAAGTCGATCCTGAGCGCCGAGGGCTTCTCCGTCGGTCAGGGCGACGAAGGCGGCTTCGCGCCGTCTCTGCCGTCGAACGAGGCCGCGGTCGAAGTCATCCTGCGGGCCATCGAGAAGGCCGGCTACAAGCC
>CAZGUS010000246.1:0-2633 GCA_964529245.1 uncultured Anaerolineaceae bacterium
CACACAGCCCGTCGACGGGCGAGTAGGGGAGTACCCGCTGACTAAGCTAGCCTGCACGATCGTGGACTCCCGATCTACCGGCATCCCCTCGGCCAGAACGGCGGCCCGTCTGGCTCTCGATGGCTTCGATGCCTGGTATAGAGGTCACCGCTCGGCCGCCACGATCACCCGATCCGACAATCCTCTGCCTGAACTAGAGTCCCCTTCTCCGAGTCCATCACCTACTCTGGCTCTACTACCGACTATCCCCGGACTTGCCAGTCCGGCCCTGCCTACCATTCCGGGCCTGCCTGGCGCCACACCGATCAAGACCGACTCCCTGGGGCTGCCGGCGCTGCCGTAGGGCGAGTGAGAGGATGGGGAGGGGGAGGAAACATCGGCCACAACGCCGACCGTGGCACGGCGGCTGCGCTACGCCGCCTGTCGCGCTCCCTCGCGGAGCCGGCCAAACCCAACTTGTTTCGGACCTGAAGTGTCCTGAGGCTTGACGGGGGGCAGCCTCCCCCCTACCCCGTTAGGGCATCGACATCGCGACGGATCGCCTGGGCCTCCGCTGTCCGTCCAATGCGCTCGAGGGACTCGGCCTTCTCAAGGAGAGCATCTCTTTCGAACGACCGCTCAGCGGCGGTGGACGCCAACCGAAAGCGATCGGAAACGGCGCCGAAGGCCGCGACGGCATCGTCCATCCGACCGAGTCTGCGCAGAGCAATGGCACGATTGATCATCACCTTTCCTGAGACCAGCCGAAGCTCCCGGCTCGACGACTCGCCGAACTTCGAGAGGAAGACATCGAAGACGGCCATGGCTTCGTTCAAACGACCAAGGTCCATCAGGGCTCGGCCCTTATTGCCCAGCGATTTGCCCAATAGTTCGCGTTGAGCCCGCGTGCCAGGGTCGGGGTCGGCCTTGATGACCTCGTCGAAAGCGGCGACCGCCTCTTCGAGGCCGCCCGTGTGGTACAGGCTGTTCGCGCGGTTGTATCGCGCCACGGCCACCTGCGCTCGGAGGCCGGACTCGCGGGCTCGTCCATAGCGACCAATGACCCGATCAGCCAACTCGATAGCCATCTGACGATCGCCCATGTCGGCCGCCAGAGCTCCCTTGTTGAGCGCGGCGTTCGCCACGATCTCTTGGATCTGGGCCAACGAGGAGTCTCCGAAGCAACGATCTACCTCATCGTAGGCCCAAGATGCCTCCTCTCTGCGGCCAGCGAGAGAGAGGTTGATGGCACGATTCAGAGTGGCCCGCGCCACCTCCACCTGCACTCCGCGCGATAGATAGGCTCCAAACAAAGCAACGACGTCAGCGTCGACAGCCGCGGCATCGTTATAGCGTCCGAGCACATTGAGTGCGGCTCCCTTGTTCACCATCGCCTTTGCCGCAGTTGTCCTGAGGAACTCACCGCGCATACCGACGAGCAGCTCCCTTGCCGTCTCGAAGCACGGGATCGCCTCAGCAGCCTTGCCTTCTCGGGCCAGAGCGACGCCCCGATCGAATAGCCGAGCGGCCTTCACCAACGGCCAAAGAGCAAATGCTGACGCAAGGATGCCGGCCACGACCGCCGCGCCAAGCCCGATTGCGATCACAGGTAAAGGCGGGCCGATCGCCAACCCAATCGCGATCAGAACCACGCCAAGTGTGGCCAGCCCAAGCACCGTCGATCGAGTGAGACCATTCATTGCGGCATCTCGTCAACGAGTAGAGAGCGCAAACGACTGCATCCCCATACCTGTCCGTGGGTGCCAGTACGGTTGCTCCTGAGGTTCGATGAAGGGACGTATCCATGGCCGCCATGGGGCCAGTGGCGGAACGCTGGGACGCGGCTCACCTGGGCTGGAATACCCATTGACGCCACCAAACACGATTGTTCCGATTACCGAGACGCCACCAAAGATGTACGCGGCCTTCATCCATCCGGGCATGCCTCCGAGGTGCCCTAATGCCAAGGCACGAGGACTGGTCGAGGCTGCAGAGTCCAATTTCGTAACATCGTCGTTGAAGCTCTGCATGCGATCCACGTTATTGCCGGGCGTGGTTGCCAAAGGGTCGTACTTCGCGCAGTTGTGCACCAGCACGCCGCCAGCACCGACGAAGAAGGAGTGGGCGGCATCGACGGTGAGATCCCACATGGTAGTGGGAGTGGCCGAGGTAGTGAAGCCGATGACTGTGGCAGGCGAACCCGAGTCGGTCCGGATTTGCTCGCCGATGCGCAGAGAGCCTGCCTCAACCCAGCCCCGATCGGTCGTGAAGAAGGGGTGGTTGGGGGTGGTCTGGATGTCACCGCCATCGGTCGTGAGATGCTCCACGACCGGATCGGTGTGGACCATGACCGCATCGACGCTGTGCAAGGCCGTGATGCCGGTCTTGGGGTCGTAGGCCAGGACCTGCTCGCCCACCTTGAGGGCGCTTATGGCGACGCTGACACCTGGCCCGCTCGCCACGGTCGTATCGGGGGTGAAGGAGAGATTCTCGCAGCTCTCGCCTTGTTCGACCTCGCTCACATCCTGGTCGGCCTTCTCCGCGCTGGTGAGCGCCTCCTCGGAGTCCTCTCCGGCCTTGACGACGTCGTCGGCTACCCTGGCGGTGTCCTCGGCGGCTTCCGCGACGTGCTCGCCTACCTTGGCAACGTCGGC
>CAZGUS010000247.1:0-2623 GCA_964529245.1 uncultured Anaerolineaceae bacterium
TGATCGTCGTCGACGACTCGATCGTGCGCGGCACCACCACCCGCCAGATAGTGGCTCTCCTGCGCAAGGCCGGCGCCACCGAGGTCCATCTCCGCATCAGCTCTCCGCCGATCCACCATCCCTGCTTCTACGGCATCGACACCCAGATCGAGACCGAGCTGATCGCGTCGACCCATTCGGTCGAGGAGATTCGCGAGTCGCTCGGGGCCGACTCGCTGAGCTATCTCTCCATCGGCGGCGTGCTCTCGGCCCTCGATCTGCCCTATGACCGCTTCTGCTTTGCCTGCTTCGATGGACGCTACCCGGTGCCGGTGCCGTACGACACGACTCGCCACAAGTTCATCCTCGAGGATTCGGCCGGCGAACCGGTTTCGCAGGGCGAGGCCGAGGCGATCGCCAGGACTGCGCCGCATGAGTAGGGCTCCGGGCGCAAAGGCAGGCGGGGCGTGGGGCGCCTACAGCGCCGCCGGCGTCGATATCGACGCGGGCGAGCGGGCCGTGGAGCTGATGCGGGCCTCCGTCGACGCCACCCGCCGGCCGGAGGTCATCGGCGGGCTGGGCGGCTTCGCCTCGGCGATGGCGCTTCCGGCTGGCATGCGCGAGCCGGTTCTGGTCAGCTCCACCGACGGTGTCGGGACCAAGATCGCGATCGCCATGGCCCTGGGCCGATACGACACTGTCGGCCACGACCTGGTGGCGATGTGCGCCGACGATCTGGTCTGCGCCGGTGCGGAGCCGCTCTTCTTCCTCGACTACGTGGCCGTCGGGCGGGTCTTCCCGGAGCGAGTGGCGGCGATCGTGGGCTCCGTGGCGGACGGCTGCCGCATCGCCGGCTGCGCCCTGATCGGCGGCGAGACGGCCGAGCATCCGGGGCTGATGGAGCCCGACGAGTTCGACCTGGCCGGCTTCTGCGTCGGCGTCGTGGAGCGCGACCGGCTGCTCGACGGCACCGCGGCTCGGGCGGGCGACGCCCTGATCGGGATTGAGTCCTCGGGGCTGCATTCCAACGGCTTCTCGCTGGTGCGCCGCATCGTGGCCGACGCCGGAGTGGATCTGGGCGAGGGCTACGCCGATCTGGTGGGACGGATTCTCGGCCCCGAGACCGCCCCGGAGCCGCAGACGGCGAACTTGACGCTTGGCGAGGTGCTGCTCACGCCGACGCGCATCTATTCGCAGGCGATCCTGGCGCTGCGGCGCCGGCTCGACGAAGCGGGCGCGGAGCTTCGCGGCGTGGCCCACATCACCGGCGGCGGGCTGCCCGGCAACGTGCCGCGCGTCCTGCCCGAGGGACTGGCTGCGCTGCTGCACCCGGGCGTCTGGCCGATGCCCTCGATCATGCGTCTCATGGGTGCGCTCGGCGGGCTTTCCGAGGCCGAGCTGCGCTCGACCTTCAACGGCGGGCTGGGTATGGTCTGCGTCGTTCCGGACGAGGCTGCCGGGACGGCCGTTTCGAGCCTGGCCGGCAACGGTCTGACGGCCTGGCAGGTCGGCGAGGTCGTGGCCGTCGACGCCCTCGGGGCGCGCTATTCGGAATCCTGACGGAGTCGGAACGGAGGAGGCCAGGGTGGCGCATCGGATCGCGGTCGGCGTTTCTGGAACCGGTGGCAACCTGCGCGCCCTGCACGCGGCGTCGTCGAGATGCGCGCTGGACGCCGATATAGTCCTGGTCTTCGCCGATCGGCCGTGCGCCGCCCTCGACTGGGCCGTGGAGCAGGGGATCGAGACGCTTCTCGTGCCGGCGGCGCCGCGGGGCGATGACGCCGCCCGGGCCCACGAGGACGCCGTCCTCGCCGACTCGGTCGCGGCCGTCTCGCCCGAGCTCGTGGTTCTGGCGGGCTTCATGCGGATCGCCGGACCGGCGATGCTGGCCGCGTTCGCCGGCCGCATGATCAACCTCCACCCCGCGCTGCTGCCGTCGTTCCCGGGCGCGCACGCCGTCCGCGACGCTCTCGCCGCCGGTGTCAAGGTGACCGGCGTCACGGTCCATTTCGTCGACGACTCGCTCGACGGCGGACCGATCGTCCTGCAGGAGGCCGTCCCGGTCCTGCCGGGCGACACGGAGGACGCTCTGTCCGAGCGCATCCACGCGGTCGAGCACCGGCTGCTCCCGCGCGCCGTCGGCCTGTTCCTGGCCGGAGCGCTGGCCGTCGAACCGGACCGTCGAAGCGTCCGCATCGATGCCGCCAGGGCCGCCGCCGGGATGCCGGTCCCGCGTCGCGCCCTGCTGTCGGTCTCCGACAAGACGGGCTTGACCGAGCTCGGGGCGGGGTTGGTTCGCCTGGGTTTCGAACTGGTCTCGACCGGCGGCACCGCCCGGGCGCTTCGAGCCGCCGGCCTGCCGGTCACGGACGTGGCCGCGGTCACGGGCTTCCCGGAGATGCTGGACGGCAGGGTCAAGACGCTCCACCCGAGGATCCACGCCGGGATCCTGGCCGATCGCCGCGTCATGGCCCACCGCGAGCAGCTCGCCGCGGCCGCCATCGACCCGTTCGAGCTGGTCGTGGTGAACCTCTATCCGTTCGCTGCGGCGGCCGAGCGGCCCGGCATCTCCTTCGACGACCTGGTCGAGGAGATCGACATCGGCGGGCCATCGATGGTCCGTGCGGCCGCAAAGAACCACGCC
>CAZGUS010000248.1:0-2617 GCA_964529245.1 uncultured Anaerolineaceae bacterium
CTCTTGCCGTGATTCGATTCTCCACCCAGGAACATCCCCGTCGTGCCTCGATAGCGCACGGCCGAGTCGTGGAACGGGTGAAGTCCCTTGGCCTCCATCCGCAGCGCGAGCATTGCCACGACGACCTTCTGGATCGGCCCGGCCGGCCACAGGCCGGTGAACGTCATCGTGCGACCGTCGTACGAGATCGACTTGTCGCCCGACTCGTGCAGGACGATGTCGGGCGCCGAAAGGGTCACCTCGGGCGAAATGCGCACGTCCGCGAGCCGGTAGTTCAGGAAGTTCAGATCCTCGAGGACATGTTCCCGCGGCTGGCTGCCGTAGACATCCACACGCAGCCGCGCGGTCTCGGCGGACATCTCCTCCGACAGTTGAAGTTTCTCGCTCATGATCTCCTTCCACAGGCGGCCCATACCGCCGGCGCATTCCTGGTCGGACTACGTTGTCGACCTCCGGACTTGGCCGGCCTCGTCTGCCGCGGCGAAACCGTGGCAAACGCATAGAGCGTCGACAAGATTTGGTCAACGTCCGGGGCCAGCGTGCGCGACCCCGGCCCCGGTTGTCTGATTGCGGTCTCGCGAAGAGCGGCCCCGCGACAACGGCATCGACTGCCGTCAGCCCATTGCTGCAATCCCAGCGTCTTCGACAAGCCGCCCGTCCAGGCCGCCGGGCTCAGCCGGAGCCGATGACGACGGCGCGTCGACCCATGTCTCGCGGAACATGTCGCCGGCCGCCTCGAAATGGAGGTGGTACGCCGCCGCGGCCAGATCTGGGTCGCGGCCCCGGAGGGCCGCCAGGATCGGTACGTGGAGGTCGGCAATGTGGCGCGCGTTCACGCCGGGAACAAGAAGCGTTATGTACGTTCGAGAGAGCGGTTCCAGATGTCGCCAGACCCGCTCCAGGGTGCCGTTGCCGGCGATTTCGATGACGCGAGCGTGGAAGGCCACGTCGACTACGGCCTCGGTGTGGGTGTCGCCCATATCGGCCGCATGCTGCATTTCTTCCACGTAACCCTGCAATTCGTCGAGGTCCGCGCCCGACAGCGAGGGCAGGGCGAGCCGTGCTCCGAGTGACTCGAGCTCTGCGCGAATCGCATATGCCTCGAGCAACTCTGCCTTGCCAGGATGCCGGACGCGAGCCCCGCGATATGCCGATATCTCAACTATTCCGAGCGCCTCGAGGTCGCGCAGGGCTTCGCGCACGGGAGCCTGGCTAGTGCCAAGCTCCCGTGCAACTCGGGTCTCCACGATTCGAGCGCCCGGTTTGTAGTCGCCAGCCAGAATCTGTTGCAGAAGACGGTCCTTGACCTGATCGCTCAGGGGGCTGCGTGAGATCTGGACGTCTGGCGGCATCGAATCTCCGGTTAGAGCTTTGGTGCGTCACCCTGGCGCGGCGAGAGCCCTTCGGCGGCCGACTCGAGGATCTCGACGAGACCGGTGGTTCCGTTGATGCGGATCCGGTCGCCGCTCTTGATCTTCTGGGTGGCTACGTCTGTCCCGACGACACAAGGGATGCTGAACTCGCGCGACAGAACGGCCGGGTGAGACACCGTGCCGCCCGCGTCGGTGACGAGGCCAACGATCTTGGTAAAGAGTACAACCCAGGCCGGGTTGGTCATGATGCAGACAAGGATGTCGCCTGATCTGACCTGGTCGAATTGGTCCTCGGTAAGGACGACCTTGGCGATGCCTTCGACGACACCGGGGGAGGCGGCCATGCCGTTGATCTGGCCCTTGACGGTCGAGGGCTTGCGGGTGAACTTGTCCGGGAAGCCCCACAGGTTCAAGTAGGGGAAAGCCAGCTGGGTCGGCGTGCATGTGCCGATCCACGACTTCGGGCGGAAGGTGTAGGCCTTGTCCTGCTCGGCCCGACGCTGGGCGACGAGCGCCCTTCCGTCCATGCCGGCGGGATTGCCAATGAAGACCCGGAACTCGTTGTACTTGAAGTAGACGACGTCCTCGGGGGAGTCGAGCACGCCCATCTCAACGAGCTTCTGACCGCACAGGATGAGGGCCATGCGCAGGTGGGCATTGGCGCCCTGGTCGATGTAGAAGTGATGGTCCGGGGTGAGCGGGGCCATCTTGAGGTTGATGTCGTTGGCCAGCTTCATTTCGGCCAGCGCGTCCCCGCTGAGGCCTTCAAGGATTTCCTTGGCGGCGGCGGCAATGTCGTCGGCCAGGACCTTGATGGTCTTGGGGTAGTCGTAGTTGGTCTGGATGTACCCACGGATCAGTTCGATCACCGGCTCCATGTGCTCGCGCACCGTCGGGAATCGGAACTCGTGGCTCCAGACCGCGTGCCAGCCGTATTCCTTCTGGTACGGCACGATGCGGTCGGCGATGAACTTCTTGCCGCGCTCGGTCGACTTGAGAGCGGCGATGATCTCAGCGGCGGTCTCGTGTTTGAAGGCGGCGGCCAGGACGGTGTCCGCCTTGGCCTCTTCCTTCATCTTCCAGAGGGCCTCGATCGAGTCCCAGTTGCGGTCCTTGGCCGAGTTCTGGAGGCGCCCCAGCAGCTGCTCGTTGATCTTGCCGTGAGTCTTCTCCATGACGGCTCGCAGGTTGAGCGTCGCGGAGAGCTGGGCGAAGTTGAGCATCCAATGGATCTTCCAGTGCCG
>CAZGUS010000249.1:0-2601 GCA_964529245.1 uncultured Anaerolineaceae bacterium
ACGATCTGCGGACGCCGCTGACCAGCATCGGCGGGTTCGCCGAGGCGATCGCCGACGGGACCGCCTCGGGCGATCGAGCCGCCTCGGCGGCGCGGACCATCGCCGAGGAGGCGCAGCGTCTCGAGCGGCTCGTCGGCGAGCTGGGCGTCGTCGAGCGGCTGCGCCAGGGACCGGCCTCGCTGCGTCCGGAGGCCCTCGACGCCACGGTGCTGCTTACCGACGCCGCGGCCAGATTCGAGACCCGGGCCGCGGGCATGGGAATCGCGATCGCGGTCGCCGGGGCGATCCCCGGAGAGCCGGCGCTGGCTTTCACCGGCGACCGGCTGGCGGCCGAGCGCATCCTCCAGAACCTGATCGAGAACGCGCTCTCGGTCCTGCCGGGCGGCGGCCACGTCTGGCTGCGCGCGGGTTCGCTGCGCATGCCCGGACGGCCGCCGGGAATCTCGCTGAGCGTCACCGACGACGGACCCGGCTTCCCGCCCGGGACGTCGGAGCGGGTCTTCGAGCGCTTCTACCGCGCCGATCCGTCGCGCGCGGGCGGCGGCTCTGGGCTGGGCCTGGCCATCGTCCGCGAGCTTGCCCGCGCCCACGGGGGCGAGGCCTGGGCCGAGAACGTCGCCCCGCACGGCGCGCGAGTCACCGTGCTGCTGCCGTTGACCCCGGTAGTGGTCGGCAGCGCAAACTCGCCCGCGGCGGGCGCTGAACCGCCGGCATGACGACGGTTGCGCCGCGCGGACGCGCGGACGTCGCGGCCGAATCGCGCCTGCCGCTATCCTTCCGGGGTGAGTGAACCAATCAACCCCGCCGGCCCGCCGCCGGAGATAACCCATCTGATCCGCCAGCGGACCGAAGCCCGCGGCCGCCGAGACTGGGCCACGGCCGACACCCTCAAGGTCGAGATCGAGGCTGCCGGCTGGAAAGTGGTCGACCACGGCGCCAGGACGTCTGTCACGCGCGCCGCTCCACCCAGCGTGGAGCTGGACGGCGAGATCCGCTACGGAGCGGCCGCGGCGGTTCCATCCCTGCTGGACGCGCCGCCCGAGGCGCCATGGACGATCGTCGTTCTCGCGTCCGAATCCCCGGATCGCGTCTCGCGGCTGCTGGCCGGTCTGCGCGCCCACGCCCCCGGCGGGACACAGGTCGTGATCGTCGCCAACGACCCGAGCGCGCCTCAATTGGCGGCACTCGAGGCCGGCGCCGCGGACCGGGCCGCGATCGCCGGGCGCGAGGTCGAGGTGCTGCGGACCGCCACTCGCCTGGGCCACGCAGCGGCCTTGAACATCGCTCTGCGGCGCGCGGCCGGCGGGCTCGTCCTCATCGCCGACGCCACGGCCTGGCCGGTCGGCGACGCGCTCGCTCCGCTCGCCGAGACCCTGTCCGACCCGGAAGTGGCCGTTGCCGGGGCCTTCGGCGTCGCGTCGGAGGACGCCGGGCGACTTCGACCGGCCTCGCTCGCGCCATCGCAGGCGCGCGAGGTCGGAGCCGTGCTCGCGGGCTGGATGGCATTCCGGCGCGCGGACTACGTCGCCCTCGGACCACTCGACGAGCGCTTCGTCACGCCCGCCTGGCTCGACGTGTGGTGGAGCCTGCGGCTGCGAGCGGGAGCCGATCCCGAGTGGACCGACGCCGAGGCGGCCGAACCGGGCACCGACGCGGCCGATTCGGCAACGCCCGATGACGTCGAACCGCAGGTCGCCGATCAACCTGTGGTCGCGGCCGGCATGGTCAACGTGGTGGTCCCCGCGCCGCGCCGCGCCGTCCGCCTCGACCTGCCGGTCGAACACGACGAGATCGCCTGGCCGCCCGACAGATCGCGCCTGGGCCGGCGCAACATGTATCGCGTCCTCGACCGCTGGGGCTGGCGCGACGACCTGGTCTGACGTGCTCGCCGGACCGAGGGCCGGCTGCGCGGGTAGCGCCGATGCCCTCCACCCGCTACGATGTCCGATAGTTGAACGCGCGATGAAGCTCGCGCAGTTTCCCGCCCAGGCGGGTGATGGCTTCTGGACTACCCGTCCGGAGGCCTTTTTCATTACGGAGGCCGGGCATGGGCTCGATTGATCCGTCCCGATCTCGAAACGTGTTCCATCACTCGGCGGGGGCCGTCGTGATCGACGGCGGCACGTGCCTTCTCGTCCGATGCGGCCAGGATTGGGCGTTTCCGAAAGGCCACCTCGAGAAGGAGGAGTCGCCGGCAGATGCCGCCCGTCGCGAGGTCCGCGAGGAGACGGGCATCGAGATTGCCCTGGACGAGCCGCTCGGATTCACTCGATACCAGTTCAACAGCCACAACGGCACGACGAATCGGAAGCAAGTGGACTGGTTCATCGCGCACCGGATCGGCGGAGTGATCCAACACGAGCCGATCTTCGCCGAGGCCAGATTCGTCGATCTGAACGAGGCGCTGCGGCTGCTGGCGCACGACGCCGACCGGCAGCTGCTCGAAAGCGCGATCGTCCGTCTGAACTCCGGCGCCGCCGCCGCGGAGGCCGGCCAATGAGCGGCATCGATCCGCCCGAGGGTAGATCCGGCGCGTGATAGGTCGCCGCAGCCGTCTGCGGCGCGCCGCTCAGGGCGTCAGCTGAACACGAGCTCCGGCGG
>CAZGUS010000250.1:0-1496 GCA_964529245.1 uncultured Anaerolineaceae bacterium
GCCGATCAAAAGAGCCCGTCGATCAGGTCGCGAGGGTTCGTCAGCGTCCGGTCTGAGCGTGAAACGTGGGCTCTGGGCTGGTCTGCGACCGGCTTCGTTCGCGGGCGAAGATGCCAGCGAAGCTGCCATTCCGGTGCGTCTTTGGACTATAGCCTGACTTTGCAGCGGCTGGAAGTGGTGTTGGGAGCCCTTCCGCGCTGGTGCTGCACTGGGGCGTCGAATCCGAACGCCGGGACCTGCCAATGAGTCAGACTGACGGGACCGAGTTAGAGGAGGACAAGCGATGACCGACCAGATCCACAAGACAAAGCAGCCCGGCTACGACTGGCAGGCGACGTACGGTAACTGCCTGCGCTGTGGCTCGCAGCTGCAGGACGAGGGCGATGAGGAATTCCGCGTCGGAGGTTCAAGCGGGGTCAGCCACTTGTTCCTGGGCAATCTGGCCGACGTGGGCGAGGACAAGATGTCGCTCGACCTCCTGTCCTGCCCGACTTGCGGCATGGTCGAGCTTCGGGTGCCCAGAGGCTAAGACAGTTCTGACCTTAGGAACTGCGCCCCGGCTTGATTTCGATCTGGACACGTGGAAGCTCGCGCTGACGGGGTCGTTGCGGCCCGGTGGTCCCGCTTGAAAGAATCTGCTGGATATGGTCGGAGCGAGAGGAGTAGAGCCAACAGTCTGCGGGTATTCATCCGTAACCCGTGGCCGTGGGCACAAGTTGCCAAAGAGCCAGTTTGAGCGGTCGGGACACGGATGATAGTGAGGGCAGCCCGAATCCAGTCCGCTCTGGGCGCGGGACGCAGGTGGCCGACTCACTGCGCTAGAGTTCGCTCACTCTTGGCCGCCATCGATCCGGACGGCGCGAATGTCGTTTGCCGGAAAGTGTTCGGCATCAAGTCCAGAGCGGGTGAGCAAGTGGCAACAGACACCAAGGCAGCACCCAGCCCATGCCAACACCCCTCGCGCGGTGCGCTTGCCAGGCGCTTCAAGACCCTTCGGGCAGCAGCTATCGTCGTCGTCGCGGCCGCCGCGGGCTGCGCCGGACAGAGTCGCCTCATTCCGGCCGGTTCAATGACTATCGAGCGGGAGCGTGACACCGCCACTTTGCTCTCCGACGGGCGGGTCCTCATCGTCGGAGGGGACGACGGCGTGGGGATCGTCCCGGCCATCGCGCCAGCCGAGCTGTACGACCCAGGCACTAACACCTTCAGTGCTACCGGGTCGACGTCCACGGGCCGTTCGCGTCACATGGCCGCGCTGCTCGCCGATGGGCGCGTGCTCATCGCCGGCGGGTTCGGCCTCTTCGGCTCCCTTACGTCAGCCGAGCTGTACGACCCGAAGATCGGAACCTTCACGGCCACTGGGTTGATGACCGTCGGTCGCCAGAACGCCACCGGCACGCTGCTCGCCGATGGCCGTGTGCTCATCGCCGGCGGCGAGTCAGGCCAAAACGCCTCCCTTGCGTCGGCCGAGTTGTACGATCCGAGCACCGGAACCT
>CAZGUS010000250.1:1596-2583 GCA_964529245.1 uncultured Anaerolineaceae bacterium
TCACGCCCACCGGGTCGATGACCACTGCTCGCCAATATCAGACCGCCACTCTGCTCGGGGACGGCCGGGTGCTGGTTTGTGGCGGCGTCAATGTGTCCGGCGCCATCAGGTCGGCCGAGTTGTACGACCCGAGCACCGGAACCTTCACGCCCACCGGGTCGATGACCACTGCTCGCCAATATCAGACCGCCACTCTGCTAGGGGACGGCCGGGTCCTGATTGTCGGGGGCCAGAACGACCAGGTCCTGGCCTCGGCCGAGCTGTACGATCCGAAGGCTGGAACCTTCACGGCCACTGGGTCGATGCTCTATCCGCGCGAGGACCATAGTGCGACTCTCCTGTCGAACGGGCGAGTCTTCATCGCCGGAGGGGGTAACAAGGACTGGCCGGAGATGTCCTTCACCGAGTTGTATGACCCCAGCGCTGGAACGTTCGGCGTTGGCAGCGAGATGAACTACGCTCGCTCTTTTCACACTGCGACGCTGCTTTCCGATGGGCGTGTTCTGATCGCCGGAGGATTCGGGAAGAAGCCGGCAGACACGAACACGGGCGCTGTGCTCGCGACCGCCGAGTTGTTCCAGCCATAACTCGATCTTGATGCAGTAGAGAAAGTTGTAACAATCCCGGTCCGTCGCTTGTAGCCGGAGGCCGCTCCGACGGCGAACGCACGCGCGGACATGATCACCAGCCCCGCCCCCTCGGTAGGTTCCTACGAGCGGCTCGCGGCGATAAGAGGCGAACCCGCCCGATGACCCCGTGCATCGGGCCATACTCGCCGGTCGCAGCGATCTAGTGAAGTCCGTCGAGAACATCTCGGCCGTCGTCCGAGCTCAGGACTGCCGTTTCCACACTGACGGCGGCCACGAGAAACTGCCCATAGCCGGACACGAACCTGCCCAACCGCGGACATCGAATCTGCCCAACCGCGGCCACGCCGGCTGGCGCGACTTGCCGCCGCGCCTGCATGCCTCCGAGCCGCCGGCGTGG
>CAZGUS010000251.1:0-2576 GCA_964529245.1 uncultured Anaerolineaceae bacterium
ATTGCAGCGCAGCAAGCGCTCCGGTTTGCCGTCCACCAGGACCTGCCAGTCCGAGGCGAAGTGGTCGTTGAGCAGGAGGACCGACGGGGTGGTGGCCCGGGCTTTCAACTCGATCTGTTTGGGGGCGTAATGGACGAAGTCCACCGTGCCGGAGTCCTGATTGGTGCCGCCGGCCGCCGGGGAGTGGCTCCACTCGCTGGCGGGATCGCGGCGCGCCGTGATGTTGCGCGTCGCGGCCGAGGATCGTTGGATCGCCATCGAGGACGCGGCCCGCTATCGCGACGCCCTGGGAGTGGCGCTGCCCGTCGGTGTCCCGGCGGCGTTCCTGGCGCCGGTCGAGGACGCGCTCGGCGGTCTGGTCGCCCGCTGGGCCCGCGGGCACGGACCGTTCCAAGCCCCTGAGCCGGCCCGGCGATGGGCCGTGGCGCCGGCTCGCGTCGAGGACGCGCTCGAGCGGCAGTTGGAAGCGGGCACGATCCTGCGCGGCGAGTTCCGCCCGGGCGGCACCGCGCGGGAGTGGTGCGACCCGGAGGTTCTGCGGCAGTTGCGGCGCCGCTCGCTGGCGCGGCTACGGCGCGAGGTCGAACCGCTGGAGCAGATCGTCCTGGCCCGCTTCCTTCCGGCCTGGCAGGGGGTCGCGCCGACAGGCGGCGCCGCAGCGGCCGGACCGCGGGGCGACGCCGCGTTGGAGAGGCTGGCGGAGGTGGTCGATCAGCTGGCGGGCGTGGCGATACCCGCCTCGGTACTCGAGCGCGATGTCCTGCCCGCGCGCATTGCCGGATACCAGCCGCGCCTGCTCGACGAGCTGGGCGCCATGGGCGAGGTGGCGTGGGTCGGCCGCGGCAGCCTCGGCCGCGACGACGGGCGGATCGTGCTGTACCGCCCCGGTCGAGAAGCACTGCGCGATCTCGCGGCGGCGGACGTGCATCGGCCGCACGACGAAATCCACGAGCGGCTCCGGGAGAAGCTCGGTCAGCGCGGCGCGTCCTTCTACCGCGACCTCGCCTCGGCGGCGAGGTTCGTCTCCGAGCGTGCCGTTCTGGACGCCCTGTGGGATCTGGTATGGGCCGGCGAGATCACCAACGACACCTTTGCGCCGCTCCGCGCGCTGCGCTGGCGGCGCCCCTCCGGCGAACGGCGGCCACGGCCGGGGAGGCTCCAGATGGGCCCGCCCGAGGCGGCCGGGCGGTGGTCTCTCGTCGACCGCGCAGCTGCCGCAGCCGGCGTCGAGGAGGCCCGCGCCCGAGGCGGAGCTGCAGCCACGACGCGGCTTCATGCCTTCGCCACGGCGATGCTCGAACGCCACGGGGTGCTCACTCGCGAAGCCGTCGCCGCCGAGGAAGTGGAAGGCGGCTTCAGCGCTGTGTACCCGGTCCTGCGGGCCATGGAGGAGTCGGGTCGGATCCGGCGCGGCTACTTCGTCGACGGCCTCGGTGCGGCGCAGTTCGCCCTGCCCGGGGCGGTGGATCGGCTGCGCGCCATGCGCGACCCGTCCACCGACGGCGCCGCCGGTCGGCTCGTTCACCTGCTGGCCGCGGCCGATCCGGGGAACCCGTACGGAGCCGCGCTGCCCTGGCCGCGCCGCGGCGAAACCGATCGGCGGCCGCTGGCCCGGGCGGCCGGCGCCTATGTTGTCCTGGTCGACGGAGCGGCGGCGCTGTACCTCGAGCGAGGCGGGCACTCCCTGCAGCTGCTGCCCGCGGCCGACGACGCGGAGACCGCGCTCGTTGCCATCTCAGCCCTGCGCGAGCTCGTCGAGAGCGGGCGTCTGCGCGAGCTGGTGATTTCCCGCGTCGAGGGCGAAGCGGTTGCCGCGTCGAGGTGGCGGCCGCTCCTGGAACAGGCCGGCTTCGTGGCCGGGTATCGAGGCCTTGTGTTGCGGCCCGCAGGCCGGCGCGCCGTTGCGGCGGCGGGCCGGCCCGGATCTCGCTTCGGCGCCGCCTCGGACGAGGCCTTTCGATGAGCGCCATAGCCGTCGAATGCTCGCCGGTCGAGGGCGGGTGGGTGGCGTGCGTCACCGTCACGGACCACGGCGCGAGCCGCGAGTTCGAGGTCGGCGTGACCGATGGCCTGCTCGCGCGCCTGGCGCCCGGAGCCGAGGATCCCACGGATCTGGTCCGGCGCTCCTTCGAGTTCCTGCTCGCCCGCGAGCCCAAGGAGTCGATCCTGAGCGCTTTCGGCCTGTCGGTGATCGGCCGCTACTTCCCCGAGTTCGAGCGGGAGATCCGCCGCCGGTGATTGGCGGCTAGATCCTCTCGGGCACCTCAGCGCCTTCGGGCACATCGGCGCCTTCGGGTACATCGGCACCTTCGGGTACATCGCCGACCGCGCCGCTGCCGACGTACTGGGCTACGAAGACGTCGACGACGAGCGGGTCCCACTGCTCCTCTCGTCCGTCGTCGAGCCGTTGCAGCGCCTCCTCGACGGGAAGGGCCGCCCGGTACGGACGATCGGTCGTCATCGCGTCGAACGCGTCGGCAACGGCGACTATCCGGGCCGCCAGCGGGATCTCCTCGCCGCGAAGCCCGTACGGATAGCCGGTTCCGTCGAAGCGCTCGTGGTGGTGCAGGATGACC
>CAZGUS010000252.1:0-2561 GCA_964529245.1 uncultured Anaerolineaceae bacterium
GCCCACGCGGTGATCCTGACCAACGACTACAGCGAGGCGAGCCCGCTCGTGCTGCTCGGCACCGGTCTGCCGCCGGTCTATTCGGGCCACAACTCTTTCTGGACCTGGGGACCGCCACCGGCCGACCTCACGGTGGTGGTGCACGTGGGCGACTGGAGACCTGCCGACTGGAGCCGGTTCTTCGTCGGCTGCCAGGTCGTCGCGACGATCGACAACGGGCTCGGCATAGACAACGGCGAGCAGGGAGAGCCCGTGTCGGTGTGCACCGGCCTTCGCGCGCCGTGGTCGACGATGTGGCCGCTGCTCCGGACCATCAGCTGACCGTAGAATGGCCGGCGAGTCGATGCCGTGACGTGGCCGACCGATTCCCCATCGCCGCACGAGGTCCCGCAGATGACCGAGAAACCGCCGCTGGATAGCTCGCCCTACGTGGCCGCCGGCGATCGATACGAGGCCATGTCCTACCGCCGGTCCGGCCGCAGCGGGCTGATGCTGCCGCTCCTGTCGCTGGGCTTCTGGCACAACTTCGGCGGCGAAACCTCGCTCAGCACCCAACGCGCCATCGTCCGGCGGGCCTTCGACCTCGGCATCACCCACCTGGACCTGGCCAACAACTACGGACCGCCCTACGGCTCGGCCGAAGAGAACGCCGGGCGCATTCTCCGGTCCGACTTTCGGCCGTACCGCGACGAGCTCGTGATCTCGACCAAAGCCGGCTGGGACATGTGGCCGGGTCCGTACGGCAATCTCGGCTCGCGCAAGTACCTGCTGGCGAGCCTGGACCGGAGCCTCGAGCGGCTCGGGCTCGAATACGTCGACATCTTCTACTCCCACCGCCTCGACCCGGACACGCCGCTCGAGGAGACGCTCGGCGCGCTCGACACGGCCGTGCGCCAGGGCAAGGCGCTGTACGCCGGCATCTCGTCGTACCCGCCCGCGGAGACGCGCCGCGCCGTCGAAATCATGCGGAGCATGGGCACGCCGCTGTTGATCCACCAGCCGTCTTACTCGCTCCTCAACCGCTGGATCGAGGACGGCCTCCTCGACGTCCTCGGCCAGGAGGGCGTCGGCTGCATCGTGTTCTCGCCGCTGTCCCAGGGCCAGCTCACCAACCGCTACCTCGGCGGCGTGCCGGCCGGATCGAGGGCGACGCACTCGCCGTTCCTCGGCGTCGAGGAGATCAACAAGAACATGCCGCGAGTCCGCGCCCTCGACGCGGTCGCCAGGCGTCGCGGCCAGAGCCTGGCCGAAATGGCCCTGGCCTGGGTGCTGCGCGATCCGCGGATCACCTCGGCGATCATCGGTGCCAGCTCGGTCGAACAGCTGGAGGACAACGTCAAGGCTCTGGCGAAGCTCGATTTCGAGCCCGAGGAGATGGCGGAAATCGACGCCATCCTGGCCGGGGGCAAATAGGCGCCGACATAGCGCCTGCGAGGGGAGTGCAAACGCGTTCGGTCGCGGCCCGCGCCCGCGGGCGGGCACGTTCTCGCCACATACGCCTGGTAGCAGTGGTGGCCGCGGACTTCGCCGGCCGCAGAGGCCGGGGCGCCGGGGTCTGAGCGTGGGAGGGGCTGATTCGTGCTCCGATGAGCGCTCGCGGGCCGCGTTTCGGGCGCCGGATTGCGGGCTGCACGCCCACTGCTGGCACCTGACGGAATTTGGGATCGGCCGCGCTCGCGCCGTCCAGGCCGCCGCGCCACGTCCTGCTCGCCGCGCCGCTCTGCGCGCGCCACATCTCGGGTTGGCGACCCATTCCGCGATGCCGTGTATGCTTAGGATCTCGTGAACGAATGGGCGCACCGGTCTGCGCCCCGGTAAAGCACCGTCCGATCTCGATCCACTTCTCGCCCTGACCGGTCCCGCTGCCTAAAGAGGATGCGGGTGGGCCACGTCAGGAGCATCTCCGTAATGTCTTCATATCAACTCGGGCTCGTGTCCGAGCGTCCGTCGACGCCCGTCCAGCCCACCCCGTCCGCCGGCCACACCGCGCCCTCCGGCGCGGGCGCCGGCCAGCCCGCCTCGTTCGCCCAGCTCGGGCTTACGCCCGACCTTCTTCGAACAGTCGCCGCCCAGGGCTACACCGAACCGACGCCCGTTCAGGCCCAATCGATCCCGATCGTTCTCGCCGGCCGCGATCTTCTTTCCAGCGCCCAGACGGGCACCGGCAAAACCGCGGCCTTCGTGCTGCCGATCCTCCAGCTCCTCAACGCCAGCCGCGTCGCGCCGCGTCCGCTGCCGGCCGGCCGGAGCCTGCCCCGCGGCGCAACCGGTCAGCCCATCCGCTGCCTGGTCCTGACGCCGACGCGCGAGCTCGCGCTCCAGATCGAGGAGAGCGTCCGAACCTACGGCGCCGCCCGACCGATCCGCTCGACCACGATCTACGGCGGCGTGGGCTTCCAGCCCCAGGTCAACTCGCTGCGCGGCGGCCCCGAAATCGTCGTCGCGACTCCTGGCCGGCTGCTCGACCATGCCGGCCAGGGAACGATCGACCTCGGGTCGGTCGAGATCCTCGTCCTCGACGAGGCCGATCGCATGCTCGACATGGGCTTCATCCGCGACAT
>CAZGUS010000253.1:0-1021 GCA_964529245.1 uncultured Anaerolineaceae bacterium
GGCGGCGGTAGAGAAGTCGCTCGTGACCGTGTTGACGTAATCAGAGGCGGCGCTGGCTAGGGATTGGCAATCGGTTGGAATGCAGCGCCCTTGATGCGCGCCGCCTGGATTGCTCGCGTAAGGGCCTGCGAGACAAGTACGACGTTGAAGGAGTTGCCGCCGCTCCCGAAGTACTGGTTCGTCCGAGCCATGTGACCCGACGGCTCAGAAAGGAGCGCTGGCAGCGGCCCTCGAACGTGCGGCAGGTACTTGACGCGTCCGCAGGTCGAACACTGCTCAGCCGCAAGGTCGCTGGTGCTTAACGACACGCGTGCATCGACGACAAGCTGAAGGACCGTCTTGAGTTCGGAACCGCGCCGGTTGAGGACGGGCCTGGCGTCGATGCCGTGGGGCTCGAAGACCGCCGCCCAGACCTCGGGAGTTACGAAGAACTCATCGAAGACCCAGTTGAGTTGGAGGATCCCGCGCTGGCCCCAGCGCAGCTCGCCGGTCATGACGAACGGTGCCCTCTGCCGCTTACCCACCCGGCAGGCCGCGCACCAGTCTTCCGGCTCGTACGTAGTCCTGAGGTATCCGAAATCTGCCTCTGGCTGAGGATAACCCTGCTGCCACGACTGGAGTCCTAGCCAGCGCGCAGCCGCGATGTCCGTCTTGGAGAACTCCGTTCTGACGAAATCTCCTGCCTGCCTCCGAACAATCCATTCTCGAACGGCTGGCCACGACTCATGCGCTTCCGAGACGTCGAAAGAAATGAAGTCCGGCGGTACGCGGCCCACCGGCGCAACTTCGATGTTCAGACGGGCGATCTCCTGCCGGTCTTCTCGGCTTGCCCTCAAGGAGACTCGATGAACTATTTGCATGCCTGCCTCACTCAAGGCGGAGCGCCGACAGAATTGCGGGGTAGTCAGCATAGATGCGGCGGGCCGCATTTGTGACCGACTGAACTGTCGCCATACCAGTGCCCAGGGGACCGCAGGTGCTCAAGAACGTCAGAAGCTGCACGACGCGCGGTCTGGCGAGC
>CAZGUS010000253.1:1031-2561 GCA_964529245.1 uncultured Anaerolineaceae bacterium
AAGTTGACGCGGGCTCTCCAGCCCGAGGCGTGAAGTGTCACGCTTTGGGAGACCTGGAAGTCGCACTGGAGGAACCCATGCCATCGTCGCACGTCTCGTCTGGTCCTGAGAAGCCCGCCCGTCGTGGAGTTCGCCGCCGACCGGCAAAGCTGGTCCATCCGCTGCCGATCGAGCTGACCGATCGCCTAGAAGGACATCTGGCCACCTTCGCGGCGCACATGCGCGAGGGCCTTCTCGCCGCCTCGACCGCGGTCGGCCTCGAAGTCTTCGAGGAGCTGATGAGGAGCGAGGTCGACGCTCTGGCGGGTCCAAAGGGCAAGCACAGCTCCGATCGGTCTGCCTATCGCCATGGCAGCGAGACAGGTTCGGTCACTCTCGGTGGCCGGCGTCTGGCGATCCGACGGCCTCGCGTTCGGAGTGCCGACGGCGAGACGGAGCTCCCGCTCACGAGCTATGAGGCCGCGAGCGCCACTGACCTGCTCGCCGACGGCATCGTAGCTCGCATGCTCGCCGGTCTCTCGACCCGCCGCTATGGGGCAGGTCTCGAACCGGTCGGGCGAGCCATCGAGGAGCAAGCGCTCGGGGTGAGCCACGCCGCGATCAGCCGGCGCTTTCTCGCGGCCACGGCCGAGCGCCTGTCCGAGCTCCTCGATCGCCGTCTCGACGATCGGCGCTACCTCGTGCTGATGCTCGACGGCTGGAACCTGGGCGAGCACCTGCTCGTGGGCGCTCTGGGCATCGACTCCGAGGGCCGAAAGGTGCCACTCGGCGTGGTCGAGGGCACGACCGAGAATGCGGCAGTCGTGAGCTCGCTCCTGGCCGATCTGCGCGATCGCGGTCTCGACGTCAGCGAGGGCGTCCTCTTCGTGGTCGATGGCGGGACCGCCATCGGTTCGGCCATCCGCTCCTTCTTCGGCCGCGGTGTCGCGGTCCACCGCTGTCATCGCCACAAGGAGCGCAACGTGCTCGAGCATCTCCCCGAGATCGAGCGGCCACTCGTCCAGCGCCGTCTTCGGGCGGCCTGGGCGGAGTCTGATCCGGCGGTGGCCAAGGCCGCTCTGGAGGCTCTCGCCCGCAGTCTCGCCCATAACCGGCCCGGTGCCTCGGCGTCGCTTCGGGAAGGGCTGTCCGACACGCTCACCCTGACTCGCCTTGGCATCGCGGGCAGCCTCCGGCGGACACTTGAGTCGACCAATCCGATGGAGTCGATGGTCGAGATCGTCAAGGACCACGCTCGGCGGGTGAAGAACTGGGAGAGTGGCGAGATGGCCCTGCGCTGGTCGGCCGCAGGGATGCTGGCCGCGCAGGCACAGTTTCGGCGTGTCCAGGGCTATCGCGAGCTGCCAATCCTCGCTGCGGCCCTCAAGCGTGAGCTGAACATCGAGGAGGCGCAGATCCTGACGAACTGACCGCTATCATCAGCAACCGCTGGAGGTCCTCACCAGACCAAATTCCACGACGAGCGGGACATCCTCCAGCAGGTGCTCAAGAACGTCAGAAGCTGCACGACGCGCGGTCTGGCGAGCGAGC
>CAZGUS010000254.1:0-2537 GCA_964529245.1 uncultured Anaerolineaceae bacterium
GTGGACGCCGGGGGCGCGACAAAACAGCGACGTCCAAGATCCTAGCGGCCGGATCCGCTCCAGACCACGACCCACAAAGGGCGGGTACGGGCGGAAATGGGTACCCGGTTTCGCGGGCCCGGAGCAACTCGTATGGGCCAATCCCATGGGGTGGGCTCGCGACCTCCCCGCAACGTCCGCAACAGTCGCCGCAATCTCCGCCTACCTGCTCGGCGGCCGAGTCGGACTCCGCATTACCTACCCGCTCGCGGAGTCGCCCCGCCCTGTCGGGTAGGCCCGCGCGAGTGGGGTTTGCGCCTGCCGCAACGGTTTCACGGCCCGCGCCCCAAACCGGGAACGGGGCTACGTCAGCCACCCGGTCCGGCGGTACATTGCCGCGCCTTAGGGCCCACCGTAGGCGCTAATTGGAGGAGAGGTTGTATGTCCTCGGCGACGCCCCGCATCTGGTTCGTGCTACCGACCTATAACGAAAAGGACAACGTCCGTCCGATGACCGAGGCGATTCTCGCCACGGTGCCGGAAGCACACGTCCTGATCGTCGACGACAACTCGCCCGATGGAACCGGCAAGATCGCGGACCAGCTGGCGGCGGAGCGACCGAACGTGGCCGTCCTCCACCGTGAGTCCAAACAGGGCCTGGGGCGCGCCTATGTCGACGGCTTCTGCAACGTCTCGGCCCGGGGCGCCGCGATCGTCGTCCAGATGGACGCCGACTTCAGCCATCCGGTCCGCTACCTGCCGGCGCTGCTCCAGCCCATCCTCGACGGCAGCGCGGACATGGTTCTGGGCAGCCGGTACGTGCCGGGCGGCGTCATCCCCCGCTGGAACCCGATGCGACGACTCATTAGCAAGGGCGGTGGGCTGTTCGCCCGCACGATCCTGGGGCTACCGTACCGCGACCTGACCGGCGGCTTCAAGGCCATGCGCGCGGAGGTCCTGCAGTCGATCGACCTGGACGCCGTGCACGCCGGCGGGTACGCCTTCCAGGTCGAGATGACCTACCGCGCTCACAGACTGGGAGCGCGAATCGTGGAAGTCCCGATCACCTTCGAGGAGCGACGCGAAGGCGCTTCGAAGATGAGCTCGGGCATCGTCCTGGAGGCCTTCAAGGTCGTCGTCGCCCTCCGTTGGGCGGCGGCGAGAGGTCAGGTTCCGGCTACGAAACCGGGACGCCTCTGAATCGATCGCACACGGCGCCGGGCCGCGGGGGCAGCCCGACCGTTCCGCGTCGCGCACCGTGGCGCGCTGCCGCCCCTCGGAAATCGCTCAACCACGCTCGTATCCGCACTCATTCTCGGGTCAATCGTTTCAACAAGCCCAATGCGAACTTATCGGGGTTGCTCACATGAAAGCTGAAACGCTAAGCAAGGCCGGGGTTCTGACTTCGCCTCGTCTGGCCGCGCTCATCAAGTTCCTCATCGTGGGGATCACGGGCATCGCCGTGAACGAAGTGGTGTACGTCGGCCTGGTCGATCGTCTGGCCATCTGGTTCGTCATCGCTGCGATCGTCTCGACCGAGGTTTCGACGACCTGGAACTTCCTGGGCAACGAGCTCTGGGCGTTCTCCGGCCGGCGCTTCCGCGGCCACATCTCGATCCGCTACCTCGCCTACGCGGCCATGAACAACGCGTTCCTCCTGCTGCGTGTGCCGATGCTCTTCGTCCTCACCGACATCGTGCATTTCGGCCAGGCCGGGTCGAATCTGATCGCGCTCGGTGCGCTGTTCGTGCTGCGGTTCGCCGTCTCCGACGGGCTGGTCTGGCGCAAGAAGAGCGCCGGCGAGTACTCCACCGGCGACGAAGCGCTGGACGCGGAGGTGCCCGAGTTCCGATACGACATCGGCGGCTTGCTCCGCCTGGACTCCGACTCCGAGCTGCCCGAGCTCTCCTATTTCCGCACCGCATCAGCCACGCCTCCGGATATCCGGATCCGCACGCGCCGCGTCGCCACCATGTTCTCGACCCGAGTTCGCCTGCGCCGCGACGGCGACCGCGTCACCTATCGCGAGCACCTCGGCATCCTGGGCGCCGACTTCAACGTGACCATGGGCCAGCCCATCGAAGTGGAGGCGTCGCCGCTCCTGTCGCTGTCGCGCCACGTCCTCTACACCAACGTGATAGAGGCGCTGCTGCGGTTCGTCCTGGTTTCCAAGGGTTACGTGCTGCTTCACTCCGCCGGCCTGGAGGTCAACGGTGAGGCCTCGCTCCTCTCCGCTCAGACCGACACCGGCAAGACCAGCACCGTCATCAACCTCGTCCGGGAGCGCCACTGGCGCTTCATCTCCGACGACATGGCGATCATCGACCCGGCCGGCAAGGTTCTGACCTTCCCCAAGCCGATGACGCTCTCGTACCACACCATGACCCGCGCCGTCGACGCCGACACCCTGAGCCCCAAGAAGCGAATGCAGCTGCAGGTCCAGAGCCGCGTCCACTCCAAGAGCGGCCGGACCGTCGGCAAGGGCCTGGGCTCGCTGAACGTCCCGATCATGTCGATCAACAGCGTCCTCCAGATCATCGTGCCGCCGCCCAAGTACC
>CAZGUS010000255.1:0-2512 GCA_964529245.1 uncultured Anaerolineaceae bacterium
CCCAGGCCGGCGCCCAGTACGGCTTTGCCACACTCTGGACGACCATTGCGATGCTGCCGATGCAGACGGCCGTCCAGTACATGTGCGCCAAGATCGGCCTCGTGACCGGCAAGGGGCTGGCGGGCGTGCTGCGGGAGCACTATCACCGTGCCCTCTATCCGGCGGTGATCGGCCTGGTCATCGCCAACACCTTGAACGCCGGCGCCGATATCGGTGCCATCGCAGCGGCCATGAACCTGATCGCGCCGTCGATCAACACCATGCTCTTCGTCTTGCCGGTCAGTCTCGGGATCATCGCGCTTCAGGTATTCGGAGGCTACCGCCTCATAGACAAGGTCTTCAAGTGGCTGTCCCTTGCCCTGCTGGCATACATCGGGGCCGCCCTCTTTGCACGGCCCGACGTCGTGAAGGTCCTCCTCGGGTCGCTGGTCCCGACCATATCGCTCAACCCGGCTTACATCGGTATCCTCGTCGCCCTGCTAGGCACCACGATCTCGCCCTACCTCTTCTTCTGGCAGGCGAGCCAGGAGGTCGAGGAACAGATCAGCATCGGGCGTCGCACGCTTCGACACCGTCAGGGCGCCACCCGGTTTGAGCTCAAATACGCTCTCTGGGACACGATTGCGGGGATGGTCTTCTCGGAGATCGTGGCGTATTTCATCATCCTCACGACCGGAGCCACCTTGTTCGTGGCGGGCAAGCACGACGTGACTTCGGCAACCGACGCCGCCCAGGCTTTGCGTCCCCTGGCCGGCGACGCCTCGGCCTTCTTGCTCGCGGTCGGACTCATCGGAGCCGGCGTCCTGGCCGTGCCTGTGCTCACGGGCTCGGCGGCATACGGCGTCTCCGAAGCCTTCGGCTGGCGATCCGGACTCGATCGCAAGCCTGCCGCGGCGTGGCAGTTCTACCTGGTCATCATCGCTGCGACGCTCGTCGGAATGGCCCTCAATTTCCTCGGCGTTCCGCCGATAACGGCCCTCGTCCTGAGCGCTGTGCTGAACGGAATCATCGCCGTGCCGCTCGTCTTCCTGGTAATGGTCGTTTGCAACGATCGCGCGGCGATGGGCGAGAGGACCAACGGGCGTCTGCTGAATGTCGTCGGGTGGGTGACCACGATCGTGATGGGCCTGGCGGCAATGGGCCTGATCCTGACAACGATCTTTGGGTGATTCGGCGGGCGAGGGTGAGCTCGCGCATGCTCTGCCCGCCCTCAGGAGCAGTCCGCCGAGCGACCTGCGGCCACTACGGGCCGGTTATCGGCGCTGTCCGGGCCTAGCGTCGCTTCCTGGCGTGGCAGTCGATGCAGTCGGGAGCCGCGGGTACGGCCTCCAGGCGCTCCGGAGCGATCGGCTTGCCGCACGTCTCGCACTGCCCGAAGGTGCCTGCCTCGATTCGCCGCAGCGCGGCCTCGATCTGGCCGAGATGCTGAGCCTCGCGGTCTCGAAGCTGCTGGCCGCGCTGGCTCTCCGTGACCTCCGTGGCGGCCGCGGTCTGGGCGCCATGGGCGACGCGAGGATGCTCGACCTCCTCGGATAGCTCGAGCTGGATGCGCGCGCGCTCTGCTTCGAGCGTCCGGCGGGCATTTTCGATCAGCGTCGAGTCCATGCGTCGCATCGTACGCCGCCGGCCGGAGGCGCGTTCGCCCTCCAGCACATCGACGAAGGCGCCGGCGGGCCCGGCCGCCCGCCCGGGAAGGCTCGAACCGCCTGCCGGATCGGGCTGGCCGGGCGGGTCTAAACTCGAAGCTGCGGCCGAGCCGGTCGAATTCGCGTTCGAGACCGACCGCACTCTGGCCAAAGGAGAATCGATGGCGAGCGCGAAAGACCCGGTGTGCGGCATGGAAGTGTCGAAGGACACCGAGCTCAAGACGGAACACGACGGCGAGACCTACTACTTCTGCAGCCGCGGCTGCAAGCTCGACTTCGAGGAAGACCCCGAGAAATACCTCGATCCGGAGTACGAGCCGCACATGTAGGTACCGTCTGAGCCTGGCGCACCGGCGCCGCCGCCCTGCCCACCCGGCGCCGCCGGGGCCCAGCGTGGTACCCTCAGCACGACCTTGTGGAGCGCATGTTTCGCCTCCTAAGCTGACGATCGAGAAACCGAAAACCAGGAGAATCCCGATGGCCTATGTGATCGCCGAGCCGTGCGTGGACGTGATGGACCAGGCGTGCGTGTCGGTTTGCCCGGTCGACTGCATCCACCTCGAAGATGGCAAGGACCGCACTCTCTACATCGAACCCAACGAGTGCATCGACTGTGGCGCCTGCGAGCCCGAGTGCCCGGTGAACGCCATCTACACCGAAGACGCCCTCCCGCCGCAATGGGCCGGCTACACCAAGATCAACGCCCTCTGGTACACGGACAAGGCCGCCGCTCGAGCGCTGGTCGACGCCGCAAAGCCCGCCTGATCGTTCCGAAATCGAGTCGAGCGCCCGGCCATCGGCCGGGCGCTTTCGATTCCGGCTCGTCGCTGCTGTGACGAAGGCGGCGATGTCCGGGAGTAGAGGGG
>CAZGUS010000256.1:0-2468 GCA_964529245.1 uncultured Anaerolineaceae bacterium
AAGCACCTCTTCGACAACCGCTACGGCACCGGGCAGTCCACCCTCGACGGAGTCATGCGAGCCACGAACTACCTGATCGCGGGCCGCCGCGTCGTGGTCGCGGGCTACGGCTGGTGCGGCCGCGGGATCGCGTCGCGGTTCCGGGGCATGGGTGCGCAGGTCGCGGTCGTCGAGGTCGATCAGGTTCGGGCGCTGGAAGCGCTGATGGACGGCAACCTGGTCATGTCCATGGGCGACGCCGCCCCGTGGGGAGAGATCTTCATCACCGCCACCGGCGACATCCACGTCATCCGGGCGGAGCATTTCAAGGTGATGTGCGACGGCGCGATCACCTGCAACTCCGGCCACTTCGACGTCGAGCTGGACCTGCCTGCCCTCAAGTCGCTGGCCGGCGGCCGCGTCCGCGAGGTCCGCCACAACGTCGAGGAGTACGACCTGGGCGACCGCCGGATCAACGTCCTGGCGGAGGGCCGGCTCGTCAATCTGAGCGCCGCCGAGGGCCACCCGGCAGCCGTGATGGACATGAGCTTCGCCAACCAGGCGCTGAGCGCCGAGTACCTGAAGATCCATCACGCCGAGCTCGCCAGGGGCGTGTACGACGTGCCCGTGGAGATCGACCAGGAAGTCGCGCGGCTCAAGCTCACGGCCATGGGCATAACGCTCGACCCGCTGACGCCCGAACAGGCCGAATACATGCGCTCCTGGCAGCACGGCACCTGAGCCCGGGTCGGCGGCCCGGACCGGCGCCGGTCCCGGGGGCGCGCGACCGTCCCGCGGTGTGACCTCACAGCGCCCTGAACGGCGGCCCGGCCCACGTCTGGCGGGACTCGCCCGGGAGGGCGAGCCTCACGTGCTACGCTTCGGCTGCGCCGCGGCGGGGCCGAGATGCGCACGTTGCCCGAGCGCGAAAACCCTGGAGAACCATGGCGAGCTTCCTCGACGACCCGCAGTACCTGTTCACGTCCGAGTCGGTGACCGAAGGGCATCCGGACAAGATGTGCGACCAGATCTCCGACGCGATCCTGGACGCCATCCTGGCCGACGATCCCAACGCTCGCGTCGCCTGCGAGACGGCCACAACGACCGGCATCGTGCTCGTGCTCGGTGAGATCACGACGTCCACCTACGTGGACTTCCAGTCGGTGGTTCGGGAGACCGTCAGGGAGATCGGCTACACCAACGCCGACTACGGCTTCGACTACGAGACCTGCGGCACGCTCGTGAGCGTCAAGGAGCAGTCGCCCGACATCGCCATGGGAGTGGACGAGGTCGGCCACGAGCTCGGCGCCGGCGACCAGGGAATGATGATCGGATTCGCCTGCCGCGAGACGCCCGAGCTAATGCCCCTGCCGATCGCGCTGGCTCACCGCCTGGCCCGGCGCCTGGCCGAAGTTCGAAAGAACGGCGAACTGCCCTACCTGCGCCCCGACGGCAAGACCCAGGTCACCGTCGAGTACGAGCGCGGCGTCCCCAAGCGGGTCACGAACATCGTCGTCGCCGCCCAGCACGATCCGGGCGTCGGCAACGACAGGCTCCGGCCCGAGATCATGGAAGCGGTCGTTCTGCCGTCGATCCCGGCCGAGTTGCGAGCGAGGGATCCGCTCGTCCATATCAACGCCACCGGCCGTTTCGTCATCGGCGGCCCGATGGGCGACGCGGGCCTGACCGGACGCAAGATCATCGTCGACACGTACGGCGGGATGGCCCGTCACGGCGGCGGCGCATTCTCAGGCAAGGACCCGACGAAGGTCGACCGCTCGGCCAGCTACGCCGCGCGCTGGGTGGCCAAGAACGTCGTCGCGGCGGGCCTGGCGGACCGCTTCGAGATCCAGCTCGCCTACACCATCGGCATCGCCCGGCCGGCGTCGGTTTCGATCGAGACGTTCGGCACCGAGCGCGTTCCGGACGACCGCATCCTGGCCGCCATCGAGAAGCACTTCGATCTGCGGCCGTCCGGCATCATCGAGGCCCTGGACCTGCGCCGCCCGATCTACAAGGCGACGGCCGCCTACGGCCACTTCGGCCGGACGGACGTGGAATTCCCTTGGGAGAGCACCGCCCTGGCAGCGGCTCTGGCCGACGAGTGCGGCCTCCCCATCCCGTCCCTCGCGGCCGGTTCCTGAGCCGCATGTACGCCGTCGTCCTGGCCGGCGGGGGCGGAACGCGGCTGTGGCCGCTCAGCACCCCCGAGCGCCCAAAGCCGTTTCTTCGGTTGATCGGCGACGACACCCTGATCCAGCGTTCCGTGGCCCGGCTGGCGCCTCTCGTGGAGCCGGGCGACGTCTACGTCGTAACCGACCAGCGCTACTGCGATCTCGTCCGCGAGCAGCTGCCGGGAATCCCGGCAGCCAATTTCCTGGGCGAACCGGTAGGTCGAAACACCGCCGCCGCCGTGGCCGCCGCCGCCGAGGCCGCCGGAATTGGCGGCCGGGATACCCGGCAGCTGCTCGCGGACGAGATCGCAGTAG
>CAZGUS010000257.1:0-2425 GCA_964529245.1 uncultured Anaerolineaceae bacterium
TTGGCGGAGAGGGTGAGATTCGAACTCACGGGACTCTCGTCCAGCGGTTTTCAAGACCGCCGCAATAGACCGCTCTGCCACCTCTCCGCGGGGGCGCTGGTTAGTTTACCCAACGCCGACGGGATGTCGCCCAGGCAGGAGCCGGCGGCGGCGCTAACCCGCGGTCCAGTCCTTCGGTGTCCGCCCGCGTCGCGCGTTGCCGGAGTCGTCCGCCTACCGGCGGGTGCTCATCGAGCGGATCGGCCCATCGCCTATCGCCCGGAGCCGCCCTCGGTCTTCGAGTCGGCCGACGATCAGGACGACCATCGGCGTGGTGCCCGAAATATCGCCGCCGGCGGCCTCTCTGCGCCAGACCGCGCTGCGGCCGCCCTCAACGCCGCGGAAACCTGCGCCGGGGCGGCCGTCGACGACGCCGGGATACAATCTGGCACGATTCCACCATCACTCACCCAGTACCCATGAGGCCGAGAATGCCGGAGCGACGGGTGACCTGTTTGGCCGGCTTTCGGATCCAGGCCGGGCCCCGGCTGTGACGATGCGTGCGTTCGTCATCGCCGGACCCCGCCGAGCGGAGGTGCGCGAGGTCGCCCGCCCGGAACCCAGGACGGACGAAGTCGTCGTCGACGTCGAGCGGGTGGGCGTCTGCGGCACCGACGTCGAGTTCTACACCGGCGAGATGGCCTACCTGCACACGGGTCAGGCTGAATACCCGATCCGTTGCGGCCACGAATGGGCGGGCGTCGTCGCCTCGGCCGGAAAGGGCGTGGATCCGTCGTGGGTAGGACGCCGAGTGACGGGCGACACGATGCTCGGCTGCGGGAACTGCGAGAGGTGCCGGCATGGACGCCAGCACCTCTGCGCCGATCGCTACGAGATCGGGATCCGCAACGGATGGCCCGGCGCCCTGGCCGAGCAGGTCCCGGTGCCGGTCCGGGCGCTGGTTCCGTTGCCCGACGCGGTCGGGCCGACGATGGGTGCGATGGTCGAGCCCGGCGGCAACGCGTTGCGCGCCGTTCGCGGTGCCGGTCTAGCTCGGGGCGAGCGGCTGCTCGTCCTGGGACCGGGAGCGATAGGGCTGCTGGTGGCCGAGATCGCCCGGGCCCAGGGACTCGACGTTCATCTCATGGGTCGCAGCGAGAGATCTCGGACCTTCGCTCGGACGCTGGGTTTCGAGCACGTCTGGACGACAGAGACCCTGCCCCAGCTTCGGTGGGATGCGGTCGTCGACGCATCCAACGCCACGGAACTGCCCGCCCTCGCGCTTGACGTCGTGGAACCGGGGCGCCGGGTTGTCTACATCGGCCTGGCCGGCCGGCCAAGCCTCATCGACACTCGCACGGTGGCCTTGAAGGACGTCACGGCGGTCGGCGTACTGAGCGCCTCCGGGGGTCTCGAGGGAATCATCGACCTCTACGCCTCCGGCGCTGTGGACCCGCGGCCGCTCGTCGGGGCGACGGTCACCCTGGACGACGTCGCCGACGTCCTCGCGGGCAAGCGCCTGCCCGAGTGGGGCGATGCGCCCAAGGTCCACGTCGATCCGCGCCGCTAGCTCGAACAGCCACAAGGAGGGCCGTTGACGTGTCCACCAGCCTCTTCGACCTGAGCGGTCGGGTCGCGCTCGTAACCGGCTCCGGTCAGGGAATCGGGCTGAGCCTGGCTCGCGGCCTCGCCTCGGCCGGCGCCACCATCGTCCTCAACGACATCGTCCAGGACCGGCTCGATCGGGCCGTGGCCGCCTGCCGAGCCGACGCCTTCGACGCCCACAGTTCTTCGTTCGACGTCACCAGCCCGGAGCAGGTTGCGGCCGCCGTGGCCCACATCGAAGAGACGGTCGGTCCGGTCGAGATCCTGGTCAACAATGCCGGCCTGCAGATCCGGGCTCCGCTGGAGGACTTCCCCATCGAGTCGTGGAACAAGCTGATGGCCGTGAACGTGACCGGCGTATTCGTAGTGAGTCAGGCCGTCGGCCGCCGGATGATCCCGCGCGGCCACGGCAAGATCATTTCGGTCTGCTCGGTGCAGAGCGAACTTGCGCGGCCCTCAATCGCGCCCTACACGGCCACCAAGGGAGCGGTCAAGAACCTGGTCAAAGGCATGTGCGCCGACTGGGCGAGATACGGCATCCAGTCGAACGGAATCGGGCCCGGCTACTTCGTGACCGAGATGACCACGCCACTTGCGGACGACCCCACGTTCGACGCGTGGGTCAGGAACCGGACGCCGGCCCGTCGCTGGGGCGACGTCAGGGAGCTCACGGGCGCGGTCGTGTTCCTCGCGTCCGAAGCCTCGAGCTATGTCAACGGGCAGATCCTGTACGTCGACGGCGGCATGCTGGCCGCGATCTAGGGGTCGGTCCGCCTGCCGCGCATCAGGCTGGGCCGCGGCGCTACGGCCCGCTGACGCTGACAGTGAGCGCTGTCGTGGT
>CAZGUS010000258.1:0-2395 GCA_964529245.1 uncultured Anaerolineaceae bacterium
GTGGAAGTCCGGTGACGGATGAAGCTGAGCGGTACTAATGGTCGAGGGCTTGACCGCTACAGCACCTTACTAAGGGTCGGGTGCTGGTTCGGGAAGCACGAACTGCACATAACGCGAGATTGAAGATCTGCGGTGACGGCCGCTGCGCCAATGGCGCGCCCGCCCTGCCGAAACACGTCCAGACGCAAGAAATCCTGGTGACTCTAGCGGAGAGGCCACACCCGTTCCCATCCCGAACACGGTAGTTAAGCTCTCCAGCGCCGAAGATACTGAGAGGGCAGCCTTTCGGGAAAATAGGTCGTCGCCAGGATTTTTGCGTTAACGCGCCGATTCCGCCGTGGCCCGGCGAAGCTCGCCCGAACGTATCGCCACGGGCTGTCGCTCACGAGCCGTCTGGGTCGGCAGCGGTCTGGGGACGCGGGCCGCAAAGCCAGCGGTCGGGCCCGTGGTCAGCGCTGGCAGTCGCGGCAGTAGCTCGTGACGAAGCCGCCGGCCTCGGTCTGCGTGATGCGATGGCCGCACCTCGGGCATGGCTGGCCGCCGCGGTTGTGTACGGCCAGGAAGTCGCGGACCTCAGTCTCGAAGGTGGGCGGGACGCGCTCGCGCAGGACAGATACGGCGTTGGTCAGGGTCGCGCGCGTGGCCGCGTACAGCTCATCGATTTCCTCTGGCGCGAGGGTTCCGCGCTTTCGGAATGGTTGCAGCCGCGCAGCGTGCAGGATCTCATCCGAATAGGCATTGCCGATCCCGGCCACGAACTCCTGATTGCGAAGCAGATTCTTGAGCTCCCCCGGGTGGCGGCGGATGCGAGCGCGCCAGGTGTCGAGATCGAGCGCGGGGTCGTCTGCGTCCGGGCCGATTTCATCGACCGCCGCTCCTGGCACCTGGCGTGCGACGCCGTCCGGCAGGAGGTAGATCTTGCCCATTTGAGTCGGGTCGCGATAACGGAGCTCTGGAGCGGCGCCCGGATCCGGTATCCATGAGGCGCCGGCCGTCCAGGTGGCGGCGTCGCGCGGCGCGCCTCCATCTCGCGGCCCAAACCGGATCACGAACATCGTCTTTTGCGGCCTCGAGACCTTCGACGACGCGGCCAGCTGCAAGCGTCCGGTGAGCATCGCGTTGATGGTGATTCGGTCGCGTTCGAATATGAGCCACAGGAACTTGCCCCGACGGTAGAAGCGCTCCAGCCGCTGGCCATGGAACGCGCCCATCTCCTGAGGCGTGCCCCGGACAGTCAGCGGCCCCGGCGCTTCCATGCCGACCACGGCGCGGCCGGAAAGGCCCGCGTGGAAGGCGTCGGCCAGGATTGCCAGGTCCGGAAGTTCGGGCACGTTGGTAATTGTAGGAACACACCCGTGCGGCACGTCGCGCCGATGGCCTCTGGGATCCCACCGCGGTTCGGTGAGCGCGCCCGGGAGCCTCGCGTTGTGCAGAAGAAGTGGTCGAAAGGGCCCGGGCGGCGGAGGTTGGCCCACCGGTTCGGACCCGAGCCTCATGCGTGCGCGTTCCGCCAGTCGATTGTTGACGGCAGGTGTGTGTGCTAGATTCACCCGGCCCTAGGGCAAGACAGGTATATAGCTGAGCCCTCGCCTGATCGAAGGAGTGGACCGAGCGCACGAAGCCTCCGGACTGCTGATCGAATCAACGGCTTGAGCGAGGCTCGGGCCGTTCTTGCTTTTCGGGGCAGTGACATCCATTAGGAGACTTATAGCCTTGACTGAGGAGCAGACGGGCGGGACCACGCCGGAGATGGAGGCATCCGCCCCCATCGCTGACCAGGCGTCCGAGCAAGCCGCCGGCATTGCGATTGCCGACGAGCCCGCCGAGACGAGCCCCATCGTGACGATCGAAACCAGCGCCGAGCCGCCCGCCCCGGCCGCGCCCGAACCCGTCGCGGTGAGTGAAGCGGAGGTCGCCGACGCGCCGGCCGCCGAGGAAGTCGACGATAGCCCGGTGGTGCCGGTCATCCGGCGCCCGGAGCCCTCCACGATGGAGGAACTCCTGGCCGAGCAGGACGCGGACATCCGAAGCTTCAAGCACGGTGACGTCGTCGAAGGCACGGTCGTTCGCATCGATCGAGACGAGATCCTCGTCGACATCGGGGCCAAGAGCGAAGGTGTCGTCTCGAACCGCGAGCTCTACGGTCGGCATTCCGAGTCCGCGCCGCAGCTGGCTGTCGGGGACGTGGTCCTCGTCTACGTGCTGCAGCCCGAATCCCAGGAGGGCCACGCGGTCCTCTCCCTGCGCCGGGCAGGGCTCGAGCGCAAGTGGCGCTCGATGCAGGAGCAGTTCGAGGCCGGCGCAATCATCGACGCGCCAGTTATCGACCACAACAAGGGCGGCCTCATCGTCGACTGCGGCATCCGCGGCTTCGTCCCGATCAGCCAGATCGTGG
>CAZGUS010000259.1:0-2388 GCA_964529245.1 uncultured Anaerolineaceae bacterium
GGCCTCGCCACCAGCATCGCCTTCGTCTACATCACTCAGTACTACACCGCCGGCAACTTCCGCCCTGTGCGTGAGATCGCCGAGGCTTCCAAGACCGGTCCGGCGACCAACATCATCGCCGGCATGTCGGTCGGCTTCGAGACGACCCTTGTCACTGCAGTCACCATCGGCATCGCCCTCCTTGCCAGCAACTGGCTCGGTGCGCATTCAGGCCTGGGCTCCGTGGGTGGCGTGTTCGGCACCGCCGTCGCGACCATGGGCATGCTCATGACCACGGCCTACGTCCTGGCCATGGATACGTTCGGCCCGATCACCGACAACGCCGGTGGCATCGCCGAGTTCAGCCGGGCAGAGGCCGGCGCCCGCGAGATCACCGACCGCCTCGACGCAGTCGGCAACACCACCAAGGCTCTCACCAAGGGCTACGCCATCGCATCCGCCTCGCTGGCCGCCTTCCTCCTCTTCAGCGCCTACATCGACAAGGTCAACCTTATCCTGGTCAACCGCGGCAGCGCCCCCATGACCTCGGTCAACCTCGAAGACGTCAACGTCTTCGTGGCCGCGTTGATCGCCGCGATGCTCGTCTACTTCTTCAGCTCTCTGGCGATCCGGGCAGTCGGCACGACCGCTCAGGCGATCATCGTCGAAGTCCGCCGCCAGTTCCGCGAGATCCCCGGGATCATGGACTACACCGGCCGGCCGGACTACGCCCGTGTCGTCGACATCACGACCCGCGCAGCGCTCAAGGAAATGATGCTGCCCGGCGCCGTTGCCGTGGCGACTCCGATCATCGTCGGCGTCCTGCTCGGCTACCAGGCCGTCGCGGGCCTGCTCATGGTCGGGACCATCGCCGGCGTCCTGCTCGCCACCGTCCTCAACAACGGCGGCGGCGCGTGGGACAACGCCAAGAAGTACATCGAGTCGGGGCACCTCCTCGACGAGAATGGCAAGGTGCTCGGTAAGGGCACGCCTGCCCACGCTGCCGCAGTCGTGGGCGACACCGTCGGCGATCCGTTCAAGGACACTGCCGGTCCTTCGCTGCACGTTCTGGTGAAGCTGCTGGCCACGATCACTCTGGTCATGGCCCCGCTCTTCATCCGCTAGGTCGGCCATAAGTCGCGGGCCGGCGGTCTTCGGACCGCCGGCCCGCGCACATTCGGCGGCGCGTCCGTCCCGACGCGGCCGGCCCGCTCCCGACTCGCTCATCAACGGGACCATGAAGCCATCCGCACAGCAGGAGACATCGCATGGACCTGTCCATCCAGGCGTTGATCATGGGGCTCGTTCAAGGTCTGACCGAGTTCATTCCCGTCTCCAGCTCCGGCCACCTGATCCTCGTGCCGTGGGCGATGGGCTGGAAGGATCCCTTCATCAACTCCCTGGCGTTCAGCGTGATGCTCCACATGGGAACGCTGCTGGCGCTGATCCTCTACTTCTGGCGCGACTGGATGACGCTCATCCCGGCCGGGCTGGCCAGCATTCGGGACCGTTCGATCGGCGACGACCTAGATCGCAAGCTGGCCTGGTTGCTGGTCGTCGCGACCATTCCGGCCGTCCTCGTCGGGCCGCTGCTGACCGACAGGATCGAGTCGTTGGTGCGCGAGCCGGCTCCGGTGGCGGCAATGCTTTGCGTCGGCGCCGCGATCCTGTGGCTCGCCGACCGCTGGGGCAGCAAGGTCCGCGAGATGGACGAGATGACCTACCGGGGGGCGCTGGCGATCGGCGTCGCTCAGGTCCTGGCCCTGGTCCCGGGCATAAGCCGCTCCGGCATCAGCATCGCCGCCGGGCTCTTCGAAGGCCTCAACCGAGAGGCCGCCGCCAGGTTCAGCTTCCTGATGGCCACGCCGGTCGTTGCCGGTGCCGGCCTCTGGGAGGCCCGCAAGCTCGTGACGGGTGAGGCCGGCGTGACGCCCGAGGTGCGCCTCGTGGTCATCGGTTTCGTCGCGGCGGCTACGTCGGGCATCCTGGCCATCCACTTCATGCTTGCATTCCTGCGGCGCCGGCCGGTTACCGTGTTTGTCGTGTATCGCGTCCTGGCCGCCATCGCGGTCTTCCTGATCCTGCTTTCGCCACACGGCGCGTGAGGACCCGATGACAGCTCTGGATGAATGGGGGAGGGCGTCGGCTCCATGGAAGTGATGAAGCAGCTCCGTCAGCGCGAAATCCGCGATCTGCTGGGGCAGCGGCCGATCCGCACCCAGCAGGAGCTGGCAGCCGCGCTCCGCGAGCGCGGCTTCCGAGCGACTCAGGCGACGATCAGTCGGGACGTCGCGGAGCTCGGCCTTATCAAGGCGAGCCAGGACGGAGTCCAGTCGTACGTCGTTCCGGCGCGTGTCACCGAGGCCGAGAGCACCGGCGAGGAACGGCTCCGGGCGCTCCTGCACGACC
>CAZGUS010000260.1:0-2344 GCA_964529245.1 uncultured Anaerolineaceae bacterium
GGCCTCCGTTCTGGCGGCGCTGCTCGGCAGCCCGAATCTCTCGAGCCGGCGCTGGGTCTACGAGCAGTACGACGCCTGTGTCCAGAGCAACACCGTCGAGTGGCCCGGCCACGGCGCCGCGGTCCTGCGCGTCAAGGGCACGAAGAAGGCGCTCGTGGCGACGACCGACGGCAACCAAACCGTCAGCGCGCTCGACCCGTACCTGGGCGCGCAGCTGTCCGTCGCCGAAGCGACTCGCAACGTCAGCATCACCGGCGCCCGGCCGCTCGGCCTGACCAACTGCCTCAACTACGGCAACCCGGAGCGGCCCGAGGCGTTCTGGCAGCTCCAGGAGGCGGTCCGGGGTATGGGCGACGCCTGTCGCACGCTGGACATCCCGGTGACCGGCGGCAACGTCTCGCTCTACAACGAGTATCCGGGCGGCGCCATTGCCCCGACGCCGGAGATCGGCATCGTGGGCTTGCTCGACGACGTGTCGCTGCTGGTCCGCCCGCCTTTCACGACCGCGGGCGACAGCGTGATCCTCGTCGGGGAGAGCACGCCCGGGCTGGCCGGCTCGGCCTATGCCGAACTGGCGGGGCTCGCGTCGGAGGACTCGCCGCCGAGCCTGGACCTGGATCGCGAGGCGGCTCTGCAGACCTTCATCCGCGAGGCGATCGGACGCGGGCTCGTGGCCTCGGCGCAGGACGTTTCGGGCGGCGGGCTTGCCGTCGCGATCGCCGAGTGCGCGATGTGGAGCGGTCTCGGCGCTCATCTCCGGCTGGGCATCTCGGGCTCGCCGGCCATCGAGCTGTTCGGCGAGAGCCCGTCGCGGCTGGTGCTGTCGTGCCGCCCGCGCCACGCCCCGGCGATCGAGCTCCTGGCCCGCCAGTTCGGGCTTCCGGCGGTCACGCTGGGAACCGTGGGCGGGGACCGGCTCCGAATCGAGCTGACCGGCCAGGGAGCGACGGGCGCCGCGGAAGAACGCGGCTCGCGAGTGGCGGACGCGGTCGACGTATCGCTGGCCGACCTCCGTCACGCCTGGGACCACGGGCTGGCCCGCGCTCTCGGAGTCGAGCCGTCGGCCGCGGAGAGCAACCCCGATCCGCACGCGCCGGCCGGGCGCGGCGCAGCCGGCCGGGCGAGCTAGCCATGTGCGGCATCTTCGGTGCCGTGACGCCGGGCATGGATGCCGCCGGCGTCGCCGCCCTCGGCGTCTTCTCGCTCCAGCACCGCGGCCAGGAGTCGGCCGGGATCGCCGTCAGCGACGGCGATCAGCTGATGCTGTACAAGGAACTCGGTCTGATCGCCCAGGTCCTCGATGAGCGGCGCCTGCCGAGCCTGCGCGGTCCGCTGGCGATCTCACACTGCCGCTATTCGACGACCGGCTCGACGGTGTGGGAGAACGCCCAGCCCACGTTCCGTCTCGCCCACGGCCGATCCATCGCCATCGGCCACAACGGCAACCTGGTCAACACCCGTGAGTTGCTGGCCCGCCTGGAAGGCGGCAAGTCAAGGCTGTCCGCCACCACCGACACCGAGCTGCTGACGACCCTGCTGGCCGACGATCCCTCCGAGGACACGATCGAGGCTCTCAGGCACGTCCTGCCGCACGTCCAGGGCGCCTACTCGCTGGCCATCCTGGACGAGAAGCGCGTCATCGGCGTGCGCGACCCGTTCGGCTTCCGGCCGCTCGTCCTGGGCCATCTCGACGTCGCCGACGCGAGCGCCCCGGGCGGTCATGCGGACGGCTGGCTCATAAGCTCGGAATCGGCCGCCATCGAGGTGGCCGGCGGGACGGTCGTCCGGGACGTCGAGCCGGGCGAGATGGTGGTCCTGGAGGTCGGCAAAGAGCCCGTCTCGATCCGTTTCGCCGAGGGCCACGAGCAGCTGTGCGTCTTCGAGCTGATCTACTTCGGCCGGCCGGACTCCTACATGCTCGGCCGCAACCTCTACGAATCACGGCGCCGCATGGGCGTGGCGCTGGCCGCGGAGGCGCCGGTCGCGGCCGACATCGTGATGCCCGTGCCGGACACGGGCGCCCCGGCGGCGGCCGGCTACGCCGAGGGCTCCGGACTGCCGTATCGCGAGGGCATGGTCCGAAACCGCTACTCCGGCCGGACCTTCATCCAGCCGTCGCAGGGCATGCGCCAGCGCGGCGTGAACGTCAAGCTCAGCCCGCTGCGCGAGGTCGTGGCCGGCAAGCGCCTGATCGTCGTCGACGACTCGATCGTGCGCGGCACCACCACCCGCCAGATAGTGGCCCTTCTCCGCAAGGCCGGCGCCACGGAAGTGCACCTCCGAATCAGCTCGCCGCCCATCCACCACCCCTGCTTCTACGGCATCGACACCCAGATCGAGACCG
>CAZGUS010000261.1:0-2339 GCA_964529245.1 uncultured Anaerolineaceae bacterium
GACACCGAGCGCGAGCTGGGCGTGGCCGTGGCCGACATCGGCGCCGGGACCATCGACCTCGCGCTCTTCGTCGACGGCTCGCCCTTCAAGACCGCGGTTCTGCCCGTCGGCGGCAACAACGTCACCAACGACGTCGCGATCGGCCTCAAGACGACCCTGCAGGAGGCCGAGGAGCTGAAGATCCAGCACGGCAGCTGCGACCTGTCCACGGTCCGGCCCGACGAGATGATCAGCGTCTCGATGCTCGGCGAGGCCGGCGGCCGCACCATCAGCCGCCTCGACATCTGCCAGATCATCGAAGCCCGGATGCGCGAAACCTTCGAACTGCTGCGGGCCGAGATCAGGATGGCCGGCGAAGGCATGCTTCCGGCCGGCGTGGTCCTGACCGGCGGCGCGGCTCAACTCGCCGGCGCCGCGGCCCTGGGCCGCGAAGTCCTGGACATGCCGGTCCGCGTGGCCGGGCCGACGGACGTCGGCGGGCTGACGGACAACATCCTCAACCCCGCCTACAGCACCGCCATCGGGCTGCTGCTGTGGGGCGCGCGGGGCCTCGAGGGCGCCGACGGGTCGCGCTACGAGTCCGCTCCCGCGGGCGGCGCGGTCGGCAGGGTCCGCGACGCGCTCCGCCACCTGTTCCCGTAACCCCGGAAGCACTTCTTGAAGACCGCGGAGTTGACCGTCGACACCGGTCGCGGTCGCGGGCTGCACGATCTGACGGCGGCCTGCGAGCGATTCGTGGCCGGAGAGGGCGACGGGCTCCTGCTCGTCTTCGTCCCGCACGCCACGGCCGGGGTCGTGGTGATGGAGCTCGGAGCGGGCTCGGACGCGGATCTGATGGCGGCCCTGGACCGGCTGCTACCGCGCGGCGCGAACTGGGTTCACCACCACGGCTCGCCCGGTCACGGAGCCGATCACGTGCTGCCGCTGCTCGCGCCGCCGTCGCTGACGGTGCCGGTCGAAGGGGGCCGGCTAATGCTTGGAACCTGGCAGTCGATCGCGCTGCTAGACCCCAATTCGGACAACTCGGTGAGGACCGTCCGGTTGAGTTTCATGGCCGGCTGAGACCGGCCTTTCGGGCGCCCGACGAGGCCCCCGGCGGCCCGGAAGCGCCGTCCGAGCCCGGTTCGCACACTTGTTCGCATGGCACGCTCAGAGATTGCGTTTCAGCACGCGATTGATAGGGCATACAAACCAAAGTCGGCGTATACTCCCAGCATCCGAGCCGACCCAATCGCAGCGCTCAACCTCTACCGATCTCGGGCGGCCGGACCGAACGACAGGCATCTGCCGGAGAGCCACCGGAGGATAGAAAATGCCGCTACGGTCCGATTCCGAGAACTTCGCCCTGATACGCGTTATCGGCGTCGGCGGCGGAGGCTCTAACGCCGTCAACCGGATGATCCGGGCCGAGATGATGGGCGTGGAGTTCATCGCCTGCAACACCGACGCGCAGGCCCTTCTCCAGTCCGACGCGCCCCACAAGATCCGCATCGGCGACAAGATCACGCGCGGCCTCGGTGCCGGCGGCGACGCCGCCATCGGCCAGAGGGCGGCTGAGGAAGATGTCGAGAAGATCACCGAAGCGCTGCGCGATTCGGACATGGTGTTCATCACCGCCGGACTCGGCGGCGGCACTGGCTCCGGCGCCGCCCCGATCGTGGCCGAGATCGCCCGGGACCTGGGCGCGTTGACGATCGGCGTCGTCACCAAGCCGTTCGCTTTCGAGGGCGTCCGCCGCAAGCTGGTGGCTGAGCGCGCGGCCGAGGCTCTCAAGGCCAAGGTGGACACGCTGATAACCATCCCCAACGATCGGCTACGCGACGTCGTCCAGAAGAACACTTCGATGGTCGAGGCCTTTCGGTTCGTCGACGACGTCCTGCGCCAGGGCGTCCAGGGCATCAGCGACATCATCACCGTTCCGGGGCTGATCAACCTGGACTTCGCCGACGTCAGGGCGATCATGAAGGATGCGGGATCCGCCCTGATGGGGATCGGCCGGGCGACCGGCGACAACCGGGCCGTGGACGCGACCCGGCAGGCGATCGCCAGCCCGCTCCTCGAGATCAGCATCAACGGCGCCCAGGGCATCCTGTTCAACGTCTCGGGGTCGTCCAACCTCAGCCTGTTCGAGGTCACGGAAGCGGCCGAAGAGATCCGCTCGGTGGCGGACCCGGAGGCGAACATAATCTTCGGCACCAGCTTCGACGACCACCTCGGCGAAGAGGTCCTGATCACGGTCATCGCCACGGGCTTCGACGCCAGTCACAAGCGCGAGTCGGTCCGCCGCGAGTCGGGCGCCGCCACTTCGGGCGCCGGCCACTCGCAGCGCATGGACACGG
>CAZGUS010000262.1:0-2286 GCA_964529245.1 uncultured Anaerolineaceae bacterium
CTGCAAAACCTCTATTCAGCGGTTCGAATCCGCTCGTCGCCTCCACTTCCTCTCGAACGCCGAGTGCGCACCATTGCGCCCGTGCGTCTCTGCGTCCCGGTGAACCTGCGAAGATCGGGCGGCATCGAGTGAGTGAAGGCGTCGAGGGCGCCCGAAGATGCGACAGGAGGGGCGAGCCGTGATCGAGGCGGGCGACAAGCGTTCGCTCGTCGACCGTGCCCGGGCAGGCGACATTGCCGCCTTCGAGTCGCTGGTGAGAAGTCGCGTGGCCTCGATCTACCGTCTGGACCTCGCGATCCTGGGAGACAGCGCCGATGCGGCCGACGCGGCGCAGGAGACCTTCATCTCGGCCTGGCGCAAGCTCGCCGGGCTGCGGGATTCGGACCGCTTCGACGCCTGGCTGCAGCGGGTCAGCGTCAACGCCTGCCGGATGATCCGGCGGACCCGCGGAAGGCGGCTCGTTCGGGAGATACCGATGGCCGAAGTCGAGGCCACGGGCATCGCTCTCGAGGCACCGCAGCGGTCGGATGCCGAAGCGCTGCGGTCCGCTCTGCGGCAGCTCTCGGACGACCATCGAGCGGTCCTCGCGCTTCACCATCTCGACGGCCGGCCGATAAGCGAGATTTCGACGCTGCTCGGCATCCGGGAGGGGACGGCCAAGTCACGACTCTTCAACGCTCGCGCCGCGCTGGACCGGGCGCTCCGCGAGGAGGGACACCGATGACTCACTGGAGCGACGAACGCCTGGATGAGGCCTACCGGGCGATGGCGGCCGGAAAGGCCCCGGACGATCTGCCGGGGGCGACGGTCGCGGCCGTTCGCAGGGTCGCCGACGACCACGCGGGCAGACGTGCGAAATTCCCTGTTGCGTTGGGGCGGCCGGCATCGCGCCTCCTCGGCGGCGGAGTGGCATTCGCTATCGTGGCCGCGATCGTCGCCGGCCTGGTGCTGCGTCAGGCGATCGGGCCTGCAACCGGGCCGACGACGCGGCCGACTGCCGTTCCGACAGCCAGCCCGACAGGCAGTCCCGCGTCAGAGCCGATCGCCGTGGACGGTTTGGCGGTTCAGTCCGTGAGCGACGCCCTCGCGGCGGAGAAGAGCGGCGCCATCGTCGGCGACTCGCTGGTAGCGATCGAGGGCTGGTACGACCCGGCGTTTCCCATAGCCTGTCCGGTCGAGACACGCGGCCCGGCGCTGGTCGAAACCTGCGCCTCCCGCAAGCTCTTCGTCTCCGAGAACAAGGAGCTGCTGGTCACGGTCGAGGGCAATGGCATGAGCGGGAGGCAGACGCCGAGCGGCCCATACATCGCCGCGCTCGAGCCGGAGGGCTCGTACGTTGGAGCCATCTTGCCGGTCGGCGACCCGTCGTCGCAGGCCTCGTACGATCCGTCGCCCGTGGTCGTGGTCGGGCATTTCCACGACGTCCGTGCCTCGGACTGCGGCGCCGACAGAGCGGCCTGCGATGCGTCCTTTGTCATCGACCAGATCGCATGGTTGGACGGCAAGTCCTTCGGCCCGAATGTATGGATAGGGGCGGACGCCGCGGACCATGTCCTCAAGCCGCGCCTCGACGAGGCCGGCGTACTGGCGGCGCTTAGGTCGTCGCTCGATCCCCACGACGTGATCGTCTCGATGGCCGGAGTGGGCCTGGAGGATCTGTATTCGATGCAGCCGGGTCGCGGCGTTGGGGGCAGCAGCTCGGCGACCGACCCGAACATCCAGTGGTACGTGCGGGTCGCCGGACCGCAGCCGCGCTGGCCGGAGATGGCGTTTCAGGGAGGGTCGAGCGGCTGGTTCGTCGTTGAGGACGACAGCGGGCAGGTGAGGGCCGTCGGCGGTTGGGGCTTCGTTCCGGCGGACGATCCCGCGTACGTGCCGTCCGTCCGAACATTGCCGTCGGGCGACCTTGCGTTGCCAACGATCAACCAGCTGTCGTACTCCCTGTGCGCGGGAGTCGGAGCCGATGCCGTGCTGCACGGGAGCGGGACCGATCCGCGGATTGCCTGGCTGGTCAGCAATGCCCCCGGGAACGCGGGCGCGCGCATAGACGTGGCCTGGCCGGCTGGATATCGGGCCCGGTTCGCACCGAGGCTTGAGATACTCGACGAAAACGGCGCCGTGGTCCTGACGGACGGCGCTCACATAACTGGGATCTGCTCCTTCGGGCCGCCCGCCGTGCTGGAGCCGCCGTTCCTGTAGCCCGCGGCCTCCGGAGCCGCGCTACGCTTGTCCGCGTGCCGGAGTGGCGGAACAGGCAGACGCAGCGGACTTAAACTCCGCGGCCCG
>CAZGUS010000263.1:0-2269 GCA_964529245.1 uncultured Anaerolineaceae bacterium
CGTCTTCCTTCTGCTGTTCGTCTTCGTGCTCGGCGGGACCATGGGCTCGGGCCTGGGCGCTTCCGGCGCCGCCGCCTCCGGTGCGGTCGCCGCGTCCGGCGCTGCCGGTGGCCGGTCCGCCTATCTCGAGTACATCGTTCCCGGAATCCTGGTGATGACGATCGCGGCCGTCGTCCAGGGAACGGCGATCTCCGTCGCCATGGACATGACCGGCGGCATCGTGGCGCGCTTCCGGACCATGTCCATCTCCCGCGCTTCCGTGCTGACGGGTCACGTGCTGGGCAGCATGGTCCAGGCGGTTCTGGCCCTCGCCCTTGTGCTCGCGGTGGCGGTGCTCATCGGCTTCCGGCCGAGCGCCGGTCCCATGGAGTGGCTCGGCGTGGTCGGCCTGCTCGCGTTGGCCTCGTTCGCGCTGATCTGGCTGTGTGTGGCGCTCGGCATGGTGACCGACAGCGTCGAGACGGCCAGCAACATCCCGATGCCGCTGATCTTGCTCCCGTTCCTTGGCAGCGCCGTGGTGCCCACGGATTCGATGCCGGGACCGCTGCGCCTCTTCGCCGAGTACCAGCCCTTCACGCCCATCATCGAAACGCTGCGTGGGCTGCTCACGGGCGCGTCCTCCGGCAACGACTGGATCCTGGCCGTGGCGTGGTGCGTGGTCATCGCGGCGGTCTCGTATGTCTGGGCCATGAGGCTATACGAGCGGCATTCGGTGCATTGACGGCGTCGACGGTACGGCGCGCCAACTCGTTCACATGACGTTGTAGCCGCGCAAGTCGATCTGGATCGCGGGCGGCTCAGGGCCTGCCGGGCCGCTCGGCTATTTCCTCGCTGGCGCTTCCCGACGGCAGGCCCCGAAAGGCGATGCCTCGCCTACGGCAGGCGGGTGAGGATCGTCTGGACCTGCGCCTGCAGCGCCGAGGCGGTCGGGGTCGGGCCCAGGGCCTCGTCGCTAAAGCCGAAGAAGACGGTTCCCTTCAGGACATAGATGGCGCTGGCATTGATCTTCACACCCGAGACGCTGACGCTTCCCACGAAGTAGGCGGCGCCGTCCGCCAGGGTGGGCAGCTCGATGAACTGGATCCCCTTGCCGGCTGCCTTCTGGATATCTGCCTCAGCCGCCGCCTTGCCCGCCTGAGCGCTGGCAACATCGGGCTCTTGACCGACGATGACCTCGAAGACGTTCGTCGTCTGGCCGCCGTACGTGCACATCTTCCCGTTACCGGCGGTGGTGCTCTCAACGCCCGCCACGTAGGAGGCGCCCGAGAGCTGCGACGCTTCCTGGCTGGTCACGAGCTGGCACGGGTCGAGCGACGTCGGGACGCCGGTCGCGAGGTCGGTCGGCACGGCCGAGCCGACTCCCGCGGGGGTGGCCGTCGGCGCGACGGTCGGCGCGACGGTCGGCGCGAGTGTGACGGCGGTGGTCGCGATCGCCGTCGAGGAGCTGCATGCTCCGGCGAAGATCGCGACGAGCACAATAGCGGCCACGGCGCTCGATGTGCCGGGCATCCGCCGGCGGGCGGGCGCCGGGTTGGCCTCGGAGCTGCTGCTGTGGTGGGGCAGGATTCCGATCGATCGATTCATGCGACCTTCCTCTAAGACGCGGGCCGGGCCTCTCGCACAACCCAGAGCGACACAGTCCATTCCTGCATCGATGCCGGACGCCGTCAACCGTTACATGCCGTCATCTCGTGTGGTGCATCGACTGTTCTTCAGGGTGGGCCAAGGGGTGTGCCGGAGCCGACACCGGCCCTGCGGCGCCGGTGCCGCCCGTCCGCGCTTCGGCCGCCGTGGGGCCGCGGGCCGTCCGCGCAACCTAGAATTGGCGCGTGATTGAGGGACTGCCTTCGTTCGTGGACGGCGTCCGCGGCCGTGTCGCCGGGATCGCAGGGCTGCGCTGGGCGCGCTTCGGCGCGGTCGACGCGGCCGTGCCGGTGGGAATGGCCGTGGTCGCGTTCGGATTCCGGGGCGAGCTCGGGGTGCCGATCGGCGGCGTCCCGTTCTGGCTGGCATGGATCGTCGCGACCGCCGTGTGCGTTGCGGCGCTGCGGGTTCGGTCGAGCTTTCGAGCCGGCGCCCGGCCGCGGCCCGGCGCCACTCCCGGCGCCACTCCCGGCGCCGGCCCCTACGCCACGCGCGGCCCGGCCTTCCTCATACTGGTTGTCTGGGTCGTCGCCGGCTGGGTGCTGTTCGACATCCTGCTTTGGCAGCAGTCGAACCACCTCTACGACTTCGACGTATACCTGGCGTCTGCGGCGCGCTGGCTGGC
>CAZGUS010000264.1:0-2252 GCA_964529245.1 uncultured Anaerolineaceae bacterium
AGCAGGTCGTCTCGGTCGCCACGGCCCTCATCCCGTTCCTCGAGCACGACGACGCCAACCGCGCGCTGATGGGCTCGAACATGCAGCGCCAGGCCGTGCCACTTCTAGAGCCGGAGGCGCCGATCGTCGGCACCGGCATGGAGTGGCGCTCCGCCCTGGACTCGGGCCAGGTCGTCGTCTCCCGCCGTCCGGGCGTTGTCACCAGCGTGACCGCGGACCGGATCCGGATCGAGACCGACGCCGGCGAGCTGGACGAATACCTGCTCTCGAAGTACGTCCGCTCCAACCAGGGCACGTGCATCAACCAGCGCCCGATCGTCGACGTGGGCCAGCGCCTCGAGGCAGGCTACCCGATCGCCGACTCGAGCTCCACCGACCACGGCGAGCTGGCCCTCGGCCGCAACGTGCTGGTCGCGTTCATGAGCTGGGAAGGCGGCAACTACGAGGACGCCATCGTCATCAGCGAGCGCCTCGTCAAGGAAGACTTCTTCACCAGCATCCACATCGAGAAGCACGAGCTGGAGTCGCGCGACACCAAGCTCGGGCCCGAAGAGATCACCCGCGACATCCCCAACGTCGGCGAGGAGTCCCTCAAGGATCTCGACGAGGAGGGCATCGTCTACATCGGCGCCGAGGTCCAGCCGGGCGACATCCTGGTCGGCAAGATCACGCCCAAGGGCGAGACCGAGCTGACCGCGGAAGAGCGTCTGCTGCGGGCGATCTTCGGCGAGAAGGCCCGCGAGGTGAAGGACTCCTCGCTGCGCCTGCCCCACGGCGAGCGCGGCAAGGTCGTCGACGTGCGTATCTTCTCCCGCGAGGAAGGCGACGAGCTGATGCCGGGCGTGAACCGCCTGGTCCGCGTCTCGGTCGCGCAGAAGCGCAAGGTCAGCGTCGGCGACAAGATGGCCGGCCGCCACGGCAACAAGGGCGTCATCGCCAAGGTGCTTCCGGCGGAAGACATGCCGTACCTTCCGGACGGCACTCCGGTCGACATCGTCCTCAACCCGCTGGGCGTCCCGAGCCGAATGAACATCGGCCAGATCCTCGAGACGCACCTCGGCTGGGCGCTCCACGAGCGCGGGCTCAAGGCCGCTACCGCGGTCTTCGACGGCGCCACGGAAGAGCAGATCCGGGCCGAGCTTCGCGAGTCCGGACTGCCCGAAGACGGCAAGATCGTCCTCCGCGACGGGCGCTCCGGCGAGGCCTTCGATCGGCCGATCACCGTCGGCTACATCTACATGCTCAAGCTCCACCATCTGGTGGAGGACAAGATCCACGCTCGGTCGACCGGACCTTACAGCCTCATCACCCAGCAGCCGCTCGGCGGCAAGGCCCAATTCGGCGGCCAGCGCTTCGGCGAGATGGAGGTCTGGGCCCTCGAGGCGTACGGCGCCGCGAACATCCTGCAGGAGCTGCTCACCGTCAAATCGGACGACGTCATGGGTCGAGTGCAGACCTACGAGGCGATCGTCAAGGGCGAGGAGATCCAGGCGCCGGGAGTTCCGGAGTCGTTCAAGGTCCTCATCAAGGAACTCCAGAGCCTCGGGCTCAACGTGGAGATCCTCAACGAGAACGACGAAGAGATCCGCTTCGCCGAGGACTCCGGCACCTATCCGATGCCCGATCTCGGCGGCATCAACCTCGCTGGGTTCGAAGACTGATCCAATCGCACGCACGACGCGTCGCCTGAGCCCGGCCAGCCAGGCGTCGCCCGCCCCCGGTCCGAACTACGCCGCCGAGCCAGGCGACGGCGTGGAGGAGAGCAATGCTCGAAGTCAATAACTTCAACGCCATCCGAATCTCGCTCGCCAGTCCGGAGCAGATCCGGGATTGGTCCTCGGGTGAGGTCACCAAGCCCGAGACCATCAACTACCGCACGCTCAAGCCGGAGAAGGACGGCCTCTTCGACGAGCGCATCTTCGGTCCCACCAAGGACTGGGAATGCTATTGCGGCAAGTACAAGCGGATCCGGTATAAGGGCATCATCTGCGACAAGTGCGGCGTCGAGGTAACTCGCTCGAAGGTCCGCCGCGAGCGCATGGGCCATATCCAGCTGGCCAGCCCGGTCAGCCACATCTGGTATTTCAAGGGCACGCCGAGCCGCCTGGGCATCCTGCTCGACATCAGCCCGCGCAACCTGGAGCGAATCCTTTACTTCGCCCTGTACATCGTCACCCACGTGGACGAGGACGCCCGCCGTCGAGCGCTGGCCGCGCTCGAGGACGAGGCCGAGGGCAGGGGAGGCAAGGGTG
>CAZGUS010000265.1:0-2178 GCA_964529245.1 uncultured Anaerolineaceae bacterium
AAGCTTGTACGAGGTGTAGATGAATTCAGGCGGCATATCGCGTCAAGGGTACCGGTCGCGTGGCGACTTGTGCGTCAAAGAGAAGGTGGACGAGGTCTTCGCCGCCGGCGGCGACGTGGACTTGTCGATCAGCAGCCTTCCTCGACTCGGACGCCGCAGGTAGTGCCCGACGCACTCGGGCCGGGCCGTGGCATCGTTGTTGTTCTCCCGCGCCCAAACCCCTCCGAGCGCGCCAAACCCCTACAGGTGGGCAGAAGAACCTGAGGAACCCCTACATCTTGTAGTTTACGTCCACTACGCCGGCTTTCGGACCAATCTGAGTCGACCCAATGACCTGCCCGCTTTACGCGTAGAGGCAGGCGGTCCTGGTTCCGGAGGCCGAAATGCTGCAGTTTCCGTCCCGGTCCACCGCCGGACCGTCCCTCAAGCCGTGATCGCCGGCTGCTTGCGCGATTGTCGGGTTCGGTGGCGCTCTCGCGCCGACCTCCAGGGCGAGCTACATGCGGCCTTGCGTGCCTGGAGCACCGGGTGTGCCGAAGAATGTGAGCTCGGTGACCGCCTGGCTCGGCGGCGCGCTCCACGCGTCCCGCAGCGGATTTCTTTGGTACCTCCTGGCCGCTGCGGCGCGCAGGACCGCCTACGCGAGTGCGTTGAACGACATTCCGGGCTTGGCACCAAGGGGACGGCCCACCTTTCAGTGCTGGTGAAGGAGATGGTGGAGACGTCGTTCTCGCCCGACCACGCTGGGCGAGGCACATAGCGTTATCTCGGTGACGTACTCTGCGTTGAAGCCGATCTGGCCGGCCGTCACCGGCCTCGCTCACGCGCACTGCCCTCAGACTCGGACGAGGAGATGGGCGTGTTCTAACCCTTAGGAGGAATGGGAATGGGGTTCGTCAAGTTCCACGGCGAGAGCGTGCCGCTCGAGATGCACAAGGTCCGCATCGTCCAGAAGCTGAACCTGCTCCCCGTGGACGAGCGTTTCGGGTGCGCCACGGCTGCCGGGAACAACACCTTCCTGCTCCAGAACGCGGACGTCTTCCTGGACATGCTCACGGACAGCGGCGTGAACGCGATGAGCGACCGCCAGTTGGGCGCGATGATGGTCGCCGACGACTCGTACGCCGGCAGCGCCACGTATGCGCGGTTCGACGACAAGGTGCGTGAGATCTTCGGCACCAAGTTTCTCCTGCCGGTCCATCAGGGGCGCGCCGCCGAGAACATCCTCAGCCAGGTCTTCGTCAAGCCCGGCCAGATCGTGCCGATGAACTATCACTTCACCACGACCAAGGCGCACATCACGCTCAACGGCGGCGCGGTCGAGGAGATCTACCGCGATGTCGCCCTCGAGACGTCGAGTGAAGAACTGTTCAAGGGCGATATGGACACGGCCAAGCTTGAGGCCCTGATCGCCAAGCACGGCGCCGACAAGATCGCCTTCGTGCGACTCGAGGCGGGCACGAACCTCATCGGCGGCCAGCCGATCTCGCTAGCGAACATGCACGCAGTCCGGAAGGTCTGCGACAAGCACGGCCTGATCCTCGTGTTCGACGCCAGCCTGATGGCCGACAACCTCTGGTTCATCAAGACCCGCGAGGCGGCGTACAAGAACGCTTCGATCCGCGATATCACGCTCGAGATTTCGAGCCTGATGGACATCACCTACTTCTCGGCCCGAAAGCTCGGATGCGCCCGCGGCGGCGGCATCGTCATGAGGTCCGAGGACCTCTACAAGCAGATGCGCGCCCTCGTCCCGCTATACGAAGGCTTCCTGACCTACGGCGGCATGTCCGTCCGCGAGATCGAGGCGCTCACCGTGGGCCTCGACGAGACGATGGACGAGGACATGATCAGCCAGGGGCCGATCTTCATCGACTACATGGTCCGCGAGCTGGAGGCGCGCGGAGTCCCGGTGATCACACCTCCGGGCGGCCTGGGCTGCCACCTCAACGCGCTGAAGTTCCTGGACCATGTGCCGCAGAGCCAGTACTCCGGCGGCGCCCTCGCGTCGGCGCTGTACATCTCCAGCGGCATCCGGGGCATGGAGCGCGGCACGCTCTCCGAGCAGCGCAACCCCGACGGCAGCGAACCGCTCGCCCAGATGGAGCTCGTCCGCCTGGCGTTGCCGCGGCGCGTCTTCACGCTCTCGCAGGTGAAGTACGCGATCGACCGGATCAC
>CAZGUS010000266.1:0-2157 GCA_964529245.1 uncultured Anaerolineaceae bacterium
TACCCAGGAGATCATGTTAGGCCGGCCGTTCGGAACCATCGGCTGCAGCAGCAGGAACTCGGAATTGGTCGAGCTCGCCTGGCCCGGGTCCTGCATCTCGACGTAGTAGGCCTCGAGACCGAGCTGCTGTGGACCGCTGCTGCCGCTCGTGCCGGCGTTGCGCGCCACTTGCCAGACGTTGTTGCCCTGGTAGAAGACCCCGGGGTCGGTGACGTGGTACTTCTCGTACTGGCTGGTCTGAGCGTCGAACAGATCCTCGGGGTAGCGCAGGTGCGCTTGAAGGTCGGCCGACATGTCCGACAGCGGGTGGTAGACGGTCGGGAAGACGCCCTCCCAGGCCTTGATGATCGGATCGTTCGGATCGGCGACGTAGAAGGTCATCGTGCCGTCGTAGGCGTTCATGACCACCTTGACGCTGTTCCGGACGTAGTTGAACGGGTCTCCGGCAAGGCCGGTGACTGTCGGGTCCGTGCCCGGGTTGAAGGTGTTGGCGTCCGGGTAGGCGTCCGTTGTCGTGTAGGCGTCGAGGATGTAGTCGAGCTCGCCGGTTGCGGAGACGACCAAGTACGGATCCTTGTCGTAGCGCAGGTACGGCGCGATGGCCTGGACGCGCTGCTGGATCGAGCGGTTCATCAGCAGCTGGCTGTTGCCGTTGACCTGGTTGCTGATGAGCAGGTTGAGGTCGCCGAAGCGGGCGGCGAACAGGACCTTGGTGAGCAGCGTGTCCAACTTGATGCCGGTCGTGCCGGTCCAGCTGTTGGTGGCGTCGCCCAAAGTCGACGCCGACGGATAGTCGAACTCCTGCGTCCCGCCGCCGACGATGACGTAGTCGCTCGTCTCAGTGCCGAAGTAGATGCGCGGCTGAGAGACGACGGGCGCGCCGGGCGAGGAAACTGGCGGCACGTTCTGGATGACCAGGAGCGGGTTCGCGCTCTGGCCGGTGTTGCTGCGCACGACCTCGTCGACCGGCAACATAGCCAGGCCGATGCCGTGGGTGTAGACGAGGTGCTGGTTGACCCAGCTGGAGTTGCCGTTGTTGAGGTTGGCAACCTTCGTCGGGTCGAGCTCGCGGCCGGCGAGCATCACCTGGCGCACGCACGGAGCCGGATTGGGCGCGCAGGCCGCGGCGTCGGTGAAGGTGTATCGGTCCGTGTCGACCTGGCCGAAGCTGTAGTAGTTCCGCAGAAGCTGCATGTTGTCGAGCGTCGGGCCCAGCGGCCGGTAGTCCCACAGCCGCAGGTTCTGGATCGTGGACTGCTCGCTCGTGAGCGACGACTGGCTGATGGACGTGCCCGGTTGGTAGGGGACGCTCGTCCATCCGTTGAGGTTGAACCCCAGCCGGGTCATCTCGATGTTGTTCTGGATGTAGGGCGTCTCCTGCCCTTGCTGGTTGGGGACCACGACGAATTGCTGGGTGGCGAGCGGGTAGGCGAATTCGAGCACCACGTAAGCGCCCAGCCACAGCACGATGGTCAGTGTCAGGGGCACCCACCAGCGGGTGAAGCAGAAGACCAGGAAGAGGGTGCCGGCGAACGCAGCCAGGACGGTCATGACGTTGATGGCCAGGAACCTGGCGTTGACGTCGGTGTAGCTGGCTCCCTGGAAGATGCCGCTCTGGTCGCTGTAGACGAGCGAGTAGCGGTCGAGCTGGAACCCGATCGCGATCGTGATCAAAAAGAGCATCACCAGGACGCCGACATGGATGCGGGCGGCCGTTGTCATCGAGGCGCCGGAGATCACGGCCACGGCGTATCGAACGCCGACCAGGACGATCGAGAGCAGCAGCAGCGTGTTGGCAAACGACTGCAGCAGCCGGTAGAACGGCAGCTCGAAGACGTAGAAGCCGACGTTCAGGCCGAAGGTGGGGTCGGTCTGGGCAAACGGCACGCGATGGGCGAACAGCTGGACCGTCTGCCAGCTGGCGGCCATCAAGCCGCCGAGTCCCAGGGCGATCAGCGCGCTCAGCCCGATGAGGGCCCAGAAGACAGGGCGGGCGACGTTGGGGATCTCGATGTCCGGCTGCGACGAGCCGGGCCGGCGCGGGGCACCGAACGAACCGCCGCCGTAGCCGCCGGCATAGCGCTCGATGTTGAAGCGATCGAGGAAGTCGTCCAGCGAGAAGCGCCGCAACGCGCTCTTGGGAATGACCCGGCCGGG
>CAZGUS010000267.1:0-2145 GCA_964529245.1 uncultured Anaerolineaceae bacterium
CCTCGTCCGCTTCCGCGGCTCGGGGCGCGACGCGCTCGCCGCAGATCTCGCCCATCACGCCGAGGATGATCGAGTAGTTGTCCTTGGCGTCGGCGTAGTTCCGCGGCGATCCCGGGAACCGATCGGTATCGGCGTAGCCGTGTTCCTTGAGCTCCAGAGCCTCGCGCAGGTCGATCTGCTCGAGCCGGAACTGGATGTCGGGATTGTCGAGGTAGAAGTTCTCGCTCATTCGGCTTCTCGCTGATCCATGGAACGCTCACGCAGGGTCTTGATGATCAGCGGCAGCACCTCGCCGACGTCGCCGACGATGCGGTAGTGCGCGATCTGGAACATCGGCGCGTTCGGGTCTGTGTTGATGGCGATGATCTTGGACGACTGGTCCATGCCGGCGCGGTGCTGGATGGCGCCGGAGATGCCGGCGGCGATGTACAGGCGAGGCCGGACGGTGGTGCCGGTCTGTCCGACCTGGTGGACCCGTTCGATCAGCCCTGAGTCGACCGCGGCGCGCGACGCCCCGACCTCGCCGCCGAGCAGGTTGGCCAGCTCGCGGAGGAGGGCGAACTCGTCGGCGGTGCTGACGCCGGCGCCGCCGGCGACGATGACGGGAGCGTCCTTGAGATTGATCGTCGACTTCCGGACCTGGCGGCTAAGAACCTCCAGTACGAGATCCTCCGCCTCGAACGTCGGGCTGATCTTCTCGACCACGCCCTTGCGGCTCGCGTCGGCGGCCGGCTTGCGCATGACGCCTTCACGGACCGTGGCCATCTGCGGCCGCGTGTGCGGGTTGACGATGGTGGCGACCAGGTTGCCGCCGAAGGCGGGCCTGATCTGGAAGAGCAGGTCCTTGTAGGTCTTGTCTTCCTTCTTGATGTAGTAGTCGCCGATCTGGAGATCGGTGCAGTCCGCGGTGAGGCCGCAGCGCAGGGCGCTGGCGACGCGCGGGGCGAAGTCGCGGCCGTTGGGGGTGCCGCCGATGAGGAAGATCTCCGGCTGGCGCTTGCGAGCCTCCTCGATCGCCACGCGGGCGTACGGCAGGGTTCGATACAGCGCCAGCTCTTCGTGGTCGGCCAGGATCACGCGGTCGGCGCCGTGGGCGATGACCTCCTGGGCCAGCGCGTCCACGTCGTGGCCGCACAGGAAGCCGACGACCTCGGTCCCGAGCCGGTCGCCCAGTTCGCGGGCCTTGCCGACCAGCTCCAGACTTACTTCGGCGATCTGGCCGTCGGTGTGCTCGATGAATACCCAGATGTTCTTGGCTGTCATGTCCGGCCTACCCGACGATGTATTCATGGACCAGCTCCGCGATCATCGCCGCGATTCCTTCGGCGTTGGCGGGGACGGTCTTGCTCTCCGTGCTCTCGAGGACCACGAAGTTGACCTTGTGAACCTGGGTCGGGGAGCCGGCCAGGCCGATGCTGCCTTCGGTCGCGCCGATGTCCTCGGCGGACCAGACGGGGATCTTGAGATCGTGCTTGGTGAGGTAGGCGTCCAGCGCTTCATCCGACTCGAAGTCCGGCCACTCGGCCCGGATGGCGGCGTATTCGCTGGGGACCGCAGCGAGCTTGCGCTCCATCTGGCGGCGGACGTTTGCCGGCCGCGGCGTGTTCGCGGTGTTCACGACGGTGAGCAGGCACGGATACGTGCAGCGCACGATCTCGGAGCCGTGATCGAGGGCCCGCTGGACCGTGATCCTGGTGCTTGTGATCTCGACGATCTGCTCGGCGTAGGTGATCTGCGGAATGCCGAGCTTCTCGGCCGTCTGCGGACCCACCTGGGCGGTGTCGCCGTCGATGGCCTGGCGGCCGGCGAGGACGAGGTCGTAGTCGCCCAGCTTCTCGACCGCGCACTTGAGGACGTACGAGGTGGCGAGAGTGTCCGCGCCGGCGAACTTGCGGTCGGTCAGGAGGACCACCCTGTCCGCGCCGCGGAAGAGCGAGTCGCGCAGGATGCTGGCGGCCTTGGGCGGGCCCATCGTGACGACGGTGACCGTGCCGCCGGTTCGCTCCTTGATCTCGAGCGCCATCTCGAGCGCGTTGAGGTCTTCGGGATTGAATATCGCCGGCAGGGCGCCGCGGTTCATGGTGCCGTCTTTGGTCATCACCTCGCCGGTGACGTTGTGCGTGTCGGGCACCTGCTTTACCAGGA
>CAZGUS010000268.1:0-2134 GCA_964529245.1 uncultured Anaerolineaceae bacterium
GCTCCTCGCGGATCTGCTCCTCGGTGGCGCCGTCGAAGACCGCGGTGGCGGCCTTGAGCCCGCGCTCGTGGAGCGCCCAGCCGAGGTGCGTCTCGAGGATCTGGCCGATGTTCATTCGGCTCGGGACGCCCAGCGGGTTGAGGACGATGTCGACCGGAGTGCCGTCCGGAAGGTACGGCATGTCTTCCGCCGGAAGCACCTTGGCGATGACGCCCTTGTTGCCGTGGCGGCCGGCCATCTTGTCGCCGACGCTGACCTTGCGCTTCTGCGCGACCGAGACGCGGACCAGGCGGTTCACGCCCGGCATCAGCTCGTCGCCTTCCTCGCGGGAGAAGATACGCACGTCGACGACCTTGCCGCGCTCGCCGTGGGGCAGGCGCAGCGAGGAGTCCTTCACCTCGCGGGCCTTCTCGCCGAAGATCGCCCGCAGCAGACGCTCTTCCGCGGTCAGCTCGGTCTCGCCCTTGGGCGTGATCTTGCCGACCAGGATGTCGCCCGGCTGGACCTCGGCGCCGATGTAGACGATGCCCTCCTCGTCGAGATCCTTGAGGGACTCCTCGCCGACGTTGGGGATGTCGCGGGTGATCTCTTCGGGCCCGAGCTTGGTGTCGCGCGACTCCAGCTCGTGCTTCTCGATGTGGATGCTGGTGAAGAAGTCTTCCTTGACGAGGCGCTCGCTGATGACGATGGCGTCCTCGTAGTTGCCGCCTTCCCAGCTCATGAACGCGACCAGCACGTTGCGGCCGAGGGCCAGCTCGCCGTGGTCGGTGTAGCTCGAGTCGGCGATCGGGTAGCCTGCCTCGAGGCGCTGGCCCACATCGACGATCGGGCGCTGGTTGATGCACGTGCCCTGGTTGGAGCGGACGTACTTCTGGAGCAGGTATTCGTCGAGTTCGCCGGCGTCGGTCTCCATCTGGATCCGGTCCGCGGTCACGCTCGTGACCACTCCCGGACGGCGCGAGACGACGACCTGGCCCGAGTCCAGGGCCGAGCGCCACTCCATGCCGGTGCCGACGATCGGCGACTCCGGCTCGAGAAGCGGCACGGCCTGACGCTGCATGTTCGAACCCATGAGAGCTCGGTTGGCATCGTCATGCTCGAGGAATGGGATCAGGGCCGTGGCCACCGAGACGACCTGCTTGGGCGACACGTCCATGTATTCGATCTGGTTCGGCCGCGCCTCGGGGAACTGGTCCCGGAAGCGGCACGGGATGCGGTCGCGGACGAAATGCCCGTCCGCATCCAGCTCGGCGTTGGCCTGAGCGACGTAGTGCTCCTCTTCCTCGTCGGCCGCCAGGTATTCGATGTCGGCGGTGACGATGGGGCGGATCTGGAAGGCCTGGGCCTTCTGCCGCTTCAGCTCGGCGATGGCCGCCTCGTTGATGCGCTCCCCGGCCTTCAGGACGACCTTGCCGTCCTTGCCTATGAGATCCACTCCGGCCTCGCGGCGACCGATCTCCGGATCGTCCCAGGCCACCGTGCGCGTGACCTTGCGGTAAGGCGTCTCGATGAAGCCGTAGGGATTGATCCGGCCGAAGGTCGCGAGCGAGCCGATCAGGCCGATGTTCGGACCTTCAGGCGTCTCGATCGGGCAGATTCGACCGTAGTGGCTGTGGTGGACGTCGCGGACGTCGAAGCCGGCGCGCTCACGGGAAAGACCGCCGGGGCCAAGGGCCGAGAGGCGGCGCTTGCTGGTCAGCTCCGCAAGCGGGTTGGTCTGATCCATGAACTGGCTCAGCTGGCTGCCGCCGAAGAACTCCTTCATCGCCGCCACGACCGGGCGGATGTTGATGAGGGCGTTGGGAGTGGCCTTGTCGATCTCCTGGATCGTCATGCGCTCGCGAACGACGCGCTCCATGCGCAGCAGCCCGACCCGGAACGCGTTCTGGATCAGCTCGCCGTTGGCTCGGATGCGGCGGTTGCCGAGGTGGTCGATATCGTCGGCGATGCCGGTGCCGCGGTTCAACTCGATCAGGTGACCGACGATCGCGGCGATGTCCTCGCGAGTGATGATGCGCTGCTCGCGGTCCAGCTCGATCCCCATCCGATCGACGACCGGCGTCAGCTTCTTGTTGAACTTGTAGCGGCCGACGCGACCGAGGTCGTAGCGGCGGAAGTTGAAGAAGAGGCTCTC
>CAZGUS010000269.1:0-2104 GCA_964529245.1 uncultured Anaerolineaceae bacterium
GCCATCGAGAAGGCGACCGGCGGCGGCGAAGGCGAGCAGTTCGAAGAGATCATGTATGAGGGCTACGGCCCGAGCGGCGTGGCCATCATCGTCGAGGCGGCCACCGACAACCGCAACCGCACCGCGGCGGACGTGCGCTCGATCTTCACCAAGGCCGGCGGGCAGCTGGCCGGGTCGGGCAGCGTCGCCTGGCAGTTCGAACAGCGCGGCGTCATCAGCCTGGCGCCCGGCGGCGACGCGGACGAACTGGCCCTGATCGCCATCGACGCCGGCGCCGACGACGTCGACTCGTCCGGCGAGCAGGTCGAGGTCTACACCAAGCCGCACGACCTGGAGGCGGTCCGCCGCGGGCTCGAGGCGGCCGGCATCAAGATCGAGTCTGCCGAGCTGGCGATGACCCCGCAGAACACCGTCGAGCTGGACGAGTCGAAGGCGCGTCAGGCCTTGCGGCTGGTCGAGCTGCTCGAGGATCAGGACGACGTCCAGCGCGTGACCGCCAACTTCGAGATCCCCGAATCGCTCCTCGCCGAGGTCGGCGGGTGATCATTCTTGGGATAGATCCCGGGACGGCGATGCTCGGGTACGGTGTCATCGAGCGAACCGGCCCTAGGCTCCGAGCCATCGACTTCGGCGTCATCAAGACGCCTTCGGACATCGGCCTGCCCGAGCGCCTCGAGTCGATCTACCTGGCTTTGACCGACCTGATCGATCTTCACGCGCCCTCGATGGTCGGCGTCGAGCGGCTGTTCTTCACCAAGAACGTCCAGACGGCCTTCGCCGTCGGCCAGGCCAGGGGAGTCGTCCTCCTCGCGGCGGCCCAGCACGATCTGGAAGTGCGCGAGGCCACGCCGAACGAGGTCAAGGTAGCCACTGCCGGCCACGGCGGCGCAGCCAAGGAGCAGGTCGGACGGATGGTCCAGGCGATCCTGGGGCTGGCCGAGATGCCGACCCCAGACGATGCCGCGGACGCTCTAGCGATAGCCATCTGCGTCGCCAACCGCGAGCGGTCGATCAGCCGCATTCCGACGGGAGCCCTGGACCGTTCCGCGCTGAAGCCGGCGCCGACGGGCATGACCCCTTACGAGAAGGCCGTTCGCGAAGCCCTGCGTCGCGAGCGGCTCGGCCTCGACTCGAGCGGGCATTCGTCGCGCCTGCCCGAACCCAAGACCGCGTCCTAGGTCGGGAGCGCTGTCGTGATCGCCTCGCTCGACGGTCTGGTCGGAGCCGTGTTCGCCGACTCGCTGATCCTAGAAGTCGGCGGCGTCGGCTACCGCGTCTTCGCCGCCCCGTCCGTTCTGACCGCGACGCCGGTCGGCGGCCGAACGAAGCTGTTCACACACCACGTCATCCGCGAGGATCTGCAGGCGCTCTACGGGTTCCGCACGCCCGAGGAACTTGGCTTCTTCGGTCTTCTCCTGACCGTCACGGGTGTCGGCCCGAAGGTCGCGCTGGGGATCGTCGGGTCGCGGGCCGTGGGCGATCTGCAACTGGCGATCCTGTCGGACGACATGGCGCTCCTGACCGCGGTGCCCGGCGTCGGCAAGAAGCTCGCAGCGCGCGTGGTCCTGGAGCTCAAGGAGAAGGTCGCCGCGGCCGGCATGGCTGCCGGCGTCGGCTCCGGCAGCGGCCCGGCCGGCGAGTCGGACGTCGTGGCCGCGCTGCTCGCCCTCGGCTATTCCGCCGGCGAGGCCCGCCAGGCCTCCCGCGACGCGCTCCTCGACGGAGCGGTCGGCACGGGCCTTGAGGACCGCGTCAAAGCCGCGCTCCGGACCCTGGTCAGGGGCTAGCCGGTCGTCCGGCCGGTCGCACGTGCTCACAGAACGCGTGTTCTATCTGGTATCATCCGCGCATGAGCGATTGCGCCCGTGACTGACTTCTCGCGCATCCTGGCACCAGACGTTCAGGACGAGGCGGACGTCGTCGTCGATCGGTCGCTGCGGCCCCACACGCTCGACGAGTACATCGGCCAGCGCGAGCTGAAGGCCAATCTGGCAATCCTTCTGGGCGCCGCCCGCCAGAGAGGGGACGCGGCCGATCACGTTCTGCTGCACGGCCCGCCCGGACTCGGCAAGACGACCCTGGCCACGATCATCGCCCGCGAGCT
>CAZGUS010000270.1:0-2063 GCA_964529245.1 uncultured Anaerolineaceae bacterium
CCGCGATCACGGAGAGGAGCGCGGGCACCGTCAGGCCGAGCAGCGTGACGATGGGGATGAGAGCGTTGCGGAGGGCGTGCTTGAACACAACGCTGCGTTCGGTCAGGCCCTTGGAACGCGCCGTGCGGATGTAGTCCTGGCGCAGGACCTCGAGCATCGACGCACGCATGTAGCGGCTCCAGCCCGCGATCTGGATGATCGCCAGCGTGGTGACCGGCAGCGCGAGATGCCAGAGGAGGTCGAGGATGTCGCCGTTCTTGCCGAAGCTGTTCTCGCCGAACAGCGGGAAGAGGTTGAGCTGCACGGAGAACGTCTGCTTGAGCATGAGGCCCAGCCAGAACGTCGGCATGGCATAGCCGATCGTCTCGAACGTCGTGATGATCTTGTCCGACCAGCTGTACTGCCGGATCGCCTGCAGCACGCCGATGGGGACCGCGATGATGACGGTCACGAGCAGCGACACGCCGGTCAGCCAGAGCGTGGACGGGATCCGGGCGAAGATCTTGTCGCGGACCGGGAGCCCGTCGGTGAACGAGTAGCCCCAGGCCGTGTTGTCGAACGGGAACGTCCAGAAGTGGGTGAACCACTTCACGAACTGGGTCGGGAGCGGCTGGTCCAGCCCGTAGAGGCGGATCAGGTTGTTGATGGTCTCCGCGCTCACCCGCGGCGTGCGGAACTTGTCCACCGGCGAACCCGGGGTCAGGTGCACGATGAGGAACGAGATCACGCTGATCCCGATGACGATCGGGATCGCCTGGAGCAGGCGGCGAAGGATGTAGCTCGCCATGCGGTCGGTTCCTCGCTAGGTTCCGCGTCGATCCGGTCGGGCGGAGCCGGCCGGCGCCAGACAAGAACGTCCGGGGTGAGCTGGTTGGCTCACCCCGGACGGCTATCTCACGCTGGTGGGAGCGTGGTCCCGCCTACTGAGCCTTGATGGTCCAGGTGTCCTGGTTCCAGAAGTACTCCGGGCTGGTCAGGTCGATCGTGCCGTCGGACACGACGCTGTTGGTCCCTGCCGTGACCGACTTTGTCAGGCCGGCGTTGGCGGTGTCCGCCCACAGGAAGTAGTACGGATTGTCGTTGTGGATCAAGGTCTGGAACTGCTGGTAGATCGCGATGCGCTTGGTCTGGTCGGTCTCCTGGCGGCCCTGCGTCAGCAACGCGTCGGCCGTCTTGTCGCACCACCCCACGAAGTTGTTGGAGTCGGGCGACGCCTTGGTGGTGACCTGGTCGCAGCTGAAGATCGACGAGTCGTCCGGGTCGAGGGCCGTCGACCAGCCGCCCAGGTACGTGTCGAAGTTGTTCGGGTAGGACAGGAGCGGGAGGAGCACGGTCGAGAAGTCGGCGGGGTTGACGTTGACCTCGATGCCGCACTGCTTCAGCTGGTCCGCGGCGAGCTGGGCGAACGAGATGCGCTGGGGCTTGCCCGACCGAACGTAGAGCGTCGTGGACAGGCGCTTGCCGCCCTTGGCGTAGATGCCGTCGGAGCCGAGGGTCCAGCCAGACTTCTCGATCAGGCTCTTGGCGCCCGCGACGTCGAGGGTGTACTTGGGGACGTTGGGGTCGAACGCCCACGAGGCGGGCGGGATGTCCGCGTAGACCGGGATGCCCTGGCCGTCGGTCGCCTTCGCGACCGTCGCGTCATGGTCGATGCACATGGTGAACGCCTGGCGCAGGTTCGGGTCGCTGTAGATGTGGCCCGGTCGCAGGTTGAAGGCGATGAAGTAGTAGCCGAAGTCGGCGAAGCTGACGATCTGGAGGTTCGGGTCCGCCTTCAGCGTCGCGAGGGCGTCCGACACGATCGCGTACTGCCAGTTGATGTCGCCCTTCTGGAGGGCGGCGGACTCCGACGCGGCGTCCTTGATGATCGGGGCGTAGAAGTTCTGCGGCCCAACCGTGCCGGCGTAGTAGTTCGGGTTGGCCGCCAGCTGGACGGTCTGCCCCGGCGTGTAGCTCACGAACTTGTACGGGCCGGTCCAGACCGGGTGCTGCTGGAAGTCGAGCAGGAGGAAGGCGGCCGCGACCTGGTCGTTCTGGGTCGCCTTCAGGCTCTTGTTCAGGTC
>CAZGUS010000271.1:0-2062 GCA_964529245.1 uncultured Anaerolineaceae bacterium
GTAGCGCAGCATGTGGCGCATCTGCCGGCGCAGCATCGTGGCCGAGTCGCTCACGGTGTATGCAATGGCGTTCATCGGGCAATCGCCTCCTGTGTCTGGGCCCGCGGCTCCGACCGCGCTTCGGGCTGCCCGGTAAGGGCAAGGAACACGTCGTCGAGGTCCGGCGTGTGGACCGTCAGCCCGTCGACCTCGAGGCCGGCTTGATCCAGGCGGTCGAGCACGGATCTCAGCGACCGGACGTCGCCTCCGCCCGCGACTTGAAGGCTGAGAGCGTCGTCGTCTCGCGAGGCCGGCGCCAGGATCTGAGCCGCCCGTGCGAAGACGGCGGCGTCGCCGAAATGGAGGCTGATGTGGCCGCCCGGCACGAGCCGCTTGAGCTCCGCCCCAGTGCCCTGGGCGACGAGCTTGCCGTGATCGAGGACGGCGATCCGGTCCGACAGTTCGTCGGCCTCTTCGAGGTACTGGGTCGTGAGGAAGATCGTGACACCGCTCGCGACCAGGGTGCGGACGATCTGCCACATCGTCCGGCGGCTGCGCGGGTCCAGTCCCGCCGTCGGCTCGTCGAGAAAGATGATCCGCGGATCGCCCACGAGCGTCATGGCCAGGTCGAGGCGCCGCTGCATTCCACCCGAGAACATGGCGACAGGCTTGCGGGCGGCATCGGCCAGGTCGAATTGATCGAGCAGTTCGGCGGCGCGGCGGCGGCCTTCGCGCTTGCCCATGTGCCGCAGGTCCGCCATCAGGATCAGGTTCTCTTCGCCTGTGAGGAACTTGTCCACCGCGGAGAACTGGCCTGTGACGCCGATTGCGGCGCGCACGGCGTCCGGCTCGCGGCTCAAGTCGTGGTCGCCGACCTGGACCTGGCCTGCGTCGGCGGAGATCAGTGTCGAGAGAATCTGGACCGTGGTCGTCTTCCCCGCACCGTTGGGACCGAGCAGCGAGAAGACGCTGCCGCGGGCCACTTCAAGGTCGATGCCGTCCAGCACTACCTGTTGACCGTAGGACTTGCGCAACCCGGTTACGCGGATCGCGGCGGGGGAGTGGTCGTCAGTCACGTGTCGTTTCCTCTTTGGGCAGGCATTCGGAGCACGGCAAAGCCGGAGGCAGCCTCGCAGGGGTGCCCGAGGTTTCCGCGGTTGATCGACCGACCGGAGCTGGTACGGTCGGGGGCGGAGGGTCGGCCGGTGCGGACGCCTTCAGGGCGCCGCCGCGAGCTTCAGAGCGGTGAGGGCCCGGCGCGCGGGCTAGATGTCGAGGTCTTCGACCGAAAGCGTCCCGGCCGATCCGGCCACCATTTCGTAGAGCTGGGGCGGTATCCGCTCGCGCATCTGCTCGAGCGAATCGAACACCTCGAGCGTCGACTCACCCGAGCTGAACGTGTAGGTGAGATTGCCAAGGCCGATCCAGCCGCGCCAGCCGGCGGGGTTTCCTTTCTCGTCACGGCTGGCCCATTCCGGGGACTTCTCGACGTGAAGCGCGAACTTGCCGGTTCGAGTCGCGTAGATTCGATAGACCTGGCTCCAGGACGAGTTGGCCCATTCGCCCAGGAGAACGCCCATGAAGCGCTGCTGCCGGCCGCCGGGCCCGACGCGTACGGTGATTTCCTTGAAGCCCTCGCGGCGCCCTTCTTCGAGATCCACGTAGCGCCGCAACGCGGTGGTGATGGCCGACGAGAGGTTCCCTCCCGCGAGCTCCTGAGCGCGCTGGTAGATAGGGAGATCACCGTCGGACACGTAGATCGTCTTGTTCGGCACCTGGGCATCCTAACTCCCGCGGTTCGGAGTCGCCATGAGGTGGTCAGTATACATATACGTATGTCAGGCACAAGTGCGGCCTCGAAGGCTGCAAGCCGTCGCTCCGATGCTGCGCCCGTGGCTCTTCGGCCTACCATGAGCGCGTGCTGAACAGAGCTCGCCTCCTCGACTCGCGACCCGGTCGCCCGTGGCTCGGGGGACTGGCGTTTGGCGGTGTTGGGCTGGTCCTGACGACGGTGCTGGCCCTCGTCATCGTTCGGGCACTCAAAGTGCCCGACGCTTCGATCGTCTACCTGCTGCCGGTCGTT
>CAZGUS010000272.1:0-2050 GCA_964529245.1 uncultured Anaerolineaceae bacterium
TGGCGCTCCCGGCCGGCCTCTCGGATGGACTCCCTGTAGGTCTTCAGATCATCGGGGCGCCGTGGAGCGAACTCTCGATGCTTCGTCTGGCCCGTGCGTACGAAGGGATCACGGCCAGAGCACCCTGGCGGGCCCTCGAGCCCGCCGAGCTGCAGCTGACCGACGATCCGACCACGCCCAGCCCGGTCGAACGGATGCGGCGCACCGAAGGCGCCTCCGCGACGGGCTCGGGCAGCCAAGCCTGAGGACGTATCGATGAGCACCCCGATTCAGCCCAACACCCGTCTCGCCACCGACCCCTCGATCCTGAACTCCGAATCGGAGCCGACCCGACCGCCGCTCTCGACCCGCGTCCTGGCGCGCCGGGTCGACGAGGTTCCGCGTTCGGGGATTCGCCGCTTCTTCGACATCCTGGCGACGATGACCGACGTCATCAGCCTCGGTGTCGGCGAGCCCGACTTCGACACTCCACAGCAGGTCATCGAGGCCGGCATTCACAGCCTGGCCGCTCGCCGCACCCACTACGCCAGCAACTACGGCACCATCGAGCTCCGCCGCGCGCTGGCCCACCACCTCGAGCGCCTGTACGACGTCCGCTACGACCCGACCGAGGAGATCCTGATCACGATCGGCGCCTCGGAGGCGCTCGACGTGGCCATCCGCGCGACCCTCGATCCGGGCGACGAAGTCGTTATGCACGAGCCCTCGTATGTCTCGTACCGCCCGGCGGTCATCTTCGCCGGCGGCGTCCCGGTCGGCGTGACCACGACCCTGGAGGAGGACTTCGCCCTGGATCCGGCCAAAGTCGAGGCGGCCATCACGCCCCGGACCAAGGCCCTGCTGCTCAACTATCCGTGCAATCCGACGGGCGCCGTCCTGCCGCCCGATGTCCAGGACGAGATCGCCCGCATCGCCGTCCGCCACGACCTGCTCGTCTACAGCGACGAGATCTACGACCGCCTGGTCTACGGCGGCTACCAGATGCGCACCATGAGCCGGCTGCCCGGCATGCGCCGTCGAACCGTCCTCATGGGCGGCTTCTCAAAGGCGTACGCCATGACCGGCTGGCGCATCGGCTACATCTGCGCCCCTTCGGAGATCCTGGAGGGGATCCTCAAGGTTCACCAGTACGTGATCATGTCGGCCCCGACCGTGGCTCAGGACGCGGCCCTGGAAGCGCTCAAGACCGGCGAGCCCGACATCGCCCGGATGGTCGGCCAGTACGACCGCCGCCGCCGAATACTCGTCGACGGCTTCAACGCCATGGGCCTGCGCTGTTTCGAGCCGCGCGGCGCGTTCTACGCCTTCCCGCAGATCTCCTCGACCGGTCTCTCCAGCGACGTCTTCGCCGAGGAGCTGCTGCGTGAGGAATCCGTCGCCGTCGTGCCCGGAACCGCGTTTGGCGAGGCGGGCGAGGGCCACGTCCGCTGCTGCTACGCCACGAGCGAGGCGGAGCTGCGCGAGGCGCTGGTCCGCATCGAGCGCTTCGTCAAGCGCCGAAGAGGAGAGGCGTGACGACGGCACCCGCGGCCGGCGGGCGGAGCGCGGCGCTGGAACGATACGAGGCCGTCATCGGCATCGAGATCCACTGCCAGCTCAAGACCGCCAGCAAGATGTTCTGCGGCTGCTCCACGGAGATCGACGCCGCCACGCCGAACAGTCATTGCTGTCCCGTCTGCCTGGGCCTGCCTGGCGTCCTGCCGACGATCAACAAGACGGCGGTCGAATTCGTGATCGCGACCGGCTTCGCCATCGAGGCGGCCGTCGCGCCGACCACTCGCTGGGATCGCAAGAACTACTTCTATCCGGACCTGCCCAAGGGCTACCAGATCAGCCAGTACCAGCTGCCGCTGGCGGCCCACGGCCGGCTCACCTTCGACACGAGCGCGGGCCCGTTCACGGTCCGGATCAATCGCGCCCACCTCGAGGAGGACACCGGCCGGCTCATCCACGCCGAGCTCGGCCTCTGTCCCGACGGCTCGCCGCGCCGGGTCAGCCTGATCGACTTCAACCGCTCGGGCATGCCGCTCATGGAGATCGTCACCGAGCC
>CAZGUS010000273.1:0-1999 GCA_964529245.1 uncultured Anaerolineaceae bacterium
TAAGCTCCCCGCAAGCAATTCGAACGCCCGGCGGTTTTCCGCCGGGCGTTTCGATGTACGCCCGGCATGGGCAGCAGCTTGAAGGTGAAAGTCCTTTGAGGATGTAGGTGGTACGAACCTCTAGCCGGAGGCAAGGGCGTCACCGTGAGGTGGGGTCTGAAGGAAGCCCGAGGCAAAGCTCCGACCCGAGGAACACGAACCGCATACAAGGCTGGGCAGCCTGGATGAGCCGGCATTGCACGGTGACGTCCGCGACCACCAAGAGGCTGTCAGGTAAATGCGGCGGGGCTGGGGCGGAGGCGGCTGCTCTTATCCGGGGAGACCTCGCCGGGTGCCGGAGTGATCCGGCCGTCCTCATCGCAAGGTGGGAGCGGACCGACGAGGAGTCAGCAGCGGCCATAGTACCGGCGGGGATCGAGATCGCCGGGAAGGGCCAAACGTCAGTCCGAGGGACGACCCGGACAGACTCGCGACCGGCGCTACGACCGCAGCCAACCCGTCTCTGGGATGGGTCTGCATCTGGAGTACGACGGTGAAGCCGCCGCGTCCGGGTACAGAGCGCAGCGCCGATCCGGCGTCTCCCGAGACCACCCCTCACCCCGCCCGAGTTGAGGATCTCTGGGAGGTTTTCCTCTCGCGAGACAACCTCACCCGGGCGTTACGGCGCGTCGAGGTCAATCGCGGCGCTCCAGGTCCTGACGGCATGACGGTCGAGCAGCTTCGCCCGCACCTGAAGACCGCCTGGCCCGAGCTCCGGAAAGCCCTTGACGCTGGCACGTACCGCCCAGCTCCCGTCCGTCGGGTGACGATCCCCAAGCCCGATGGCGGCGAGCGCGAGCTGGGCGTGCCGACGGTCACCGACCGTTTCCTCCAGCAGGCGTTGAGCCAGGTCCTCTCACCGATCTTCGAGCCAACGTTCTCGGACCGAAGCTTCGGCTTCCGTCCAGGACGAAGTGCCCACCAGGCGGTCATGGCTGCCCGGGCGGCAATCGAAGCAGGGGAAACCTGGGTCGTCGATGTCGATCTCGAACGGTTCTTCGACCGAGTTCAGCATGACGCGCTCATGGCGCGTGTGGCTCGCCGGGTCGGCGACCGCCGAGTACTTCGATTGATTCGACGCTATCTAGACGCCGGTGTCATGGTCGGAGGCGTGAAGATCGCGCGGACGGAGGGCACCCCGCAAGGATCGCCCCTCTCGCCGCTTCTGGCGAACATCATGCTCGACGACCTGGACCGCGAACTGGAACGGCGCGGCCATACGTTCGTCCGCTATGCCGACGACCTCCGGGTCTACGTGGCTTCCGAGCGGGCGGCTCAGCGGGTACTCGACGGCATCACGGTCTTTGTGGAGCAACGGCTCCATCTGCGGGTGAACCAGGCCAAGAGCGGCACAGCCCCGGCTACCGTCCGGGGTTTGCTCGGTTTCGGCTTCTATCGATCGCACGGTCGATTGGCGATCAGACTCGGGCCCAAGACGAAAGCTCGTCTGCGCGCCCGATTACGCGAGATCACCGATCGGCACCGCTCGATCGCGATGCCTGACCGAGTTTCCCTTCTCAACCGGTTCCTCGCTGGCTGGACGGCTTACTTCGCCCTGGCCGAGACGCCTTCGGTGTTCAACGAGTTCGACGAGTGGCTGAGGCGTCGTCTCCGGCAGGTCCGCTGGAAGGAATGGAAGCGTTGCCCTACGCAGCGGCAAAACCTGCGCGCGCTCGGTATCCCCGACCACAAGGCTCGCCAGTGGGCGAGCAGCCGGAAGGGCTACTGGCGCATATCGGGTTCGCCCGCTTTGCAGTGGGCTATGCCGACCGCGTACTGGACCCAGCTTGGTCTGGTGCCGATCGGCGAACGTGTCCGTCGTCTTCGGGAGCACTGGCGAACCGCCGGATGCGGACCCGCTTGTCCGGTGGTGTGGGAGGGGCTGGGCTAACCCCGGCCCCTACCCGATTCCGGCTCGTCGCTGCTGTGACGAAGGCGGCGATGTCCGGGAGTAGAGGGG
>CAZGUS010000274.1:0-1981 GCA_964529245.1 uncultured Anaerolineaceae bacterium
GCCCGTCGGCCAAAGAGCGGCATCGCCGAATGTGGGTGGCACCGCGGAAGGATCGGCCTTTCGTCCCTTGACGGAAGGTCGTTTTGATTCCCCTCCGACGCCGGGTCGGCAGGACGGCAGGCGTGGCGCACCAAATCTCGAAAGGCGATACCGATGGCACTCACCGATCCGCTCAGTCTTCGCGAGGTCCGGCGCTTGTCCGGCTCGGCCGACACGATCCTGCTGACGGCCACTCGGAACGCCGACCTCGAAACGCCGATCGGCGCGTTCATGCGCTTCGACGACGGCGGGCCGGCCTTCCTGCTCGAGTCCGTCGAGGGCGGCGAGCGGCTCGGCCGCTACTCGTTCATGGGCGTCGGCCCGCGGCGGCTCCTGACGGTCCGCGACGGCAAGGCCACGATTCAGTCGCGACCCGTGGGCGTCAACGGCTTCTCGCCCGACCTTCCGAGCGAGACCGCGGCGGTGCCGGACCCGCTGACCGCCCTGCGCCAATTCCTGCCGAAGCGCCGCATCCTTCCGAGCGACGAGATCCCGCGGTTCCCCGGCGGAGCGGTCGGTGCGCTTGCCTACGACGCGGTGTCCACTTTCGAGCCGACGGTCCCGCTGCCGGCCCGCGATCCGATCGGCACGCCGCTGGCCGCGTTCCAGGAAACCGATCTGGTCCTAGTCTTCGACCACCTGACTCATACGCTCTCCGCGGTCGCCTCGCTCCACACCGAGGCCCCGGACCTCGAGGGCCGCTACGCCATCGCCGAGCGGGCCATCTTCGACGCCCTCGAGCGCACGGCCAGGCCGACCGCGATCGAGCTGGCCGGCCTGACCCGGCGCAGCCGGTTCGAGACGACCGACGGAGCGGCTGCCGCCGCCCAAAGGTCGGCCTCTGCCGGGCCCGGCATCGACGCCGGCTCGGGCGAGGGCGCCGCTGCCCCCGGCGGCGCCTCGGGGAGTGGCGCCTCCGGCATTCGCCAGATCGAGGTCAGCCTCGAGCGCGGCGAATACGAAGTGGCGGTCGCCACGGCCAAGGAGGCCATCGCCGCCGGCGAGGCGATCCAGATCGTCGTGGCCCGGCGACAGACGTACGAGCGGCCCGTCATCGCCGGGGAGCCGCTCGACGCGGTGGCGCTGTACCGCTCGCTGCGCCGCATCAATCCGAGCCCGTACCTGTTCTTCGTCCGCATGCCGGAGTTCTCAGTCGTCGGCGCGAGCCCCGAGCTGCTGGTCCGCGTTGAGGGCGACCGCATGACCACCCACCCGATCGCCGGTACGCGGCCCCGCGGCGCGACGCCGGCCGAGGACGCCCAGCTCGCCTACGCGCTGGAACGCGACCCCAAGGAGCGGGCCGAACACGTGATGCTCGTCGATCTCGGCCGCAACGACCTGGGTCGGGTGGCGACGCCGGGCAGCGTGGCCGTGACCAAGTACATGGAAGTGGAGCGCTACAGCCACGTGCTCCATCTCGTGAGCCACGTGGAAGCCAGGCTCCGGCCGGGCTGCGACGCCCTGGACGCGCTGCGCAGCATCTTCCCGGCCGGCACGCTCTCGGGCGCGCCCAAGGTTCGGGCGATGCAGCTCATCGCCGCGGCGGAGAAGGAGCGGCGCGGTCTGTACGGCGGAGCCGTGGGCTACCTCGGCTACGACGGCAACCTCGACACCGCCATCACGATCCGCTCCGCCGTGCTCAAGGACGATCTGGTCCATCTCAGCGTCGGGGCGGGGATAGTCGCCCGCTCCGTCCCGGAACGGGAGTTCGAAGAGACCGAGCACAAGGCCGGAGCCATCCGCGGAGCGCTCGAGATGGCGGTGGCCGAGGCCGAGGCGGCGATCGTCGACGCGGCGCGGACGGCGAGTGGCACGACAACGTTCCGTGGCCACCTAGCCCCCGCCGCCCCGGCCGGCGCCGCGGTGTCGGCGCGAGAGGAGACGTCCCGATGATCCTCATGATCGACAACTACGACTCGTTCACGTTCAACCTCGTCCAGGC
>CAZGUS010000275.1:0-1969 GCA_964529245.1 uncultured Anaerolineaceae bacterium
GCATGTCGCCGCCGGACTCGATCTCGAGCTCCTGCCAGAGCCGGACCTGGGGCGCCGTGGCGCGGGTCTTGTGCTGCTCAAGGAACACGGGCACCGCTTCCAGTCGCGCTGTCAGCGACCCGAGGCGATCCTTCAGCGGGGCGAAGTTGCGGGCGAACACCGAGAACAGGGCGTCGCCGACGGCGTCCATGGCCGTGGACCGGCGCTCCCAGACCCGATGGACCTCCATGTCGAACAGGCCGCGCCTGACGTTGTGGAGGGCGAGCTCGCGCTCGAAGCGGACGCTGTCGGACAGCTCGTTTGGGTCGATCGCCTCCAGCTCGCGCTCGACCCGGTGGGAGTCCGAGATCTCCTGCATGACGGCGTCGCGGCCGGCGTCGTCCAGGCGCTCGTCTCCCTGGTGCAGCCCGACGTACGTGGCCAGGATCGGGTGCTGCTCCACCATGGTCCGGAATTCCGTTTCGACGATGTTCCAGAAGCGTTCGTCGGCGGGGCCGGCGGTGGGCGTGGAGGCGGGCCGGGGAAGACTGAGCTCTGCCATGTGGTGCCTCTGCGAATGCTGGATGTGGACCGGCTACCTGGCCGGCACGGTCGTGGGCGAGGGGGTTTCGACGGGCGTCGTCTCGCGCAGGGCCGCGGCGCAGGCGGCCAGAACGCGCTCGATGTCGGCGCCGCCGACGCCGTAGTGAGTCACCGCTCGAATCGTGTCGTGCGGGTATTCCACCAGCAGGATGCCGCGGCCTCGGAGCGCGCCCAGGAACTCAGCCCTGTCGCGGCGGACGCGGAACACGACGAAGTTGGTCGCCGCCCGCGCGGGGTCGAGCCTGCCGGGTGCCGGCTGGGCGAGCCCACCGGCCGATTCGATGCCGTCCATGGCGGCCAGGCCCTCGGCCAGGCGGCGGGCGTTGACGTGGTCTTCGGCCAGACGCTCGATCATCCCCTCCGGGCCGTCTCGGAGCGCCACCAGGCCGGCCGCCGCCAGGACGCCGACCTGGCGCATGCCGCCGCCGACGAGCTTGCGACCGCGGCGGGCCCGGGCGACGAAGTCGCGGCGTCCGACGACGAGCGAACCGATCGGGCAGGCCAGACCCTTGGACAGGCAGAACGTGACCGAGTCGGCCGGCTGGGCCAACTCGCGCGGCTCCAGGCCGAGGGCGATGCTGGCGTTGAAGAAGCGCGCCCCGTCGATGTGGAGTGGCACCCCGTGCGAATGGGCGATGCCGGCGACCCGGCGCACGTACTCCAGGGAGAGCGGCTGGCCCATCGAATGGGCGTGCGTGTTCTCGATCGTGACCAGGCCGGTGATCGGCTCGTGGAGATCGCGCGGGTCGCGAAAGGCGTCCCCGAGCTCGTCGAGGTCCCAGGTGCCGTCCGGGTGCTCCGGCATCTGCTTGATCGAGGTGCCGACGACGACGGCGTGGCCGGCCTGCTCGTCCGCGACGATGTGGGTCGACGCCCCGGCGATCGTCTCCTGGCCGCGGCCAAGGTGGCCGAGCTGGGCCACCAGGTTGCCCATCGTGCCCGAGGCGACGAACACCGCCGCTTCCTTGCCGAGAAGCTCCGCCGCGCGTTCCTCGAGGGCGTTGACGGTGGGGTCGTCGCCGAAGACGTCGTCGCCGAGCTCGGCTTCGTGCATGGCCGTGAGCATCGCCGCCGTGGGGTGAGTGACGGTGTCGCTCCGTAGATCGACGAAGCCGCCGCGTCCATCGAGTGTCATGGCGTCGAGTATAGGTCGAGCCGCTCAACCGGCGGTTGCCCGCGGCCGCCGGCGATCGTGGACTCGCGCGACGTGAGCCGCCGCAGGCGCCCCCCGAAGCCGCCTGCCCGGGACGCCGACACGACCTCGCTCGGACACGCCCGCCGCCGCATGCTATTCTCCACCGTCGGCGCTGGGCTCGTGGTGTAGCGGCCTAACATGCCAGCCTGTCACGCTGGAGATCGCCGGTTCGAATCCGGTCGAGCCCGCCAT
>CAZGUS010000276.1:0-1961 GCA_964529245.1 uncultured Anaerolineaceae bacterium
TGCCGCTACGGGGGTGGAGCCCTCAATCGGACTTGAACCGATGACCTCGTCCTTACCAAGGACGCGCTCTGCCAGCTGAGCTATGAGGGCCCGAGGCCGATCTCTGGGCTTAACCACGAATGGTGGGCAGGAGAGGAATCGAACCTCTACAGCCGAAGGCGGCTGATTTACAGTCAGCTGAGCTCACCACCTGCTCAACCTACCCACGGGAACCGCCAACCGGCGCCGGGGGCCTTCTCCGCATGCCGGTTGACCTTTTTCAGTTGGAGCCGACGACGGGACTCGAACCCGGAACCGGCGGTTTACAAAACCGCTGCTCTACCAATTGAGCTACGTCGGCAGGCGCATGGGCACGCTAACGCTAAGGCCCCGGGCGCCCGGGAATGATATGGGCTGGCCCCCTCGACGGTCAAGCCTGACCGCTTTCGGCATCCGGCGAGGAGGCCTCGGGCCTGACCGGGTCGACCGAAGGAGTCGCCGAATCCGAGGCGGAGCCGGCCGGATCGATCGCCGGTCCGCCCGGCAGCAGCTCGTCGTCAGCGTGAACGGGCAGCTCGGCCGCAACCTTTCGGGAGGCCGCCCGCCGCCTCGGCGTGGCTTTGGCGGAGACTGGCGGCGGAGCCAGCTCCGCGGCAGCCCCCGTGGCGGGTTCGGTAGGAATCTCGGCCGCGACGTCCGGCGCCGTTTCGGTTGGCGCGGCTTCCAGGGCGGCGGGCGTCACTATCGGCAGGTCCCCGATGCGCTGGCTCGAGGCCTCATATAGAAGGATCGAGCCCGCGACCGAGGCGTTGAGCGAACTCAGATGGCCGCGCATCGGGATCCGGACGACGGCGTCGCAGCGGCGCCTGACGGCGGGCCCGAGACCCTGGCCCTCGCTGCCGACGACGATGGCCACCGGCCCGCGGAGATCCGCCTGGCGGGCGGTCAGCGGGGCGTCCGCGTCCGAGCCGACGATTCGGAGACCTCGGACGTGCAGGTCCGTAAGCGCCTCTGCCAGATCCTCGACCGGTACGAGGAGCAGGTGCTCGACGGCTCCGGCCGAAGCCTTGATTGCGGCCGCCGAGAGCGGCGCCTGGCGATGGGTCGGGTAGACGACGCCGTGCACTCCGCACGCCTCGGCGGTGCGCAGCAGTGAGCCGAAGTTCTGCGGGTCCTCGAGCGAATCGAGGACGATCACGAAGGGCGCCTCCTTGCGCTCGATCGCGCGGGCCAGCAGGTCGTCGATGCCGGCGAACTGGCGGCGATCGGTGACGAGGGCGATGCCCTGGTGGCCGTCGAAGCCGGCGAGGGAGGTCAGGGTTCCGCCCTCGACTTCGACGATCGGGATGCGGAGGTTGGTGGCGTGGAGAACAAGCTTCTCCAGCGCCTGGCGCCGCTGCGGCACGACCAGCAGACGGATCGCCTTGCGGTGGGCGATGAATGCCTCTTCGACCGGATGGCGGCCGGCGATGATCTCCTCGTCCTCGCCGAGAAGGTCTGGCGACGGCGGGGAGGCGGGAGGCCGCGACCAAGCGGCCGCCGGTGCGGCCCCCGGACGGAACGGGCGGCGGTCGGGGTAGCCGCCCGAACGCGCCCTATAGTCGGGTCGGCGCGGCGGACCGGGCTGGCGGACGGTCGGCCCGGAGAACTCGCCGGGAGCCGCCGAGGTGGACGACCCCGAGGAGTCGGCGGTGGCTTCCGGTTCGCCCGTATCTGGGGCAGATGCCTCCGCCGCGAACGACTCCGCGGCGAACTCATCAGGCGCGGTTGCGTCAGGCGGAAGCTCTTCCAGGTCACGGTCGACGGGCGCTCGGCGTGGCGCCGGCTCGGGTCGGTGCTCCCCAAACCCGAAGCCGCCCCGTTGCGGGCGCCCTTCGTCGAAGGCAGGGCGCGGACCCTCATCGGCTGAACGTCGGCCGCTGAAGCCGCCCGGCCGCGGGCCGTCGTAGCCCGGCCGCGGGCCGTCGTAGCCCGGCCGCGGG
>CAZGUS010000277.1:0-1939 GCA_964529245.1 uncultured Anaerolineaceae bacterium
GCGTGGTAGCCGCGGTAGATGAGGCCGTTGCTGTCGAGCAGCATCAAGCGGGTCATTGTGGGCCTCTTGCTCGGCATTTTCGGAGGACGGCGCTGCGGCGGCCGGTGCGTCCAAGTTTACGCCCGGGTCGGGGTTCGGTCGGACGCCCGGCGCCCGGCGGCAAGCGGCGCGAGCGCTATGGGATCGCCGTGGCCGGCGTCAGCTCCGGCGACGAGCCGCAAGTCGGGGAATTGCCAGGAGCAGCAGGCCCAGTATCGCCAGCGCGGCAAAGGCCACGAGCGCCAGATCGAGGCCGCTAAGCCCGCCGGCCGGCGCGCCGGGTTCCGGCGCACGAGGAGTCGTCCCGCCGACCGCCGCCTCTCCATTGTCGGAGGCGGCCGGCTCGACTGTAGTCAGCGCGAGCTTTCCGGTGGCGGCGGCCGGGTTGGCGGCGGCCGATGCGGCAGGCTTCGGACCGGCTGGAGAGTCTGCGGCAGTGGCGGCGACGATCCGCGGGGCCGGACTCGTGTCCGGCACCATTTCCGACGTGCTGGCTGGGACGCCGTTCAGGCTCACGCCTCCCTGACCCACCGCCGGAGAAGCCGCACCGAACTCCCCGTACCCGGACGCGCCGATCGGCGCAGCATTGGACGACCCATCAGTCAAGGCGCTGCTCGCGCCACCCTGGCCCAGGACCGAAACGGCCCCGACAAGCGCCATGCCGACCAGGCCGGCGGCCACCATCGAGCCACCGAGCGCCCTCGTGCGACCGAGCCAGTCGAAGATCGCCCCACCGAAGCTCCTTCGGCCGATGCGCGCGACGTCGGCTTGGGTGAGCGTGAAGTCACGCGGCCGCGGCGGCGTTGGCAGCGCGGCCGTGGCGAGGGCGATGGAGCCCAGGTCCGCGTAGACGTTCGCGCATTCGGTGCAGGACGCGATCAGATCGAGGGCTCGACGCCGCTCGCCGTCGTCGACGTCGCCGCCGTAGAGGCGGGCGAGGAGCATCTCGTCGTGGGTTGCGTGGGACGGAGGGGAAGGGTGCATCACTCTCTCAGACGAACTCAGCCACGGAACAGTTCCCTGGTCGGGGCCAAAGCCGTGCGGAGTGCCAGGCGGCCTCTGTGGATGCGCGACTTCACGGTGCCCACGGAAACGCCCATGATCCGCGCGATCTCGCCGTAGTCGTAGCCCTCCACGTCGTACAGCACGATGCAGTTGCGCTGCTCGAACGGCAGGGCCGCGAGGGCCGCGCCGAGCACGCGCGACCGCTCGCCGGCGATGGCCTTGTGTTCGGGCTCTATCTCTTTGGCCGCCTCCGGCTGCCAGCTCTCGTCCTCCAGTTCAGGGTATGGCTGGGACGGCCGGCGGCGGCGGGCCCGCTGGATGTCCATGGCCGCGTTTACCGCGATGCGCCCCAGCCAGCTCTTCACGCTCCCGCCGCGAAACGATCCGATGTTTCGATAGGCGCTCAGAAACGCCTCCTGGACGGCGTCGGCGGCCTGATCGCGATCCGGGACGAGCCGGTAGACAAGCGCGAACAGGTGATCCTGGTGGCGCACGACCAGCTCGTTGAATGCCGCGAGCTCGCCGCGGACCGCCTGACCGACGAGGGCAATGTCGATCTTCTGGCCGGGGTCCTCGACCCTGCCGGGTTCCGCGTCAACCTCGTCGGTCACGACTCGCCCATCAACCATGTCGATACCACTTAGCTGTGGCTCCCCGGCGCGCGACACTGCCGTTGCAAAGCGGGCGTTTCTCCGGGAGCCCGATCGACGGCGAAGCCGAGCTTAGCATCCGGCCGGCATGACCAAGCCCGCCGGACGGCGCCGCCCGCCCCCGCGGCTCGCGAGGCTGTACCATGCCGGCTGGCCGTGCCGACGTGGCGGAACTGGCATACGCGCTCGACTCAAAATCGAGTGGCCGTGAGGTCATGCGGGTTCAACTCCCGCCGTCGGCACCA
>CAZGUS010000278.1:0-1930 GCA_964529245.1 uncultured Anaerolineaceae bacterium
GCCCGAGAACCTGCTCGGCAAAGCCGCGAACATGACGACGTATTCGCTCGGCAGTCCAGCCGTCTGCGGAGACGAGGTGGTCGATGAGATCGATGCGGGTCAGGGAGAGCAACGCATGCGCCGTCCAGGTCGCGCGGTCAGCGCCGACGATGTCGACGAGCAACGCGGATAACAAGGTACGGGCAGTCCTGTAGTTCGGCGTGTCGAAGAAAGAGATGCGGTCAGGACGCTGCTCGATCTGCTCGAGGACGAGCGAAATCTGCCGGTTGTTCAGTTTGAACTCGACGATGGCGTCGAGGACGGCGATGATGCGCTCGCGCGGCGGCGTGGCCGGACCGAGCGGCGGCGGGCCCGCATTGATGGTGTCGGTGAGCGCCGTCATCCGTGTTTCAAAGACGGCGCGAAGCAGGCCGGCCCGATCGCCGAAACGGCGGAACAAGGTACCCTTGCCCACCCCGGCCGCGGCCGCGACGTCATCCATCGTGACGGTCATCGGATCGTCAACCGCCGCGAACAGTGTGCTCGCGGCGGTGAGAATCGCCTGTCGGTTTCGTGCGGCGTCAGCGCGTTCCTTGACGGCCACGGTCGCTCCTCACGTCTTGTCGGCTAGCGCACCGGGACCCCAACCGGTTCCGGCCGGGATGTTGCGGCAGGAGCGTCGAACGTATCAAATCCGAAACTCGGCGGCGGCGAACTCGCGGAAGGAACGAGGCGACCCGCCGGTCACGCGCTCCACGGTGTCGGTCGTGCGATCTTCGATGCCGGAGGCAATGGCATTATCCAATGCCGCCAGGAACTGGGCCGAGGTTGATGGGAGACCGGCAGTCTCGTAGAGCGCGCGAAGGTCGGCCACGCTCACGTGGACGTGCGTGATCGTGGAGCCGCTGACGTCGGTGAGAATGGCTGCCACGTCGTCGTAGCTCAGCGCTTCGGGTCCGGTCAGGATCAGATCGGTATTCAGCGGCGTGGGCGAGAGCAGGGCTTCCACGGCGACTCGCGCGATGTCGTATGCATCCACGAAGCCGACGCGGCCGTTCCCGGTCGCGGTCGTGATGGTGGCGCTGGTGCGGATGCTCTGAGCATGCATGTGGTTGCCCGTGACGTTCTGCATGAACCAGCTCGGGCGCAGGACCGCCCATTCATCGAACATGACCGCGATCGCCTGATGAACGGCGCCGGTGCCCGGTCCGCCCGAGGGAATGACAGAGTTGCTCAACAGGACCGCTCTTCGAACACCTGCTTCCCGGGCCTGCTCGAGGAACGGCACCATGACGGCCTGAGGATCGGGGTCGCGGCTAGGCGGGATGAGGTACATCCGCTCCGCACCGGCGAGCGCGCCGGGGTGGGTGCTGATGTCGTACCAGTCGAATCGAACCCCGAGCGTTCCGCGCGGGCCAATCCCAGAGCGGTTGGCTGCGGTCACGGCGACCCCTTGCGCCGCGAGCTGGCGGGCTAATCGGCTTCCGGTGGTGCCGCTCGCACCGGTGACGAGAACTCGGCTGTGTGCAGGGTTTACCGCCATCGCCCTGCTTACTCCTTGGTCGGGGCCTGAAGGGCCTTCAGCGGGTTCCAGTAGTCGCGGTAGCGCGCAATCCGGCCATTGCTCGCGGTCAACACCACGACGTAGGACATCTCGTAGGGCTCGCCGGTTTGCTTGACGCAGCCGACTGCGGTCATCTCGACGATCGCGACGTCCGGATTCAGGGTCTGGTGCATCTCCAGATTGCTCAGCCTGTCGAACTGGATGCGTGAGGGAATGGCCGAGAGGTACTCGCCGACGGCTTGCTTTCCAGCAACCTTGCCGGGCCGGCCCGGAGGGGCGAAGGGAAACTCGAAGACGACATCATCGGCACACAGCTCTATTAGGGTCTGTAGGTCACCGGATTGGATGGCAGGCAGCGCCTGCTCGAAGAGTTCGACGGGGGAAGGA
>CAZGUS010000279.1:0-1920 GCA_964529245.1 uncultured Anaerolineaceae bacterium
CAGCGCGTCGATCGCTACGCCGCCCTCCAGGACGCCCTCGATCAGGCATTCGAACGCGGTCGACATGTCGAAGTCGTTGAGGAGGAGGAACGCATGCGGGTTCGACTCCCGGGCCGTCTCGAAGGCCATCCGGACGGTGGCGATCCGGCCGTCGGCCCGGCAGATCCGCGTGATGCCGTTCTCGCCGTTCGCGAAGACGGGCATGATCACCGCTTCGTTGATGGCGTCCCAGGTGTCTATCAGGCCCCGGAAGTCCGTCACCTCGCGGCGGATGCGCGCCTTCTGAGCTTCGCGGATCTCGTCGTTCGAGAGCGGCAGCAGCCAGTCCGGCTGGACGGTGTGCCAGCACAGCGGGTGGCCCTTGACCGCGACGCCGCGATCGGCGAGCCACCTCGCCGCGACGAGCAGCCGGCGCGTGTCCGGGCGGCCTCGCTCGGGCTCGAACCGGCCCCAGTAGAACGGCAGCGTGGCGAAGTTGAAGAGCGCCAGCCATTGCTCCGCCCTGGTCTCCAGCTTCGCTCGCTCCTCGCCGGCAACTTCGTCGTTGGCAAGCCGGACCAGGTCGAAGGCGTTGGCGCCGAACAGGAACTTGTGGCTGCGCTGGGCGACCGTGACCCGCCGGTTTGCGAGCGGCAACCCGCCGGCCAGGACCGTGACCGTCGCGTCGGCCGTGCGGTGCTGCCTGATGAGCTGATCGGCGGTCACGGGCTTCCCTCCTCCGGGGCGATGCCGAGTTGTGGTTCCGCTAGCCCGCCGCGACCTCCGCGGGTGCCTCGCCGAGCTCGGCCAGCACGGCGTCCTCGCGGGTCAGCGGGCGCATCGACTCCCAGTCGTCGCCGACCTTGATGTCGACCGTCAGAGGCACGTCCAGCTGGAGCGCCTCCTCCATCGTGGCGCGCAGGATCGGCACGACCGCGTCGACCTCCGATCGCGGCACTTCCAGGACCAGCTCGTCGTGGACCTGGAGCAGCATCCGCGCCACAAGCCCGGCCGCCACCAGCCGCTCGGGCAGGCGGATCATGGCGATCTTGATGATGTCGGCCGCGGTGCCCTGGATCGGCATGTTGATCGCCATCCGCTCGCCCGCGCCGCGCAGCGAGGCGTTTGACATCCGCAACTCCGGTATGAACCGGCGGCGGCCGAGCAGCGTCGAAACCCAGCCCTGCTGGCGGGCCAGCTCCTTGATGTGGAGCATGTAGTAGCTGATGCCGCTGTACGTGGCGAAGTAGTTGTCTATGAACTCCTTGGCCTCGGCGCGCGAGATGCCGGCCCGCGACGAAAGCCCGAAGTCGCTCATGCCGTAGGCCAGGCCGAAGTTGACCATCTTGGCCATCGAGCGCTCGTCGTGAGTGACGTCTTCGGCGGCCTTGTGGAGGACGCGCGCGGCGGTTTCGCGGTGGATGTCGGCGCCGCGGGCGAAGGCGTCGCGCAGGTGCTCGTCGCCGCTGACGTGAGCCAGGATGCGCAGCTCGATCTGCGAGTAGTCGGCCGCGAGCAGGGTCACGTCCGGCCCGCCGGCGACGAAGGCGCGCCGGATGCGCCGCCCGAGCTCGGACCGGATGGGGATGTTCTGGAGGTTCGGGTCGGACGAGCTCAGACGGCCGGTCGCCGCGACGGCCTGATGGAAGGTCGTATGCAGCCGTCCGTCTCGATCGGATACCAGCAGTGGCAGGGCCTCGATGTAGGTCGAGCGGAGCTTCGAGTAGAGCCGCCAGTCGAGCAGCTTGCCGATCATCGGATGCGCCGGCTTGAGCTCCTCCAGGACCGAGGCGTCGGTCGAGTAGCCGGTCTTGGTGCGCTTCCCCTTGGGCAGGCCGAGCTCGTAGAAGAGGATCTGCTCGAGCTGCTTGGGCGAGCCGAGATTAAAGTCGTGGCCCACGTCGAGGTAGATCTCCGACTCCAGGCGCGCCATCTCGCCCC
>CAZGUS010000280.1:0-1912 GCA_964529245.1 uncultured Anaerolineaceae bacterium
GCGACGTCCGCGGCAAGCGGGCCATCATCGTCGACGACGAGATCGACACCGCCGGCACGCTGATCCAGATCGTCAACGCCCTGCAGCGCGAGGGCGTGACCGAGATGTATGCGTGCGCCACGCACGCCGTCCTCTCCCAAGGCGCCGTCGAGCGCATCGACGAGTCGCTGCTGCGCGAGGTCGTCGTGACGGACTCCATCCCCACGTCGGCGGAGAAGCGAGGTCACAAGATCAAGGTGATCTCGCTGGCGCCGCTCATCGCCGAGGCAATCGTCCGGATCCATCGCGGCCAGTCCGTGGGCGCCCTTTTCACGAGCGAAGTCCACTTCACCCAGGAGATGCTCCTCTGGGACGTCGACAGCCCGCCCGACCGAACGCCGGGCGAAGGCGATGACGGCCGCCCGGCCGCGACCGGCGGTCTGGTGCCGCCACCGCGGGCGATCGACGTCTCAGGACGCTGACCGGCGGCAGGCCGGCCCGCACTCACAGGAGAACACTCAGGAATGACTCTGCAGTTGCATCGGCCCGACGGTCAGGGCGGCTTGCGGCCCGCTCCGCAGACCGGCCGCGACTGGCGCTCGGGCCTGCGGTCGCGCCGCTGGCGCGCCGCGGCGATCCGCAACCCGGAGATGAATCCGACCCGAACGAGCGCCGCTGTCCTCTTCTGGGCCGCCCTCGCCGCGCTGACCTTCGTCCTGCTCCTGATCGGCTACGGGACGCACTTCTGGCACTGATGACGATGCGGGGGACAGTCGCGCGAACCGGCCGCGGCCGCTCCGGCGGCCGCCTGGCCTATACTTTCCGCCCAGCCGCCGGCGCCGCCGGGTGGCTGCCGTCGGCGGACGCCGAGGGGCGCACCAGCCCAGGCCGGCGCCCAGGCCTCAGGCCCGCCGAGCGGGCCGCCAGTGATCGTGAGCTCCAATGCTTGGCTTCCTGAGCCGTTTCGTCGACTCGAACGACCGCGAGCTCCGGCGCATCCAGCCGCTGGTCGACCGGGCCAACGAGCTCGAGCCGGAGATGGAGGCGCGCTCCGACGAGGAGATTCGCGCCTTCGTCGATGGGCTTCGCCAGGACATCCTCGACGCCGGCGAATCCGAGGAACCCTCGGACGACGAGCGCCACCACCCCGAGCTGGAGCGCCGCCGCGAGTTCAAGAAGGAGCGCCTGGCGCGCGAGCACGACCGCCTCCAGGCGGCCATGGACGAGGTTCTTCCGGAGGTCTTCGCGGCCACCCGCGAGGCCATGCGCCGGACCCTCAAGATGCGCCACTTCGACGTCCAGCTGATCGGCGGCATCGTCCTGCACCAGGGCCGCATCGCGGAGATGCGGACCGGCGAAGGCAAGACTTTGGTCGCGCCTCTGGCTGCCGCCCTCAACGGCCTCACCGGCCGGGGAGTCCACCTCGTCACCGTCAACGACTACCTGGCCCGTCGCGACGCTCAGTGGATGGGGCCCATCTATCACTTCCTTGGCCTCTCGGTGGGGATCATCACCCACGACACGTCTTACGTGTTCGAGCCCGGCTATCCGACCAACGACGAGCGGCTGATCAACCTCCGGCCGTGCTCGCGGCGCGAAGCCTACGAAGCCGACATTACGTACGGCACCAACAACGAGTTCGGGTTCGACTACCTGCGCGACAACATGGTCACCGAGCTCGAGCAGCGGGTCCAGCGCCAGCGCTTCTTCGCCATCGTCGACGAGGTCGACAACATCCTGATCGACGAAGCCCGCACGCCGCTGATCATCAGCGGCCAGGCGGAAGAGTCGGCCGACAAGTACTCGCTCTTCGCCCGCCTCGTGCCCCGGCTGGTCGGCCGGCCCGAGGGCGCCGAGGAAGGCGGCGACTACTTCGTCGACCTCAAGGACAAGGCCGTGTCCCCGACCGAGGAAGGCATCTCCAAGATGGAGA
>CAZGUS010000281.1:0-1843 GCA_964529245.1 uncultured Anaerolineaceae bacterium
AAGTCGTGGCCCACGTCGAGGTAGATCTCCGACTCCAGGCGCGCCATCTCGCCCCCGAACTCGACGTCTAGCAGCGCCAGAGCCTCGCGGTCGATGGCGACGCCGGCGGCCTCCATGTCGGCCAGGACCGGAATGAGAGGCATTTCGATATCGCGGAAGAGGCGGTCGAGCCCGGCTTCCACGAGGGCCTTCTCGAGCGGCTCCCGAACCGCCAGCGCCGCCAGCGCGTCGAGGCCGATCCGGACCGCCGGGGGGACGTCGCCGGCAGGCGGCAGCGTCACGTCGAGCCGCTCGTGAGCGACGTCGGCGATCGTCTGGCTGCGCAGCGAGGCGTTCAGCAGATACGCCGCGATCTGAGTGTCGAAGGCGACGGGCAGCGGCCGATCCGCGCCGCCCGCGATGTTCGCCACGACTAGCGTCTTGATCTCGTGCCCGACCACCCGCGCCCCGGACTTGAGGAGAACGTCACCGAGCCAGCCCACTGCGGCGTGGCCTTCGGCGACCAGCACGCGGCCGTCGCCGCCCGCCAGAGAGAGCGCCTGCGGCATGCCGCGCATCGGCCGAGGGTCGTCCATCAGGAGCGCGGCGCCGATCTCGGCTAGGCCCGCCAGCCACGCCGCCGCCTCGGCCGCGTCCGCCTCCGTGGCCTCGAAGCGGTCCATCAGCGTCGGGTCCGCGATGGCGGCGCGCAGCGCGGCCGGCAGATCGACGGGCCCCGCGGCTCCGGCCGCGGCCGTGGAGAGCGGCCGCCGATCGGCAGCCGGCGTCGGCTCAGGCTCCGTCAGGCCGACCGACCCGAAGTCCATCGAGAGCTGCAGTTGCGCGCCCTCGTCATCCCTCATCAGCGACCGGCCGGCGCCGCGCGCGGGCGAGTCGCGACGAGGGCTCCGCGGCGCTTCGGCCTGGCCGGCGACGCGCGCCGACGGCACGCTTCCCGCGACGGAGCGGAGCGCCTCGGCCGCGGAAACCGCCGATTCACCGGTGAGCGGCGGCAGCCGGTCGATCAGCGAGCGGAACTCGAACTCGCGGAAGAGCCGGACGACCTCGGCCCGGTCGTAGTCGGAGAGGCGCGCCGCTTCCAGGTCCAGCGTGATCGGCAGGTCGCGCACGATCCGGCTCAGCTCGCGGCTGGCGAAGACCTGCTCGCGCGCCTCGACCAGCTTGTCGCGGAGCTTGTCGGGCTTGACCTCGTCGAGACGGCCGTAGATGCCCTCCAGCGAGCCGAACTGGCCGACGAGCTTCGCCGCCGTCTTCTCGCCGACGCCGGGGATGCCGGGGATGTTGTCGGTCGGGTCGCCCTTGAGGGCCTTGTAGTCGATCATCTGATCCGGCCGCAGCTCGAAGCGCTCCCAGATCCTGGCCGGGTCGTAGTAGACCGTGGAATCGACGCCCTGCCGCGTCGTCATCAGGCGCGTGTGCTCCGACACGATCTGGAGCATGTCGAGATCGCCGGTGACGACCGTCGTTTCGATGCCGCGAGTGTCGAGGTCGCGCGTGATCGTGCCGATGACGTCGTCGGCCTCGTAGCCCGCCATCTCATAGACCGGGATCCCGAGCGCCGCCACGACCTCGCGAACCTTGGGGAACTGGGAGCGAAGGTCATCCGGCATAGGCGTCCGTGTCGCCTTGTACGCGGCGAACTGTTCGTGACGGAAGGTCGGGCCCGGCAGGTCGAAGCATGCGGCCACGTATTCCGGGCGCACGTCCTGGATGCCGCGCAGGAGGATGCTGCAGAACCCGAACACCGCGTTGACGAGCTCGCCCTTGCTCGTCGTGAGAGGCGGCAGGGCGTGGTAGCCGCGGTAGATGAGGCCGTTGCTGTCGAGCAGCATCAAGCGGGTCA
>CAZGUS010000282.1:0-1822 GCA_964529245.1 uncultured Anaerolineaceae bacterium
GGGACGGCGGCAACAACGACTTCCCGTTCTTCAAGCCGGACCTGTTCGTGGTCGTCGCGGATCCGCTGCGGGCCGGCCACGAGCTCCACTACCACCCGGGCGAGACGAACATCCGGATGGCCGACGTGGTGGTCATCAACAAGGTCGATTCGGCCTCGCGCGAGCAGATCGCCGAAGTCAAGGCCGACATCGCGGAGATGAATCCCAGGGCCAAAGTGATCCTGGCGCGCTCCGCGCTGACGCTGCAGGGCGGCGAGATCAAGGGCAAGAAAGTGGCGGTCGTCGAAGACGGTCCGACCCTGACTCACGGCGGAATGACATTCGGAGCCGGAGTCGTGGCCGCGCGACGCTTCGGCGCCGCGGAGCTGGTCGATCCAGTTCCGTACGCGACCGGCGAGCTGGCCGCGACGCTGCACAAGTACCCGGCCCTGGAGCACCTCATCCCGGCCATGGGTTACGGCCAGGGCCAGATGCACGAGCTGGAATCGACGCTGAACGCGATGCCGGTCGACCTGATCCTGTCGGCCACGCCGATCGACCTCACCCGAGTCCTCAAGCTCCAGAAGCCGGTGGTCCGGGTTCGCTACGAGCTGGAGGAAATGGTGGCCGAACCGGGGCAGGCGGCCCAGCCCAAGCTGGTCGACCTCCTGCGCGGTATCGTGGAGAAGGCTCGCGCCGGTTCGACGCCGGCGGCCAAGCGCTGAGGGAGACCCCGATGGCCCGGCACCTGCTGACTTTGGATTCCCTGGGGCGGGATGGGATCCGCCACACCCTCGACCTGGCCGTCCGCATCAAGGCCCGCGGCGGCGATACCCGCGACGCCCTCGCCGGCGGCCGAGTCGGTCTCCTGTTCGACAAGCCGTCGACGCGAACTCGCGTCAGCTTCGAGGCGGCCATCTGGGGCCTGGGCATGCTGCCCATCGCGCTTCGCTCGGACGAGCTCCAGATCGGCCGCGGCGAGACCACGGCCGACACGGCCCGCGTCCTGTCGCGCTACCTCTCCGCGTTCGTCATCCGGACCTTCGAACAGGCCAGGGTCGAGGAGCTGGCGCGCTACGCCACGATTCCGATCATCAACGCCCTGACCGACGAGCATCACCCCTGCCAGGCCCTGGCCGACGTGATGGCGCTCCAGGAGGAGTTCGGGTCGTTCAAAGGGTTGCGGGTGGCCTTCGTCGGCGACGGCAACAACGTCTGCCACTCGCTCATCCAGGCCGCCGGATACCTCGGCTTCACGCTTGCCATCTCGACGCCGCCCGGCTACGAGCCGAACGCGGAGATCGTGGCGGCCGCTCAGGCCAACTGCCGCGTCAACGGTGGCGCCATCGAGCTCGGCCACGACATCAAGGTCGCCGTTCGAGGCGCCGACGCTGTGTACACGGACGTCTGGGCCAGCATGGGCCAGGAGAAAGAGAAGGCCGAACGGGCCCGGATCTTCGCCGGCTACTGCGTCGACGCGGCGCTCATGGCGCTCGCCGCGCCGCGGGCCATCTTCCTGCATTGCCTGCCGGCGCATCGCGGCGACGAGGTCACCGATGAAGTTATCGACGGCCCGCAGTCGCGCGTCTGGGACGAGGCCGAAGACCGCTGGTACACCGAGCAGGCGCTGCTGTACGTGCTGATCAGCGGCGATGAAACCGGGGAGAGTCTAGGGTGACTCGCCTCGCCATCGCCCTGGGCGGCAACGCCCTGATCCGGCGAGGCGAACCCGGCTCAACCGAGGTCCAGCGCCGCAACCTGGTGGCCGCGGCGCGGGGCATCGTCACGCTCGCCGAGGGCAGCCGCGCGGAGATCGTGATCACTCATGGGAACGGCCCGCAGG
>CAZGUS010000283.1:0-1797 GCA_964529245.1 uncultured Anaerolineaceae bacterium
CCGGCGGCGTCGCCGGCCTGGACATCACCGCCGGTCTGCCGCGAGTCGAGGAGCTGTTCGAAGGCCGCATCCCCAAGGGCAAGGCCGAGATCAGCCATATCGACGGCATCGTCGAGATCGTCCGCGGCGACACGGGCACGCGCGTCAAAGTCGTCAGCCGCGAGCAGTACGACACCCACATCGCCCTGCCCGACGGGATGGAGATGCTGGCCGCCCCCGGCGACATCGTCGAGTCCGGCCAGGTCATCGCCCGCTCCGAGAGCGGCGACAAATCGGCCGACGTGACGGCGCCGGCGAAGGGCTTCCTGGTCCGCGAAGCCGACGACATCGTCGTCCGCTCCGAGGACGCGGTCGAGCGAGAGTACGTGATCCCGCACAACGCCAAGCTCATGGTCGAGAACGGCGTCGAGATCCGTGCCGGCGACGCCATCACGGACGGCCCGATCAATCCGCAGGAGTACCTCGAGACGCGCGGCAAGGACGCCGTCCAGCGCTACCTGGTCAAGGAAGTCCAGAAGGTCTACCGCAGCCAGGGCGTCACGATCAACGACAAGCACATCGAGATCATCGTCCGCCAGATGCTGCGCAAGGTGCGCATCGACCAGCCGGGCGACACCGATCTCCTGCCGACGGAGCTGATCGATCGGCTCGACTTCGAGCAGGTCAACAACCGCGTTCTGGCCGAGGGCGGCGAGCCCGCCACGGCCCAGACGGTCCTGCTCGGCGTGACCAAGGCCTCTCTGAACACTTCCAGCTTCCTCGCGGCGGCCTCCTTCCAGGAAACGACCCGGGTGCTCACCGAAGCGGCCATCAACGGCGCCAAGGACCACCTGATCGGCCTCAAGGAGAACGTCATCATCGGCAAGCTCATCCCGGCAGGGACGGGTGCGCCGGCCAACATCGCCGCCGCTCGCGAGCGCGCGCGCCGGGCCGCCGAAGAGGCGCTTGCCGGCGAGTCGCTCGAGAGGCTGCGCGGGCCCGAATACGAGTACAACCCGTTCCTCGAGGAAGCCGGGCAGCTGCCCTCCGACGAGACGACGGATCTGGCCTCGCTTCTGGTCTCGAGCACCGGCGTTGCGCGCGAGGACGACGAGGACTTCGTCAACCCGTTCCTGGGCGCGCTCGGCGCCCTGGGCGAAGAGCCCGGCTCCGCGGACGACGTGGATCTGTCGGTGCTCCTGGGTGGCGACATGGACAAGGAAGAGAAGTAGTCGCCGGACTCGGCGACTGCCCTCGGAATAGGGACGCGGAGCGAGTCGGCGGCTCCTCCCGGAGGTTTGACACTCCCGGTCGGCTGCTGATAGACTCCGCCCTCGTGGCTCCACGGGAGGCTGCGGTCGGCGTGCGCCGATCGTGAGCTCCGAGGGGCCAAGCGTAAGGCGGAAACGAGCTACCTTGCCTGCCCAGGCAGGGGAGTGGCGGCCCGCCGGAACATCGAAGCGATCCGCGCCTGACAGATCGCCTCCATGTCGCGACGGGTGCCGCTGCGGCGGTCCATCGGATGCCGGAGGCCACCGCGGCAGCGCAGAGTCCCGTCGATCGGACCGAACCCGGGAATCGCCCGGCCTCGAAAGCCCGTGTCGACGACGGGATCGCCGACAAACCATCGTCAACATCAACTGCCAGAAAGCGAAAGGAGCAGCGTCTCCGTGCCGACGATTAGCCAGCTCGTGCGGCATGGCCGCCAGCCGAAGATCTCCAAGATCAAGGCCCCGGCCATGCGCAAGAACTGGAACAGCCTGCGCCAGCGCCAGGTGCCCATCCCCGGTGCACCGCAGAAGCGCGGCGTCTGCCTGC
>CAZGUS010000284.1:0-1793 GCA_964529245.1 uncultured Anaerolineaceae bacterium
CGAGCTTGCCGATCCCCAGCGCGTCCAGGAGACGCCACTGGGCCCGGGCCTGATCGCGGACCGTGAGGCGGGGAAAGGTTCGCCCGTATGGCTTGCCGGTAGCCGCATTGCGCGAGATCGGGCCGGTTGTGCCGTAACAGCTGCCCAGCAGATTCATGCAAATGACGCCGAACTTGTCCGTGTCGAGGACCTGGCCGGCCCCGATCAGCGGCGCCCACCAGTCGCCGGCGGCATCGGCCGATCCGGTCAGCGCATGGGCGACCAGGATCTGGCGACCTTCGCCGATCGGGACGCCGTCGTGACGGTAGGCGACGACCAGGTCCGGCAACACCTCGCCGGACTCCAGCACGAAGCGGCCCAGCCAGCGGGAGACGATCCTGCCGGTCTGCGGGTCGCTCGATTTGTCCATGTCGTTCAGGCTACGAAAAGCCACGTCGGCGCGTGCGGTCGAAACGCCCGGATCGGCCGGGACGAACGCCGCTCCGGCGCCGCGGCCGCTCCGGCGCGACTCTGGAGATGCGGACGCGCCGAGCCCCGCGAGGGACCCGGCGCGTCCGGATTCGACTCGGGCAACGGCCGTGGATGGCGTCACGGCCGATGAGTCGGTTGTGGCCGCGGCGTCGGCGACGGCTCCGGAGGGCGCGGGCTGGCCGCCCACCTCCGAGATCCATCGAATTGCCGGGGCCGATTTCATCGTGGCTACCTGCGTTGGGCCGATTACGAGGCGACGCCGGCGGTGGTCGCGCCGACGGGCTCGGCCGAACCGACGCCGGTCGCCGCTTTGATGGCCTGGTCGAGGTCGGCGATGATGTCGTCGATGTGCTCGATCCCGACCGAGAGGCGGACCAGCTCAGGAGTCACGCCGCTGGCGACCTGGTCCTCGGCCGAAAGCTGCTGATGGGTCGTGGAAGCCGGGTGGATGATCAGGCTCTTCGCGTCTCCGACGTTGGCCAGCAGGCTGAACAGCTTGACCGAGTCGATTAGCTTGCGGCCGGCATCCACGCCGCCCTTGAGCCCGAACGTCACGACGCCGCCGTATCCACCGTTCAGGTACTTCGCCGCGAACTTGTGAGCCGGGTGCGAGGCGAGCCCGGGATAGCTGACCCAGCTGATCGCCGGGTTCTTCTCGAGCCACTTGGCGACGGCGAGGGCGTTGGAGCTATGGCGCTCGATGCGCAGCGGCAGAGACTCGAGGCCCTGCAGGAACAGGAACGAGTTGAACGGGCTCAGGGCCGGGCCCAGGTCGCGCAGGAGCGTGACGCGGAGCTTGAGGATGAAGGCCAGATTGCCAAAGGCACCGGTGTAGCTGATGCCGTGGTAGGACGGGTCCGGATCCACGAAGTCCGCCTTGAAGCGAGCCGAGGCCGCCCAGTCGAACTTGCCGCTGTCGACGACCACGCCGCCGATGGCGGTGCCGTGGCCGCCGATCCACTTGGTGGCGGAGTGGACCACGATGTCGGCGCCCCATTCGATCGGGCGCGACAGCAGCGGCGCGAACGTGTTGTCCACGACAACCGGCACGCCGTGCTTGTGGGCGATGGCGGCGATGGCCTCGAAGTCGGGCACGTCCAGGCGCGGGTTGCCGATGGTCTCGAGGTAGACGGCCTTGGTCTTGCCGTCGATCGCCTTCTCGAACTCGTCGAGCTTGGAGCCGTCGACGAACTTGAAGTCGATGCCGTACTTGGGCAGCGTGTACTGGAAGAGGTTGTAGGTGCCGCCGTAGAGGGATGCCGAGGTCACGATGTTGTCGCCGGCGCGGGCCAGGTTGAGGATCGTCAGCGTCTCGGCCGCCT
>CAZGUS010000285.1:0-1775 GCA_964529245.1 uncultured Anaerolineaceae bacterium
GTAGGTCCCGATACCCGAGGGATCGTCGTCCGATGCCCCGGTTATGAGGCCCGGGCCAAGGGCTTTGCCGAGACGTCTGAGCGCGTTCGGTTCGGCCAGCAGCTCGGCCGTCTTGGGGTCGACGGGGCGTTCCGAGTCCACGCTCGGCTCACCGGAGCGAGTCGTTTCGCGCTTCTTCGACTTTGACGTGGTCCCCACGTCCACTCCTTTGTGGCCGAACCGATGGAGCCGCGTCGCGGCGACCGGATCAGCGTAGCGCCGGCGCCGCCCGGTCGGCACCTCTGACGGCCTGATCCCGGCAGGTGCGCGGCCGGTGAGGGAGGGTTCTCATCCTCGCGACGGTCTCAGACAGAACCCAAACTCAGGGGAATCCACCGAAATCGACGAATGCGTGCACAGGCACATCCAGCAGGAGTATCGAGATGGCCGGCGAACGGACCAAGGGCTCCATCAACAAGGCCACGGGCAAAGTCGAAGCGGGGCTCGGCAAGCTGACCGGCGATCGGTCGCAGCAGGCCAAAGGCAAAGCCAAGCAGATTCAGGGTAGCGCGCAGCAGGGCGTTGGCAACGTGCAGGACGTCGCCAGACCGCGCTGACCGAGAAACCAAACAACGCGAACGCGCCACTTAGCGCTCACCCGGAGCACTGAGGTCGTGCGCCGGTCGCCCAATCCTTGTCCAATGGAGGAACCGCTGCTATGGGCATCATTGCGTGGATCGTTCTCGGGGCGATCGCCGGCTTCATCACGAACCTGATCATGGGTGGCTCGGAAGGCGTCATCGCCACCATCCTCTTGGGCATCGTCGGTGCCGTCGTCGGCGGCTACCTGGCCGGCACACTCCTGAAAGTCGCCGACGTAACCGGCCTCAATGTCGAGAGCATTGTGGTCGCCGTGATCGGTGGCGTGGTCGTCGTCGCCGTGTATCGCATGTTGGTGGGCGGACGCTCCGCTCAAGCCTAGGGTTCGAACCCCGGGGACCGGTCGGCATTCGTGCGCCGATCGGTCCGGGCGTCTGTGTACGCGACTCGGCAGCGGCCCCACGGTCGGACGCAGGGCGGAAACGCCCGCGTAGCGTCAGCGTGTTGTCGTCGTGGACGGGCCGCGCCTCACGACGATCCGGCCCGCTACTTCCGTGCGCTCAAGTGGGCGGCTGCCTCGCGCTCCAGCACGGCCAAACGTGTGTAGTAGTCCGGGAACTCGTTCAGGTGGGCAAGCGCGATCTTCCCGGTGAGATTCCAATCGTCTCCGGTGACATTCGTCTTCGGGTTCCGGAGCCCGTGCTCGAGCTCGACATCCAGCCCCATCCGGAACTGCTCGAGGTCGCATTTCAGCGTCTTGAAGTCGATCGCGAGTTCGGTCGCGACGGCGTGCGCCTCTTCGCGCGTAAATGACTTCTTCGCAGTCATCTCAGTTGATCCCTCCAAGGCCCAATCCGACTTGCGCGTCGCTTTGCACGTCCGCCGCAAATCCTCTGGTGCTGAGTCTGGGCTGGAGCCACGCCGGTTGCGAGGATGAGAACCCTCCCGGCCGCCCCCCGGGCGGTGCCGACACGTTCGCGCTCCACCGCACGATCCGCGATCCAGTAAGCGCAAGTCGGCGGAGGTGCGATTCCCGCACGCCTGTCTGCCAGCAGGCTGGTCCTGCCGAACAAACAGAAACCCGGTCCTTCGACCGGGTTTCAGAAATCGGCATTGGTTGCGGGGGACGGATTCGAACCGCCGACCTTCGGGTTATGAGCCCGACGAGCTGCCGCTGCTCCACCCCGCGCCGGGAA
>CAZGUS010000286.1:0-1764 GCA_964529245.1 uncultured Anaerolineaceae bacterium
GGCGGCTGACGTTGTGGCGCTCCATGAACTCGCTCATGTCGATCTTGATGAGCGCATCCTCGGATCCGAACATGAATTCGGCCAGAGCTTTGGCCAGCTCGGTCTTGCCGACACCCGTGGGCCCGAGGAAGACGAATGAGCCGATCGGCCGCTTCGGATCCTTGAGGCCGGCTCGGGCACGACGAACCGCCTTGGAGACGATCTCGATCGCCTCCTGCTGGCCGATCACGCGCTTGTGGAGGTCGTCCTCCATGTGGAGCAGCCGCTTTGACTCCTCCTCGGCGATGCGGGTGACCGGGATGCCGGTCCACATCGCGACGACCTGGGCGATCTCCTCCTCGTCGACCTGAGGCTGCTCGTTGGAGATCGAAGCCTGCCACTCGGCCCGCAGGTCGTCGACCTTCTGGTGGGCGGTGGCTTCCGATTCCTTGAGCGTGGCCGCGTCTTCGTAGGCCTGAGAGTTGATCGCGCTGTCCTTCTCGCGCGTAATGCGGTCGAGGTCCTTCTGGGCCTCGCGCAGGGCGGGCGGGGCGGAGGCGTAGCGCAGGCGGACGCGGCTGGCGGCTTCGTCGATCAGGTCGATCGCCTTGTCGGGCAGATGGCGGTCGGTGATGTAGCGGATCGACAGGTCCACCGCGGCCTTCACGGCGGCGTCGGTGATGACGACCTTGTGATGCTGCTCATAGCGCTCTCGGATGCCCATCAGGATCGCGACGGACTGCTCGAGCGTAGGCTCCTCGACCATGACGGGCTGGAAGCGCCGCTCCAGGGCCGCGTCCCGCTCGATGTACTTGCGGTATTCGTCGAGCGTGGTCGCGCCGATGCACTGCAGCTCGCCGCGGCTCAGCGGCGGCTTGAGGATGTTGGCGGCATCGATCGCGCCTTCGGCCGCTCCCGCGCCCACCAGCGTGTGGAGCTCGTCGATGAACAGCACCGCGTCGTTCGTGCTCCGCAGCTCTTCGATGATCTTCTTGAGCCGTTCCTCGAACTCGCCGCGGTATTTCGTCCCTGCCACCAGCGACCCGATATCCAGCGTCAGCACGCGCTTGTTCAGCAGCGTCTCGGGCACGTCCCCGTTGACGATGCGGTGGGCCAGGCCCTCCGCGATTGCCGTCTTGCCGACTCCGGGCTCGCCAATCAGTGCCGGGTTGTTCTTTGTTCGCCGGCTCAGGATCTGGATGACCCGCTCGATCTCCTTCTCGCGCCCGATGACCGGGTCGAGCTTGCCCAGCCGCGCCGCCTCGGTCAGGTTGATGCCGAGTTGATCGACAGTAGGGGTCTTGCTGGCGCGCTTGGTCTCCTGGGCGGGCCCCGCCGAAGAGGACTGCGAGAGAACGCGGATGACCTCGTGACGGACCTTGTCCAGGCTGACGCCGAGGGATTCGAGTACGCCGGCCGCGATTCCTTCGCCTTCGCGGACCAGTCCCAGGAGCAGATGCTCCGTGCCGATGTAGTTGTGGCCCAGTCGTCGGGCCTCGTCGATGGCCAGCTCGATGACGCGCTTGGCACGCGGCGTGAGCCCTACCTCGCCGACAACCGGTCGATCGCCTCGACCGATGATGAACTCCACGGCGGTCCTGACCTTGGGCAGCTCGACGTTCATGTTCTCGAGGACGCGCGCCGCGACTCCCTCGCCCTCGCGCACCAGGCCGAGGAGAAGGTGCTCCGTTCCGATGTAGTTGTGGTTGAACCGCTGCGCTTCGTCCTGAGCGAGAGTCAGGACCTTGCGCGCGCGATCCGTGAACTTGTCGAAACGATCCATCA
>CAZGUS010000287.1:0-1750 GCA_964529245.1 uncultured Anaerolineaceae bacterium
TCGACGTCGCCACTCTCCTGGCCAACCAGCCCCGGCCCAAGGGCAACCGCGTCGCCATCCTGACCAACGGCGGCGGCCCCGGCATCCTCTGCGCCGACGCCTGCGAGGCCGACGGCCTCGTCGTGCCGCAGGTGCCGGACGACATCAAGGCCAAGCTGGCCGAGTTCCTGCCGGCCGACGCCGGCCTCAACAATCCGGTCGACATGATCGCGGCCGCACCGGGCGAGTCCTACCGCAAAGCCCTCAAGCTCCTGGCCGAGTGGGACGGCATCGACGCCATCATCATCCTGTACGTCCCCGTGCTGGTGACCAACTCGGAGGAGATCGCCGCCGGCGTCCGCGCCGCCGCGCTCGAGATCGAGCGCAAAGTGCCGATGCTTTCGGTCTTCCTCTCGAGCGAAGGCACACCGTCCTCGCTCAAGACCGACGGCCTCTCGCTGCCGTCATACCCGTTCCCCGAAGACGCCGCTCGAGCTCTCGCCCACGCCGTTCGCTACGGCATCTGGGCCGAGACCCCGGAAGGCGTGGTGCCGCAGTTCGCCGACATTCGCGAATCCGAAGGCAAGGCCCTGATCGCGGACGTCCTGGCGTCGCTGCAGAAGGACGGCGACGAGAAGTCGCGCTGGCTGCTGCCCGACGAGGTAGCCCGGCTGCTCGGCTGCTACGGCGTGCCCATGGCGGCGTGGCGCCTGGCGGCCACTCCGGAAGCTGCCGGCGCGGCCGCGGCCGAGATCGGCGGCAAGGTGGCGCTCAAGGGCGTTGCCCCCAAGCTGATCCACAAGACCGAGGCCAAGGCCGTGGTCCTGAACCTCGAGGGCGCGGCACAGGTGACGCAGCAGGCGGTCGAGATGGCCGCTCGCATCGCCGCCCAGGGCACGACCGTCGAGAAGTTCTTCGTCCAGCAGATGGTTCCGCCGGGCGGCGTCGAGATGCTCGTCGGCGTCGTCCACGACAAGCTCTTCGGCCCGGTCGTCGCCTGCGGTGCGGGCGGCGTCGCGGTCGAGGTCCTCAAGGACGTCAAGGTCCGCATCACGCCGCTGACCGACCGCGACGCCCACGAGATGGTCACGTCGCTCCGCACGTTCCCGCTTCTCGACGGCTTCCGCGGCGCACCCAAGTGCGACGTGGCCGGCCTCGAGGACCTGCTGCTGCGAGTCGCGGAGATGGTCGAGCGCCATCCCGAGATCGCGGAGATGGACTGCAACCCCGTGATCGTTCGTCCCGAGGGCGCGGTCATCGTGGATGCCCGCATCCGCATCGAGTCCAGCGCGGAGTAGTCGCGCTCGCGACAACCACGCGAATCGAAAAGGGAGGTCGCCGGAGACGGCGGCCTCCCTCTCTTTGTCGGCTACCCGGCGGCCTCGTTTCTTTGTCGGCCACCCGCGGGGCGACGGCCGGCCCACTCCGGCTGCGGCGGAGTCGCGGCCCGTCTCAGACGCGACGGACAAGCCTGCGGCCGTCGACCCAGCCGCGCCAGCCGTTGACGGCTCGGACGTGGGCCCACGCGCCGGCCTGACCCTCCACCACGAGCTCGAGCCTTTCGGGGAGGTTCAGCCTCGGTGGACGCGACGGGTCCGGGACGTCCCACGCGGCCATGCCGCCGGGGGGCACGAGGTGGGTAGGGGCCCATTGCTGAGGCGGCGGCGCGGCCGGGGCTGCCATCAGTTGGGGATGCGGCTGGACCGCGGCCGTGGTCGCGGCGGGAGCTGGTGCCGCGGCCGGAGCAGGTGCCGCGGCGGGAGCTGGTGCC
>CAZGUS010000288.1:0-1739 GCA_964529245.1 uncultured Anaerolineaceae bacterium
CGCCGCCGGTCAGCTCGTCGTAGAGCGTGAACTCGCCGGGCAGGTAGCCGACGCGCCGGTGGATCGAGACCGGATCGACCGTCGTTTCGATGCCGAAGACGAAGGCCCTGCCGCTCGTCGGCCGGATAAGGTCGAGCAGGACGCGTATGGTCGTCGTCTTGCCAGCACCGTTAGGCCCCAGGAAACCGAAGACCTCGCCCTGTTCCACGGCCAGATCCACGTCGACGATGCCCCGCTGGGCGCCGTAGAACTTGGTCAGTTTCTCGGTCTTGATGATGTCGGCCACCGGTGCTCCTCTGGCGGTCCGGCTTCAGCCGAACCAGAAATGCATTACTTGTGGATCCAGTTGCGGCCACGACCCGGCCGGCAGGCCGAGCACGCGCTCGAAGGCCTCGGCATGGGCCGCGAAAGTGCACTGGACGTCTTGGAAGGAGACGGCGCCAGCCTGTCGAGCCAGGAAGAGCCGGCTCGCGATCTCATTGGTGCCCAGGAGCATCGACACCAGAACGGCGGCGGTGTGCTCCGGTGAGGCGACGCTGAACGTGCCCTCGGCCTTGCCCTGCCCGACGATCGTCGCCAGCAGCGGAGTCAGCCCGGCCTGCGTGCCGCTCCGGAGCCGGTCCCGGACCACGGCGTTCGCGTCGGAGAACCACACCTGCACGAGCTCGAGCATCAGATCGGTCCGCTCACCCTTCCAGCGGGCAAGCGACGAGAACAGGTCCGAGAGCTTCTCGACGGCCGTCAGGTTGGGATCCGCCGCGATCGGCGCCAGGGTCGCGGTCGCCACATCGACGATGCGATCCACGACCGCCGCGAGCAGGTCCTCCTTCGAGTCGAAATAGTGGTAGAAGGCCCCCTTCGATGCACCCAGCTCGGCGAGGATCTCGTCGACGCTCAGCTGCTGGTATCCCTTCGTCTGGATCAGACGCTGGGCGACGTCGATGAAGGCGTCTCGCTTGAGCGCGTGGGCTGCGGGATCGAGGGTTCGAGGCATCGCCAGCTCATTAACAAACCGACCGTCGGTCTGATATTACGCGCCACGGTCAAGCCCGATGCGGCGTAATCGTCGCGCTGTGCGGGACAGATTCGCGTCGTGCAATGGAACGTTGACGAACGTCCAATGAAGTTTGACGTCCGCGGCATGGTGTCGGGCTGAAGCTGTCCGGGCGTGGCCTCCATGGAGAATGCCGGCGGCGCAGGGTGGCGTATTTAGCCGCCCTCGTAGTTGCCGCGGACCTGCTCGATACACCAGCGGGGGTGAGCGCGCCGTTGATGATCGGTTGCCCGCAGCCGGAGAGGTTGTGCAAGGTGAGCGGTCGTCAAGCTGGTTCGTCGCTGCGCGGCGGGCACCATTCGGTGCGGATCCTGGTATCGGCGATCATGGCGATCGCGCTGAGTCTGATGGGCTCGACGGCGGCGTTTGCCGCTCCCGGCGCGCCGACCTGGACGGACAGCACCCTCGCCACGATTCATGTGACAGTGGCATACAGCGACGGCGTCAGCGCGGCCGGCCATCCGACTCCCACTTACTCCGTGGTACCCGACACTCTACCGGACGGCCTGACGTTGGACCCGACCAGCGGCGCCGTGACGGGCACGCCGACGACCGAAGGCGAGTACGACTTCATCATCACGGCCACCAACGGCGTGGAACCGGACGCGACCCAGGAGTTCACCGGAACTGTCTGGCCAGCGGGGGCCAGTCAGACGGTCGCCTTCACTTCGACCGCCCCGACGGC
>CAZGUS010000289.1:0-1739 GCA_964529245.1 uncultured Anaerolineaceae bacterium
CCCTTCTTGCCAAGGTACTGGATCTGCAACTGGTCGAGTGCGTCCGGATCGGCCGCTTCGGCGATCTGAGCCAGCGCCCGCTCCTTGAGGCGATGCAGATCGCCGCTCAGGCTCTCGAAGTCCACGCCACGTTCCTCGTTCTCTCGCCGGGCCTGCGGGCTCGGCGTGCACCGGGTTGCTCCACGAATCCAGAACCCTCGACGGTCCGCGTCCAGGTCGGACACGGGGACGAGTCGAGGGCTCGCGGTACCACCCCGCTTCCCCGGCAACCGCAGGGCGGCCGGAGCGCTTCTAGAGGCCCGATATCGGGGGCCGACCGGTTCGCCTAGTGGCCCGGACGACGGTTCGTCTGGTCTTCAGCGGACGGCTCTGGAGCGAACCGGCGAGATCGATCCCGAACGGGCTTCCAGTCCAGCGACCCGTCCTCCCTGGTGGATCTGTCCTCGTCTACTCTCCGTCGTCGCCTTCGGTTGGTTCGAACCGGCCGTCTCCGGCCGATCTCGTCAGGCAGTCGCCTTGCCGGCGACTGCCACGACCTGTGCGAATGCAGCGGCGTCTCGGATTGCCAGATCGGCCAGGACCTTGCGATCGAGGTCGATGTTGGCGGCCTTGAGACCCGCGATCAGCTTGCCGTACGTGATGCCGTTCAGGCGAGCGGCGGCGTTGATGCGGATGATCCAGAGCTCCCGCATCTGGCGCTTGCGCTGCTTGCGGTCGCGGGTCGCGTACGCCAGCGCGTGGAGCATGGACTCATGGGCTCGCTTGACGAGCTTGGAGTTCGTGCCCGAACGACCTTCAGCGTCGTTGAGAAGCCGCTTGTGGCGGCGGTGGGCTGTTACGCCTCGCTTGACGCGTGCCATGGACGATCAGACTCCCAGGTACGGTAGCAGCCGGCGGACCTGCTCGAGCGACGAGCCGCTGACGATTTCCTTGCCATCATAACGGCGCGTGCGCCGCGAGGACTTCAGCTCGAGGTGGTGTCCGCGCCACGACTTGACTCGGACCGCCTTGCCACTACCGGTGACCCCGAAGCGCTTCGCGGCCCCCTTGTGGCTTTTCATCTTGGGCACGTCAGTTCACCTTCCCATTTGACGCCGCGCCGTCCTCCGGCTCGGGTCCGGGAGCCGCCGGGTTGGCCGGGGTCTCCGCGCTAGCTGGTTCCGCTGCGGCGTCCGGAGCGGATGCCGCATCTTCATCTGTGCCGGCGTGGCCCTTGGCGGCTGCCGCCGGTGTCGGCTCATGAGCCTTTGGCTTGTGGACCGAGGCCACGCTTATGTGCATCGACTTGCCTTCGAGCATCGGAGCCCGCTCGACTACGCCGTGTTCCTTGATCTGCTCCGCAAACTTGTCCAGCAGATCGCGCCCGATCTGCGGGTGGGTCAATTCGCGACCACGAAACTGGACCGCAACCTTGACCCTGTCGCCTTCCTCGAGAAACTCGATCGCCCGCCGGACCTTGGTATCGAAGTCGCCGATGCCGATCTTCGGCTTCAGACGCACTTCCTTGAAGGTGACGGACCGCTGCCGCCGCTTGGCTTCCTTCTCACGCTTGGTCAGCTCGTACTTGTACTGACCGAAATCCAGGAGTCGCGCCACCGGGGGACTGGCCAGAGGAGCGACCTCCACGAGGTCGAGCCCTCGCTCCTGCGCAAGCCTCAAGGCGTCGGCCGTTCGCATGACGCCAAGCTGGCTACCGTCTTCGTCGACGACCCGCACGTCGAACACACGGATCATCTGAT
>CAZGUS010000290.1:0-1717 GCA_964529245.1 uncultured Anaerolineaceae bacterium
ACCCAGATGTACCCGAGGCTGGCGAGGCCTGCCACCGACCACGTCGCGTGGAAGATCCGATACGCTTTCGCCGGACGGCTAAGAGATGCCCAACTGACCGAATGCGTCACCGATTCCTCCCGCAACTGATCGCCGCGAACCTGCGAATCATGAGTAGGTCTCGCTAGCGGAGACCGGCAGAGCCGCGACCGCGGCGAGCAGCAGCGCAGCGAACGCCAGGCGATCGGCGAGCTTCAGTTTCGACGTCATATCTTCTCCGGCGGGTTGGGTGCTTGACGCCGAGTATGGTCGGCTCCCGAAGCGGACATCAGGGCCGGGCGATCGATCCCGCTCCGAATCTCGTACCCGCTGGGGGTAGACCCGAGCAGACCCAAGTCCGGCCTGAACAAGGTGACTGGCCGGTAGGCAGGGAACGTCACCCACGTCGCGTATCGACAGACGGATCGCGGGAGCCATTCCAGCTCGGCCCCCTACGATGGTCGCTCAGGCATGGCTGAGCGGCCGGTGAACGATCGTGAAGTTCTCGGGGGCAAGCTACGTGACATACCGCGCAGATCCGCGTGTCGACGCCAATATCGACGCCTTACCCGACTGGCAACGGCTCATCTGCCGTCAGGTTCGCGAGCTCGTCCACGCCGCCGATCCCGACGTGACCGAGACGATCAAGCGCACCGACCGCCCCTACTTCGAGCTGGAGGGCAACATCTGCGCCCTTCTGGCGGCGAGGGACCACGTCAACGTCTTCCTGTACGACGGCGCCATCGTCCCTGATCCAGACGGCATCATCACCGCCGGTCACGACAACAAGACGGCCCGCACGGTGGCCATCCGACAGGGCGGGTCGATCAACGCGCCGGCCCTCAGTGCGATGTTCCGGCAGATCATCGCCAACAACCGCGCCGGCGGATGGCGCAAGCTCAAAGGCGAGGGCTGACGGAGCCCGCTCCGGCGTTCTCTTAAGCCCGACACAAGGAGGTGGCCGATGCCACGAAAGCTCGTTGCCAGTACGTACATCACGCTCGACGGGTTCATCGACGAGCCGGGCCAGTGGTCGTTCCCGTTCTGGTGCGATGAGGCAGCGCAGTTCAAGTCGCGCGAGCTCTTCGCCGCCGATGCTCTTGTGCTTGGCCGTGTCACCTACGAAGGCTTCGCCGCGGCCTGGCCCACGATGGAGGGCACCGGCGAGTTCGGCGAGAGGATGAACAGCATGCCCAAGTACGTCGCCTCACGCACCCTGGCGGCGGCGACGTGGAACGCAACCATCATGCGCGACGATGTGGCCGGGGTTGTCCGCAGGCTCAAGCAGGAGGGCAGCGGTGACCTTCTCATCGGCGGCAGCGGCCAGCTCATCGACTTCCTCGCCGAACACGATCTCATCGACGAGTACCGCCTCATGGTCCACCCGATCGTTCTCGGGGACGGCGCGAAGCGCCTCTTCGATGGCGTCCCGCGGCGCACTCTGACCCTGGTGGACAGCCTGACCTTCCCGACCGGCGTTGTCGTCCTGACCTACCGCCCCGCGCCTGAGGCCACTTCGACGTAGGACTTCAACTGGCCCTAGTGCACGGTTTAGAAAAGAGCACGCCTAGGCATCGGATCGGGAGATACCAGGCACTGGCCGACGCCCGATGGCCATGAAGTGGCGGACTCATGCAATGCCGACCCGTCCTCGGAGACAGCCATAACAAACGTACGTGAGGTTGGCGCCCCTCCTGAG
>CAZGUS010000291.1:0-1714 GCA_964529245.1 uncultured Anaerolineaceae bacterium
TCCTGCTCGACGACCGCGCCATGCAGCGCGTCATCCGCGAGCTCGACGCCAAGGACATGGCGCTGGCTCTGCGACCGGCGACCGAACAGCTGCGTCTCAAGTTCTTCAACAACATGTCCCAGCGCGCCGCCGACATGATGCGCGAGGAGATGGGTCTCGCCGGCCAGGTCCGCCTCAAGGCCGTCGAAGAAGCGCAGCAGCGGATCATCGACACCGTCAAGAAGCTCGAAGACTCGGACGAGATCGCGGTCAACCGCGGAGGCAGCGAAGATGCCTTCGTCTAGCTGGCGGCTCATCCGCGACTCCTCCGAGGTTGGCGAGCCCGAGCCTGCGGCCACTTTCTCGGCGTCCGCGGCGTCCGCGGCGTCCGCGGCGGCCGTGGCAGACGGCGGACGGGGCGTGCTGCGTGGCTCGAACGGCGCCTCTTCCCGCCGATCGATGTCGCCCGGCAGCGCCGCCGCACAGCCCCCCGTCGCCGCCGCGGCCGTCGTGGACGCCGAGGCCGAAGCCCGTGCCGAGGACCTTCGCCGCGCCGAGCGGGCGGCCGAGGAGCGCGGCTATCAGGCCGGCATCAGCCGCGCCGAGGCCGAGCTTCGGGCGTCCGTCGACGCGGCCGGTGCGCTCGTCGAGCGGATCCAGACCATCGCCCCGGAACGCACGTCGGAGATAGCCCACGCCATCGCCGAACTCGCCCTGTCGGTCGCCAAGCGGGTCGTGCAGCACGAGGTCCGGGTCGAGCCGAGCCTCCTTTGCGCCGCCCTCGAAGCCGCCGTGAGCACCATCAACGGCGCGCCCGAGGCTCACGTCCTGCTCAACCCGGCGTCTGTCGAACCCGTCCACCAGGCCTGGGAAGCTCTCCACGGCCGAGCCTACCTGGGCAAGAAGTGGACCTTCGAAGGCGACCCGACACTGCCGATCGGCGGCTGCACCCTCCGCTATGAGCACGGTTTCGTCGAGGCCGGCCTCGAGGCCCAGCTCGAGGAGATCGGCATCGCCCTCGATCGGGCCATACCCAATCTCGCCCGCGGCGCCGTCGAGGAGGAGGTCGCATGACCGGGCCATCGCGCGGCGGGAGCGGCACTCTCCTCATGCCGCGGCACGGCCGCAGCCTGCGGGACAGCGACGGCGAAGAGGTCACGCCGTTGCTTCGCCATCTGATCGAGGCCGCCGAGGCCGCGTCGCGATTCCAGGCCACCGGCGAGGTCGTCCGGGTCATCGGCACCACCGTCGAGGCCGCCGGGCTGATCCTCCAGCTCGGCTCGATCTGCTGGATCGACCTGGAGCCCGAGGGCATGGTCAGCGCCGAAGTGGTCGGCTTCAAGGACGGCTTGATCACGCTGGTGCCGTTCGGCGACCTGTCCGGCGTCCGGCCGGGGTCGGCGGTCCGGCTGCGCGAGCAGCAATTCCGCGTCCCGATCGGCCCCGCCGTTCTGGGCCGCGTGCTCGACGGGTTCGGGCGGCCGATCGACGGCCAGGGCCCGCTTCGCGCCGAGTACCGCGTCGTCACCGGCGCCGCCCCACATCCGCTCGGCCGGGCGCGCATCTCGACGCCCATCTCGACCGGCGTTCGGTCGCTCGACGGACTCCTCTCCGCGGGCAAGGGCCAGCGGCTGGGCATCTTCGCCGGGTCGGGCGTCGGCAAGTCCACGCTCCTGGCGATGATCGCCCGCCACGCATCCTCCAACGTCAACGTGATCGCCCTGATCGGCGAGCG
>CAZGUS010000292.1:0-1712 GCA_964529245.1 uncultured Anaerolineaceae bacterium
CCCAGAAGAGCTGCGACTGGAACCCCTTCAGCGGCAACAGCTGTGAGAGCCAGGGCCTGGGAGGGATTGGCAACAAAGCCAGCGACCTCGCCGGGGGTGTTGGGAATGCCGTGAGCAATCCGGGCGGCACCTGGGCTGACACAGGCGGTGGAATCGTAAACACCGGCGCTACTTGGATCACGAACCACCCATCGGAGTTCGTGGGTCTCGTAACCGCAGCCATAGTGCTCACGGCCGCCTGTATCGCGTTTTGCCTGGAAGCTGGGGCCGCGGCTGGAACGGTACTAGCTGCAGACTCGTTGGTCGACGCGGTCGCCGCCTGCACGGTCGCATGTGTAGGAGCGGCCTACAATCTCGGCATTCCGGTGATCGGCATGGGAGGAGCCATCTGGAACGCCGCGAATGCTGGTAATCCGAATGCAGAGGTCGACTTGGGCGGGCTCCCGAACTCCGTCACCGATCCGTACGCCTCGGATGTAGACAACCCAAGTGGATGGAGCGGTCAACTTCGGGGTGGCGGGGGCCAATTCGTTCAGTACAAGACGCCGGCGTGGAAGCCGTGAAGCGCAGGAGTAGCTCCCCGGCCAAGATCGTCGTCGAGTACAAGCTGTCCTTCGGCGACCTCTACTGGATGTACGAAACGTCGGCTGTCGGCCTCATTGGGACCTGTGCTTTCACCCTGATCGGGGTGTTTCTTGTGCTGGCGGCCCTCGCGACCCCCGGCGCAAGTACGTCTGGTTCGGATATGGGAGTTGGCGTGCTCGCACTGGCGCTCGCGTTCGTGGTTGCGCCGGGCGTCCTATGTCTCCCGTTGCTTGCTCGCGTCGGTCACACGGTCAGGCTGACGTTCGACGAGGACGGACTCGACGGATGGGCCGCGTCCGCCATATTCAGCACTGTCTGGCCCAACTTGACGCACCCGCGGCTCGAGAGTCGCGTGCTGGTGCTGCCGTTCACGTGGCCGTGGTCGAACGGTTGGGTCGTGGTCCCAGCGAGAGCCTTCACGGCCGAGCAATTCGAAGAGCTGCTTGCACTGCTTGCAACTAAGGACGTCTTCGTCGATGGTGATCGGCGAAGCCTGATGGGTAGCATCCTGAGTATTCTGGCTGATCACTTGCCCCGGCGAGGGCCAAGAGTTGTTGGGCACCTCGACAAGTTTCCGAGCTTCGTGGAGCGATCCGGCGAACGCCCTCCCGACCTCTCCGAGCGCCTTCGTGGCCTCGGCAGCCGCAGATTTATACGCCGCTGGCTGGTCGTGGTTGGCCTGGCGTGTTTCGCGGTCGCCGTGGTCACCACCTCGCCCGAGGGCGCACGATCGACCGGCGGCCCCGTGTCACACCTTCTGATCCCCGCAAGCTACGCTTTCTTCACCCTCGGGCTCGCTTCTTATGCCTGGGTGTCTCGCCGGTTCTCCAAGCCGATCCGCATGACTGCGGCGACTGGCCTTGCGCTGCTCGCCCTGATCTCGGCGCTGATCTCATTGGCGACGGCGATCGGGGCGCGCTAGCCTTCGGCCCGAGCACAACGGCGGCTTCAACTCATGCTTCGATCCGGGTGCGGCGCTAGACAATATCGAATGCGGTCGGCGGCTTGATGAATGGGGAGCCAAAGCCAATGTGGGCTCTGGCCAATCTCGTAGGCATCAATTCTATCGGCGACTCCGACGGCTCTGGCGTCTCGCTCTTCACCTACGACAGCTTGGGCAACCTCCT
>CAZGUS010000293.1:0-1706 GCA_964529245.1 uncultured Anaerolineaceae bacterium
CCGCCATCCGCAAGTCCGGGATCGCGGTGATCGTGGAGGGCTACACGGACGCGCTCATGGCCCACCAGGCCGGCTTCGAGAACGTGGTCGCGAGCCTCGGCACGGCGCTGACGCCGGCCCAGGTCGCGCTCATCGCCCGCTATGCGCGTGAGATCGTCCTCGCCTACGACGTCGACCCGGCCGGCCAGCACGCCGGCTCGATCGGCGGCGCGGAGCTGTTCCGGCTCATCGGGTCGCTCGCGGCCGAGGAGACCGGCGTCGAGATCACTCGCGTTCGGGTTGCACGGCTGCCCGAGGGCAAGGACCCGGACGAAGTCATTCGCGACACGCCCGATCTCTGGCGGGAGGCAATCCGGACCGCCCAGCCGATCATCGAGTTCCTGATCGACTACTACGCCACGGCATTCCCGACCCGGACGGCCGAGGGGCGGCGCCACGCCGTCGGGGCGTTGATCCCGATCCTGCGGGAGATCCGCGATCCGATCATGCGCGATAGCTATCTGCAGACGCTGGCCCGTCGGACGGGCGTTGAGGAGCGGGTTCTGCTGGAGGCGTTGCGGGCGCCGGTGCCGGTCGGCCAGGCGGGTGCGGACGCGCGCGGTGGCTCCGGCACGGCCGGCGCCGGTTCGGGGCGCTTCACCGCGGACGCGGTCATGTCGGCTCCGGACACCATCGACACGAAGGCCGAACTGAAGTCGCTGACGCGCGAGGAAGCGCGCCTGCTGAGGCTCCTCCTGCTCGTGCCCGAACAGCAGGAACGGGTCGCCGACGCGCTTGCGGCGCAGGGGGCGAGGCTGCCGAGCACTCCGGCCCGTGAGCTGCTGGCCGAGATGATCGCCGACCGCGACCGCGATCGGGAGGCCGGCGGCCCCGGCGACTTCAAGCGCATGCGCTATCTCGAGGCCCTTCCGCCCGAGCTGCACAGCCTTGCCATCGCCCTGTATGCCGACCGCGGCCCCAACGATCCCACGACGCTCGACACGGACCACGTCCGCAACGGCGTCGACCAGTGCCTTCTGGCTCTCGAGGCCGACCGCCTCGAGGACGAGATCCGCTTCAACGCCGGCGAGCTGACGGAGGCGCAGGCCGCCGTCGACCCGCAGGCGATCGCTCGACTGCTCGAAACGCAACGCAACCTCTATGAAGCCCGCAACTCGCTCGATCGACGGCGTGAAGCCGTGAGCAACCTGACACCCGCTGGAGGACACCGATGACCGACCCCCTGGACAAGCAACTGGTAGAGGTGGCCCTCTCCGGCGGCGGCCGCCGCAAGGCCGATATCGAAGAGGCCAAGGCGGCCGGCGTTCGACCGCGCCGCTCCGGCGAGGACGAGCCGCTAGATGACGAAGATCTTCTGGCCGACGACGACGAGGAGATCGTTCCGCCCGAGGCTCTCGAAGACGACACCGTCGAGCTCGGGGTGGAGGTCGTAGAAGAGGACGCGCTGGTCGGGCCGCGCGTCGCCGGCGAGGTGCCGGTCAAGCTGGACGCCGAGGCGCTCGAGGAGCCGACGCCCGAGGAGCTCGAGGCTCTGTCCGCCGACATGATCGGGATCGACGACCCGGTCCGGATGTACCTGAAGGAAATCGGCAAGGTCGCGCTTCTCACGGCCGAGGAAGAAGTCGTCCTGGCCAAGGCCATCGAGCTCGGTGAGCAGATGGTCGACGAGCCGTGGAAGGGCATCGTCTCGCTCCACGAGTGGACGC
>CAZGUS010000294.1:0-1704 GCA_964529245.1 uncultured Anaerolineaceae bacterium
GCGGACTTCGCGGCCCGTTCCAGACGGTGTAGCGATACTCCCGATATCGCGCCGCGTGGCGTGGATGGAACCCGGCCGGGACGCGACGCATCTCGCGAAGCGCTACGTCCGCTGGCAGTAGGGCGTTGAGCGCCCTGGTCAGCTCCCTAGCCGGGCGACCCAGCGGATCGGTGAATGCGATCACCTGCCCGCGGGCGTGGACTCCGGCATCGGTTCGGCCCGCCGCATCGACCCGGACCCGGCTTCCACCGGAGATCCGCGCCAGCGCGGCTTCGAGTTCTCCCTGGACTGTCCGAGCTTCAGGTTGGATCTGGAACCCGGCGAAGTCCGTGCCGTCATATTCAACCCGTGCGAGGTATCGCACGAGGCTGCCCTCTCGGGCATCCGGCGAGCCATCTCCGTCGGCCGATTGCTCGACCTTCGCGCTCACCTATCGCGACGCTGCCGGCGCATTGCTGCCTCCGGAGCGGCGTGCATCGATCTGGCCTCTAGACCAACTCTAGTTGTACGATCGGGGCCGAGTCGCCCTGACGCTGGCCGAGGTGAACGATCCGGGTGAACCCGGAGGTCCGGTCGGCATACTTGGGAGCTATCTCGCTGAAGAGCTTGGTCACAACGAGCGGCTCGTTCGGGAATTCCGCGATCACCGCCCGCCGGGCCGAAAGGTCGCCCCGCTTGGCGAGGGTGATCATCTTCTCCACCCGACCGCGGATCTCCTTGGCCTTCGCCTCGGTGGTCTTGATGCGCTCATAGCGCAGCACGGACACGGTCAGGTTCTTGTAGAGGGCCAGTCGTGGCCCCTGCTTGCGGCTGAGCTTCCGGCCGCCGATTCGATGGGCCATGGCTCAGGCCTCCTCAGGGGGCAGGTCGTCGAACTGCTCTTCGTCTTCGACCTCTTCGATGTCGTCGCCGAGAGCGCTGTCTTCCGTCTCGGGCAGGATGAAGCCGCGCATGCGCAGCCTCTCCTTCATCTCGTCCAGCGACTTCTTGCCGAAGTTGCGCATTCGCAGCAGATCGTCGTCGGAGAGCTGGAGCAGCTGCCCGACCTTGACGATGTTGTTGCGCTTGAGCGAGTTGTAGGCCCGCATCGGCAGGTCCAACTCCTCGATCGGCATGTCGAGCATGTTCGGGGGGAGCTGCGGGACGTTGGTCGCAACACGATCGGTGGTGGTCGCAACGAGACCGATGTTGGCGAAGAGCGAGAACTGCCGAACCAGGATGTCGGCGGCCCGACCGAGGGCCTCCTCGGGCGAGATGGTGCCGTCCGTCTCGAGTTCGATCGTCAGCTTGTCGTAGTTGGTCATCTGGCCGACACGCGTGTTCTCGACCGCGAAGTTGACCTTGCGGACCGGGGTGAAGATCGCGTCGACCGGAATGACGCCGATCGGCATCGACTCCGCCCGCTCGGCGGCCATGTAGCCGACGCCCTTCTCGACGGTGAGGTCCATCTCGATCGTCACGTCGTCGGAGTCGAGCGTCATCAGCTCTAGCTCGGGATTGACGACTTCGACGTCGGCCGATTCCTGGATGTCGGCGGCTGTGACCTTGCCTGCGCCGGCCTTGATGAGCTTGAGCTGGACCGGGTGCGTCGCGAAGCTCTTGAGACGGAGCTTCTTGACGTTGAGGACAATCTGAGTGACGTCCTCCTTCACGCCGGGGATGCTCGTGAATTCGTGATAGACGTCGCGGATCTGGATGGCCGTG
>CAZGUS010000295.1:0-1681 GCA_964529245.1 uncultured Anaerolineaceae bacterium
GCCGCATCGACGGCGAGTTCGTGGTCAACCCCACGATCAGCGACCTCGAGCGCTCCGACATCGATCTCATCGTCTCAGGTACTCGCGACGCGATCATGATGGTCGAGGCCGGTGCCTCGATCGTCCCCGAAGACGTCATGGCCGACGCGATCCTGTTCGGCCACCGCGCCCTCCAGCCGCTCATCGACATCCAGGATGAGATGCGCGCGGCCGTCGGCAAGCCCAAGAGCATCGGCTACCTCGAGCCCGGAACCAGCTCCGTCCTCGAGTTCATCAAGAAGGCCGCCAAGCGCGGTTCCGAGTTCGTCGTCGTCGACGTCGAGACGACCGGGCGAGACCCCAAGGTCGCGGACCTGATCGAGATCGGCGCCGTGCGAGTCCGCGACGGCGAGATCGTCGATCGCTTCTCGACCTTCGTGAACCCGGGACGGTCGATCTTCGGCGCCCAGATGCACGGCATCACGGACGCGGAAGTCGCCGGCGCCCCGAACCCGCACGATGCGGCGCTGCGCTTCGTCGAGTTCGCCGGAACGGCCAGCCTGGTCGGCCACAACGTGGGCTTCGACCTGGGCTTCATCGAAACTGCCCTGGGTGAGCCGGGCAAGTTCGCCAACACCAGCTACTTCGACACTCTCGCCATCGCTCGCGACGGCTACCCGGACCTCGAGTCCTATAAGCTCGGCGACGTTGCCAGGTTCTTCGGGATCGCCGTGGAAACGGCGCATCGCGGCCTTGCCGACGCCGAGACGACCGCCGCACTGCTGGCCCAGTTCGCCAAAGACCTCCCGCCGCGGATCGAGAACCTCGAGGACGCGATAGCGGTCTCCATCCGGGCGACCCGCCAGGAGGGCCAGGACCCGGCCGCCCTCCTCGACGCCGCTCGGCGCCAGGGTCGCGTCAGCAAGAGCCTCTTCGGCCTCGTCCAGAAGAAGACCGTCCGCAAGCTCGTCTTCGACGAAGGCATCCGCATGGACGGCCGCAGCGTCGACGAGATCCGTCCCATCACCGTCGAGGTGGGCGTGCTGCCGCGGGCACACGGTTCCGGCCTCTTCACCCGTGGCCAGACCCAGGCTCTGACGGTGGCCACGCTCGGGCCTGCTTCGGACGTCCAGCGGATCGACACGATCAGCCCCGAGACCGAGAAGCGCTACCTCCACCACTACAACATGCCTCCCTACAGCACCGGCGAGAACAAGCCGATGCGCGGCCCCGGCCGGCGTGAGATCGGCCACGGCCATCTCGCCGAGCGGGCGCTGCTGCCGGTCCTTCCGTCGGAGGAGGAGTTCCCGTACGTGATCCGCCTCGTCAGCGAGTGCGTGACCTCGAACGGATCCACTTCGATGGCTTCGACTTGCGGCTCGAGCCTGGCCCTGATGGACGCCGGCGTGCCGATCAAGGCTGCCGTCGGCGGCGCAGCGATGGGCCTGATCAGCGAGCCCGACGGCCGGTTCGTGGTCCTGACGGACATCCTGGGCAAGGAAGACGCCTTCGGCGACATGGACTTCAAGGTGACCGGCACCCGCGAGGGCGTCACGGCGCTGCAGATGGACATCAAGGTCAAGGGCATCAGCGAGGCCATCATCCGCCAGGGCCTGGCCAAGGCGCACGACGCCCGAATGGCCATCCTGGACAAGATGGACGCGGTCATCTCCACCAGCCGGACGGAGATGAGCAACTACGC
>CAZGUS010000296.1:0-1632 GCA_964529245.1 uncultured Anaerolineaceae bacterium
TGTATTCCGAAATCGGGGCGGGACGAATCCGGAGCATCAAGGTCGGCCGGCGACGGTTGGTTCCGATCTCGTCCATTACCGAGGTCGCGTCTCGCCAGGGGTGACCGAGGCAACGCACAACCGCTCCTCCCGCTCAGTCTGTAGGCCGGTCTTTCGCCTGCAGCGCCCGGTCCATCGCGTCGGCAGCCTCACGCCGAAGCTGCGGCACCACGGCCGCGTAGTGCTGCGCCGTGATCGCGATTCCGGCGTGGCCGAGCCATTCGCTGATAACCGCAAGAGGGACGCCCTCGGCGAGCATGAGTGTCGCCGCCGAGTGCCGGAGGTCGTGGAACCGCACACGGGGCAGACCCGCAGCCTGTCTGGCTTTCTGGAAGGCCGCTGACAGGCCCTCCGGCCGCATCGGACGCCCCAGGGCGTCGGTGAAGATCAGGCCGTCCCGATCCTGCCAGGCAGTTTCGGCGGCTGTCCTGTCAGCTTCCTGCACGACCCGGCGTCGCTTGAGTGCGTCGCGAGCAACCGAGGGCAGCGGGATCGTCCGTCGGCTCCGCGCTGACTTCGGCTCCGCCAGCTGCCAGGCGCCATTCTGGGACACAGCAAGCGAGCGTCGAACCGCCAGAGTCCCGGCCGCGAGATCCACGTCGGACCATGCCAGGCCCAGCAGCTCACCTAGCCGCAGGCCCGTCGCTGCAGCGACCGCGTAGATCGGGCCGTATGAGTCATTCTGAGTTTCGTCTAGCAGCTTCCGCACCTCATCGGCGGACAGGTAGGCCACTGGCTTGTGCGGGACGTAGGGCGGCCGCGCATCGGCGGCAACGTTCCGTCCGAGTCGGCCGTCGCGTACTGCGGACGCCAGAGCGATCCGGAGCGTGGCCCGGACGTGGCGGGCCGTCAAAGGCGAGATGGGCTCGTGCCGCTTCGGTGGCCTGACCGTGCCTCCGTCGTCGTCGCGGTTGAGCTTCGCGGGGTCTTTGGGACGCCTGCCGAGCCGTTCATTCGGCAGCACGGGCCGCCCCGAATGCGTAAACCGGGCGAGCGCACGCTCAACCTCAGCCGGGGATAACCGCGACAACGGTCGATTTCCGAACGTGGGGATCAGATAGCAGCGGACGTGCATCTCACGGCTGCGCCACGTCGAGGGGCGGACGTGGGCTTTCTCACGCTCGATCCAGTCCGCCAGGTACTCCTCAACAGTGACACCTTGGCCGGCGGGTGCGATCGTGCCGAGGCGCAGTTCATCTCGCAGCCGGTCGAGCTTGTCTCTGGCGTCCTTCGATGTCTCGCCCTGGACGACTCGCCGATGCCGAGTGCCGTCGGGGTCCGTCCAGGTGATCGCGCCGCGCCAGCGGTGGCCGCCAGCGTCGACCTCGTAGACCGACCCTTCGCCCGGCGACCGGTGGCGGTCCCTTTTCGCGGCAATCCGCTCGCTCATGGCAGCGGTGCTCCTGTTCAGGAGCGCTCCAGACGGCCTCGGGTTTGCCCGGGGGCCATCGCGTTCGCCTGTGAGAGTACGCTCTGTTGCTACCGTGTTGCTACCGAAGCCGGGCAGACTCCCGCCAGGTGAGCCATTTCACGAGGGAAAGTGGAGGCGACGAGCGGATTCGAACCGCTGAATAGAGGTTTTGCAGACCTCCC
>CAZGUS010000297.1:0-1616 GCA_964529245.1 uncultured Anaerolineaceae bacterium
CGATCCCGAGACCAGTGGAGACCGGCGCGACCGACCCTCCCCAGGCTGTCGCTCGACGCAGGAGAGCCGATGCGCCCTGAACGACCCGGCGAAGGGGCGCTCCCACGGATACTCGCGGCGATTGCCCGCTCGGCCGGACTCAGCCCTGATCCGACGAAGTGAAAGCTCCGTCGGATGACGACCTGGTCGCCTATGGCCTTGGCACGGATCTGGGCCAGCCAGGGATCAGCCTGCGCTCGAAACTGCGCCCGGACGCCGGTCAAGTCCCACGACGTGTGTAACAGCGTCACCTCGCGTCTGATCGATTAGCTCGCCATCAGCAACGCTGTGTCGGCCTCCTTTCCATCGACGACGGCATCGATGAGCACCATCGACTCCGGTCGGAAGTAGCGTCGCCCGTCTTGCCACTCGTCGTCCTGCTCGGCCAGGATCATCCCCACAAGACGGATGACGGCAGCTCGGTTGGGGAAGATGCCCACGACTGCAGTCCGGCGCTTGATCTCTTTGTTGAGACGTTCGAGCGGGTTGGTGCTGCGGATCTGGCGACGGTGAGTCTCGGGAAACGTGAAGTGGGCCAGCAGGTCCGACTCGGCATCGAGAAGCAGCCGGGCGACGGTCGGAAAGCGAGGTTCGAGCGAGTCGATGACGGAGCTGAACTGCACGCGGGCGGCCCGCTCGTCGGGTTGCTCGAGGACTGACCGGACGGCACTCGCGATCATGCTCCGGGCCGAGCGTGGCACGAGATCCTGGGCGTTGCGGGTCAGATGGACCCGGCAGCGTTGCCAGCCTGACCCGAGGAGCTGCTCCCGGATCGCCTTGACCAGACCTGCGTGATCGTCGCTAATGACCAGGCGAACGCCATGGAGGCCGCGGTCAACCAGCGAGCGGATGAACGCCGGCCATGCCGAGCCCTCGTCGTTGCCGGACGAGAGTTCGATGCCGAGGATGCGGCGCTCACCGCTCATGGCCACTCCAGTTGCCACGAGAGCTGCCATGGACACGACCCGGCCGGCTTCACGAACCTTGAGATATGTCGCGTCGAACCAGACGTAGGGATATGCCTCGATCAAGGGACGCTTGCGGAACGTCTCGACCTCTGCGTCGAGGGCGGCGCAGATGCGGCTGACCTCGCTCTTGCTGATGCCTGTGATGCCCAGACTCTGCACGAGGTCGTCGACCCGGCGGGTCGAGACTCCCAGAACGTATGCCTCCTGGACGACCGCGAGGAGAGCACGTTCGGCTCGCCGGCGCGGTTCGAGGAGGCTCGGGAAGTAGTTGCCGTCTCGGACCCGTGGGATCGCGAGATCGATCGTGCCGACTCGGGTGTCCCAGCGGCGGTCTCGATAACCATTGCGGCTCGTCAGGCGGCGGTCGGGTGCTCGTTCGCCCTTGGGGACGCCGGTGAGTTCGGTCACTTCGGCTTCCATGACGCTCTGGGCGAGAAGATGGACGGTCTCACGCAGGAAGTCGCCGTCGCCTTCTTCGATCGCCTTGCGAACACTGTCGAGCAAAGCCATGCTGTCGTCGGCCATCGTGGTGTCCCTTTCGTCGTCGGTTCTCTACTTCCAACGACGCGAGGATGACGCGGTGGCCGTTTTCGTTCACGGCCCAACCGC
>CAZGUS010000298.1:0-1586 GCA_964529245.1 uncultured Anaerolineaceae bacterium
GAGAAGTACGACGTCGACGAGAGCCGCTGCATCCTGTGCGGCATCTGCGTGGACGCCTGCCCGTACGATGCGCTGCGGGGCGGCGCGGACAACGAGCTGGCCCACACCGACCGCTCCCAGCCGATGATCGACCTGATCGGGCTGGCGGCCATGGGCGGCGAGACCGAAGTGACATACATTCAGCGTGAACGCGACTGGCTGGCCCACGCGGTGGCGGACGGCCGGCTGGCCAACCCCGGCGACGGGCTGCCGGCGCTGCCGCCGGAGCTCGCGACGCCGGTCCATGGGAATGGAGCCGAGCACCAGTGATCGACCACGAGGAGGGCAGGGAGGCATGCCGATAGGCCAGACTCTCCCGTTCACGGCGGTCCGCTGGGACGACATCCTGTTCGTCGTGCTGGCGGTCATGCTTCTCGGTTCGGCGCTGCTGGTCGTGACGATGCGCGACATCATCCGCTGCGGTCTGGCGATGATCGCCTTGTTCGCCTCGCTGGCCGGGATCTACGTCATGCTCGGCAACCCTCTCATCGCGGCCACCCAGGTTCTCGTGTACATAGGCGCGATCAGCATCCTGGTCCTGTTCGCGATCATGCTGACCGAGACCAAGAACGCCCCCAGCCGGCTGGTCTTCCAGACCCAGGCCTGGGTCGGCGCCATCGCCGCGGCGGCGATTGCCGCGATCATCACCGGCGTGGTCCTCACGACCACCTGGCCATCGACCGGCGCCGTGGCCTGGACCGCAACTTCGGACATCGCCACGATGTTGTTCGGCCAGTACGTTCTGCCGTTCGAGGCCGTGAGCGTGCTGCTCACCGCCGCCGTCGTGGGCGGGGTGCTGATGGCCAGGCGCGAGCCCGCCGCCAGGGAGGATCGGTCGTGAGCGGTTCTCTCGACTCCTACCTGATCCTTTCGGGCCTGCTCTTCGCCATCGGCACGTTCGGCTTCCTGGGCCGCCGCAACGCCATCAGCATGCTGATGTCCATCGAGCTCATGCTCAACGCGGTCAACCTCACGATCATCGCCTTCGGGGCGTTCGTGAAGCCGCTCAACGTCCACGCCTCGGTCATCGCCCTGATCGTGATCGCCGTGGCCGCCGCAGAGGCGACGGTCGGCCTGGCCATCGTCATCGCCATATACCGCAACAAGAAGACGCCGCTCGTCGACGAATACGACTCGATGAGCGAGTGAGCCGACGATGACCGCGCTCCTGCCGCTCATCCTGATCCTGCCGCTCGGGGGCTTCGTCCTGACCGGGCTGCTGGGCCGCCGCTTCCCCGAAGACGCCCATCGCATCGCCATCTGGGCGGTCGTGGCGGCGTGGGTGGTGGCTTCGCTTGTCGTCGTCATGACGTTGTTCCACGTCTCGCCGTTCGGCCCGGCCGGGGCCGGGTTAAAGCTCTGGACCTGGATCCCCGCCGCCGGCTTCAGCGCCGACATGGGCCTCTACGCCGACCCCCTGACCGCCTGCCTGCTCATCGTCGTGACGACGATCGGCATGCTCGTCCATGTCTACTCGATCGGCTACATGGCCCACGACCCGGGACGCTGGCGCTTCTTCGCCTATCTCAACCTGTTCATGTTCTCGA
>CAZGUS010000299.1:0-1569 GCA_964529245.1 uncultured Anaerolineaceae bacterium
AGCCTCCCGTCCGACAGGACGAGAGGCTTCTCTCGCGGTTCCACCCGCCTTCGCGCCGCCCTCGACTTCGTGTCGATGGCGCCGCGCGCTCGTGCCGCTCTAACGGGCGGATCCCGGGCCGGTTCGTCCGGCCGCTCACGGTTGGTGCCGCGCCGGCGACGATCGCCGTCGATCTCAGCGGTGGCTTTCGCCACCTCGACGACTCTCTTGGATCCTGCCGGCGAAGCGTGTCCCGCTCGTCGCTTTGGTTATGCAGTTATCGCGCCCGCTCGCGCGGACCGATGGTGGGCGGTAGAGGACTTGAACCTCTGACCTCATGCATGTCAAGCATGCGCTCTAACCAACTGAGCTAACCGCCCGGGTTTCACGCTTGGGAAGACCTCATGCTTCCCACTTATCCGGTTGGCGCCTTGACCTACACCGCTCGAATACCGCATGCTGGTCGCTGTTCAGACTTCCAGAGGAGGTACCAGCGATGGAAACCAAGGCCCCCACCGGGCCGGCACATGATACGGCACCAGACACCTTACCTGCACTCGTGACGTCGTGGCGCCGATCGCTCGCCGCCCGGCGCGCCAGCCCGGCGACGATTGACACCTACAGCACCGCAGTCGGCCAGCTCGCCGACTTCCTTGCTACGCACGGCATGCCCGACCGGACCACCACGATTCGCCGCGAGCATGTCGAGGCTTTTGTGACCGACCTTTTGGAGCACAAGGCGCCGGCGACCGCCCACAACCGCTACCGCGGCTGCCAGGCGTTCTTCAACTGGTTGGTCGAGGAAGGCGAGATCAAGTCGAGCCCGATGGAGCGCATGAAGCCACCCAAGTTGCCCGAGGCTCCCCCACCGGTCCTGCGCGACGCCGAGCTACGTCGACTCCTGGCCGCCTGCGAGAAGGACCGGACGTTCAACGGCCGGCGGGATGAGGCAGTCCTCCGTGTGTTCGTGGACACAGGCACCCGGCGGGCCGAAGTCTTGGGTCTACGTCTTGAAGACGTGGACCTCGATCAGGGACTGCTGAAGGTCATCGGCAAGGGCAGCCGGACGCGCATGGTCGCGGTGGGCGCCAATACAGTTCGCGCGCTCGATCGTTACCTTCGCCTCCGAGCCAGGAGAGCAGACGCCGCCGAGCCGTGGTTCTGGCTCGGGCGCAAGGGACGACTCGGCGAGACGGGCCTTGCTCAGCTCATCCGCGAGCGCGGACAGCAGGCCGGTCTGCCTGGTCTACACGCCCATCTGTTCCGCCACGCCTACGCCCACGCGATGCTCGCCGCGGGTATGCAGGAGTCCGACCTCATGGCCGTCGCCGGCTGGAAGAGCCCGGAAATGTTGCGCCGCTATGCCGCGTCAACGCGGGCCGAGCGAGCGCTGACCGCGGCTCGGGCCCTGAGCCCCGGGGATCGCCTCGAAGGACCTAAGCGCTGACCGAAGAGGGCCTCAAACAACGGGACTCGGGGTCCGCCAGCCTGTTCAAGCGCAACGCTTCAGCGCAGACCCATTGCCGCTCCTGGATCTACACGTACGACGCCATGGGCCACCAGATCAGCGCCACCCCGCCGGTCAACAGC
>CAZGUS010000300.1:0-1561 GCA_964529245.1 uncultured Anaerolineaceae bacterium
TGAAGATGATCTCGGCGATGTCGTCGGCCTTGGGTCGCGGCCACGAGTCGACCTGCTCCTGCCAGTCGGCGGGGAAGCTGTCGTCCGGTTCGGCGGCGAGCTGATCGACAATGGAGCAGGGGAAGTCCTCGAGACGAGCGTCGGCCGGGTCCGGTGTGTCGCGGCCAGTCCCCAGGACGAGGTGGCGAGCGTCGGCCCGGGCCACTATCCGCTCAACGGTTCCCGGCGCCATTCTCAAGTCCAACGGAACGAAAGCCACTCCGGCGCGCATCGCCCCGAAATACAGAGCCGGGATGGCCGGGCTGGATGGCGCCCAGACCAGCAGCCGGTCGCCGGGCTCGAGGCCGACCCCACGCAGCCTCCAGGCGATGATCCGGCTTCGCCTGTTTAGCTCGCGGTAGGTCCAGTTCTCGACGGCTCCTCTTTCGCCGCGCATGCCGTAGGCGAAGCTGTCGCCGTAGCGGTCCTCACCTTGATCGATGATGTCCAGAAGGCTGTCGAGTCGATCCATCGGTTCCATCCTAGTCTGGCGGCCGGATTCCAGGGTCGGCCATCCGACAGCACCGGATCCCTTGCCGGTAGACAACCCGGCTGGGATCGGGCTACACTCGCGCCCGCTCTGTCCACGGGCAGTTCGGCCATGCTCGAAAGAGCCTGAGCCCGAGCGGCGATCGCGGACGAGCCCCGAAGGAGGTGATTTCCGGATTGGCAGAAGTCCGTGTGGGTGAGAACGAGAGCTTCGAGAGTGCCCTGCGCCGGTTCAACAAGAAGATCCAGCAGAGCGGCATCCTGGCTGAGGCCCGTCGCCGCGAGCACTATGAGAAGCCGAGCGTGAAGCGCAAGCGCAAGGAAGCGAAGCGCAAGAAGGTCGCCCGCCAGCAGGCGAGCTAGACCAGAACACGCCGTCGCATGGGTGCGCGACCAGCTGTTGAACGCGCAACCCGCCCCGAGGTGCCACACCGGTGTCCCTCCGCGATCGTCTCGACGATGAATTGAAGGCCGCCATGCGGTCGAATGACGCCGTGCGCAAGGATTCGCTGCGCATGGTGCTGGCGGCTGTCCAGAAAGCCGAGAAGGAAGGCAAGCACACGCTTGCCGACGACGAGATGCTCGGCGTCCTCACCAAGGAGCTCAAGACCCGGAACGAATCCGTGGAAACGTTCCGGGCGGGCGGCCGCCAGGATCTCGTCGAAAAGGAAGAGGCCGCCATCGCGGTCGTTTCCGAATTCATGCCCCAGCCACTGACGCCGGCTGAATTGCAGGCACTGGTCGAGCAGGCCATCGCCGAAACCGGCGCGGCCACGCCCCGCGAAATGGGCAAGGTCATGAGCTGGCTCTCCCCGAAGACCCGCGGCCGCGCGGACGGGAAAGCCGTCAGCCAGCTGGTGACCCAGCTGCTGGCAGCCCGCGCTGCCGGATCGTGACGGTGCTCCCGTGGTAAGGGAGCCGCACGAACGGCCGGGAGCGTTTGGCCGCGGCGACGCGGTCAGACTGGCGCTCGCGGCCGTCCCGATCATCATTGCCCTGGCCGCCGGCGTCGCCGGCGATTTGACGCACGGTA
>CAZGUS010000301.1:0-1521 GCA_964529245.1 uncultured Anaerolineaceae bacterium
CGTCGGCGCAGACGCTGGCGCAGCGGCCGCAGTCGATGCAGCGGGACGGCTCGCGCAGGATGAACGAGTGGCTGTCGTCGCGGATGTAGTCGTGGTTGGTGCCCGTGAAGCGGTTCTCGGACACGCTGCGGAAGCCGGCCCCGGCGTCATGCGCGGGTTCGAGGGTGTCGAGCGTGGTCCCGTATTCAAGTCCCAGGTTGCGCAGGTCGCACGATCCGATCGCCTCGCAGGTGCACTGCAAGCAGCGGCTCGACTCGGCCATGACCTCGGTCTGGGAGTACGGGATCTCGTACTCGACGTAGGTCCTGTTGCGCTCCTCCGCCGGCATCGCCTTGAGGCGGTGGCGGGGTTCCTTGACCTCGTCCGTGTAGGGCGTGATCGAGAGGAACTTGAGCTCCGGCTCGGCCAGCGTTTCGCGGGCGCGCAGCTCGGAGAGGTCGGTCCCGCGCAGGAACGCGTCGACGGCGTAGGCGCAGCGGCGGCCCTCGGCGATGGCCTGGACCACCGTCGCGGCTCCGATGCGGACGTCGCCGGTGCCGAACACGGCCGGCCGGCCGGTCTCGAAGGTGACGGCGTCGGCCTTGAGGCGGTTTCGGTTCGACTCGATGCCGGCGCTGCCGCCGCCGACCCACGACAGATCCGGGCCCTGGCCGATGGCGAGCAGGACGCGGTCGCACTTGATGACGAACTCGGTCCTGGGAGCGGGCTCCGGGCGGCGGCGGCCCGAGGCGTCGGGCGCGCCGGGACGCATGCGGATGAACTCGACGCCCTTGACGCGGTTCCTGGCGTCGACGAGGACCTTCGTCGGGCCGGCCTGGAAGATCGCCTTTGCGCCCTCTTCGATCGCCTCGTGGACCTCGCTGGCGGCCGGCATGTCCTTCATGTCGCGGCGATATACGAGGGTGATCTCCCTGGCGCCCTGGCGGACGGAGGTGCGGGTGCAGTCCATGGCCGTGAACCCGCCGCCGATGACGACGACGCGGCTGCCGGCGTGGCCCGGGTACGGCAGGCCCAGAGTGGCGATCTTGAGGTACTCGAGGCCGTCGATGACCCCGACCGCGTTCTCGTTCTCGACCCCGAGCTTGTTGGTGTCGTAGCAGCCGGTGGCCACGATCGTGGCGTCGAAGCCGCGCTCGTGCAAGTCGTCCAGGCTGAAGTCGACGCCGAGGGCCTGGTTGCACTCGATCTTCGCGCCGAGACGCCACACGGCCTCGTATTCGGGCTCGAGGACTTCCTTCTTGGGCAGGCGGTATTCCGGGATGCCGTAGCGGAGCATGCCGCCGGGCTCCGCGTTGCGCTCGAAGACGGTGGTGTCGTGGCCGGAGAGCTGGAGGTAGTACGCGGCGGCCATGCCGGCCGGCCCGGACCCGACGATGGCGACCTTCTTGCCGGTCCGGGGCTGGGCCTCGAACGGCAGCGGCGCATCGACGCCCTCGGCCTGGGCCTTCAGGACGATGTCGCCGGCATAGCGGTGGCTGTCGCGGATGGCGATCGCCTCGTCCACCTCGTCGCGCCGGCAGT
>CAZGUS010000302.1:0-1509 GCA_964529245.1 uncultured Anaerolineaceae bacterium
TACGGCACCTGGGTGGCGATGAGCGTGGCCGAGGAGAAGGGCAGCCGGGTCATGGAGTTGATGCTCAACGCCACCACGCCGCTCCAGATGCTCGCGGGCAAGGTGATCGGGAACGGGGCGGCGGGACTGACGCAGTACGGGATCATCCTGGCCGCGGTCGTCGGTGGCTTGCTGGCGCAGGGCCCCATCCACCAGGCTGTCCTGGGCGGGCCAAGCTCCGGAGCCGCCTTCGGCGGGCTGGATCCGGTCGTCCTGGCCGCCTTCGGCGTGCTGTTCGTGCTCGGGTTCCTGTTCTACTCGCTCCTCTACGCCGCTCTCGGCTCGCTGGTGAGCAGGCAGGAGGACGTCCAGAGCGCCACCTCGCCGCTGATGATGCTGATCATGGTCGGCTACTTCATGTCAGTCTTCGGGCTCCAGTCGATCGACGACACGTGGGTCAAGGTCGCCTCGTTCGTGCCTTTCTTCAGCCCGTATCTGATGCTGGCGCGGGTCTCGACGGGCCACGTGGCGCCCTGGGAGTTCGGGCTGGCGGTCGTCTTCCTGCTCGCGGGGATCGCCGTGGCCCTCGTCGCGGCGGCGCGGATCTACAGCGCCGGAGTGCTCCTGTATGGGCAGCGCGTCGGCCTGCGCCAGGTTCTCAAGGCGGCACGCGTCTCTCGGTAGGGGAGCGGCGGTCACTCAGCGGAGAGCGTGGCACCGCGGCCGGCGGCGCGGGTCGGGCAGCGCCCGCGGGCGCCGCGGCCGGGCGGTGCGTCGGTCAGTCGTCGTCGAAGGGAAGCCGCTGGATCAGGGCCAGGACCGGCCGGCTCGGCGCGATGGGGTCGGGGAGCAGATGGAGCGGCACCTCCTCCGGCTGCGTCGGGATCCAGCGCCACAGGTCGCTCGATCGGCCCGGCAGATACGGGCTGCGCAGATGGCGGGCCATCACCCCGGCCAGCCCGTGCTGGGCGACGGCGAAATGGAGTTCGACTCCGTCGTTGACGACGCCCGGAACGACGACCAGCTCCGGGCTGGGTGTCACGATCTTCACCAGCCGCTCGCGGCGCTTCGCCAGCGGCTGAGCGACGAGCGGCCGCCCGCCGGCCCACAGCAGATCGAACACGAGATAGACGGGGCTGAGCCCCGAGGTCTGGCCGTCGGCCAGGCGCGCCACGAGCGCGTCTTCGTCCATTCGGCCGGCCCGATCGGGCACGACGAGCTCGCCGTCCAGGATCGCCGGCGGGTCGCCCACGAGATCGGCGATATAGGCCAGCTCGGGCAGATGCGGCGCCAGGTCGCTACCGTGTTCGTCGAGCAGCCGAAGGCTCGGCCGGCCCGGCCGCCCGGGCTCGATGAAGGCCAGGACGCGCCGGCCGCCCCAGTTCGGCTCGAAGATGTGATCAACCGAATCGAAAGCCGCCTCGGCCGACCTGGGCGTCATCGGCCGCAGGCTGTCCGGCAGCCGTGCGACGTCGCCGGTGAGGCTCAAGTTCAGCTGGTCTGACACGCCTCGATGGTACGCCCTGCGGC